>NZ_CP143423.1:1673721-1989965 GCF_014337925.2 Roseobacter fucihabitans | reverse complement strand
TTGAGGCGGGTATTCGCTTTGGCTGGGACCGCTGGCTGTTCGGGGAGCGCGGCAAGCGTGAGAAATCCGGATTTATCGGCATGCATGATTTCGGTGCATCCGCCCCTGCCAGCACGCTTTACGAAGAGTTTGGCATTACCGCCGAAGCGGTCGCCCAGAAGGTCAAATCCCTGATTAAGTGAGGCTTTTAAGCGCCGGATCGATGGCTTCAAAAAACCGCGCCGTAGCAGGCGGCGCGGGAGGATGAAGCGCATTGATTGCGCGCAATCTTGAAAAGCGCGTCCTATCGAAAGCGAACCGCTGACATTGGCCTGGCGCTCGGGCTCTCCACCCGATGCGCTAATGCCGCAGCCACATGCTCGCCACTCAGCGCAGCCGATTGAGCCGCCCAAACGGTCCGGGTTGTCGAAAGCGCGGTTTGATTTGCGTGCGCAACGCCTCTTATTCATACCCGTTGATTGACGGTGTCATAACGCGCCGAGCGGTCCTAAAAAGCATTATCTTTCGCCATCACGGTGCGACGTGGCTTGATGCAGGTCAACGCCGCTCTGAAAAGACAGTGCTAGGGTTAAGCGGATCAGCAAAAGGAGAGGACAATGCGATTTATTGCGACCATTTTGGTGTTCTTGAGCAGCGTAGCGCATGCGCAGGATGTCACAGAGGGTGAAAAACTCTATGATTTGCATTGCGCGGCCTGTCACGGGGCGCAGGCCGAGGGGAACGGACCGATGGCACCTGTTCTCTTGGTGCAGCCTGCGAATCTCACACAGCTTTCGGCGAGGGCGGACGGGCAATTTCCCATTTACCGCGTCATCAAGCGCATTGATGGGCGCGACCCTTTGGTCAGCCACGGCAGCGATATGCCCGTTTACGGGTGGTTTTTTGAGGGTCAGGGCGTTGCGATCGCCACCGAAACAGGCCAACCGATCATGACAAGCCAACCCATCGCCGATCTGCTCGCATACCTTCAAAGCCTGCAGTAGTCGCGCGCCCTCAGGCCTTGTCGCGCGGATCCAACAGCCGCGCGATCACGCCGCGCCTGGTAATTTGCCCGATCACGGTGCCGTCTTTCTCCACACCGAGCGGGCTGTCGGTTTGCAGCAGCCTGCGCATCACCGTCTCGACATCGCTATCGGCAGGGACGCTATCGGCCGGGACGCTATCCACCGGCTCCATCACGTCGGCCGCATTCAGCACGCCAAGCGGGTTCATATGCGCGACGAAATCGGCAACGTACTCATTCACCGGATTTGAGAAAATCTCCTGCGGCGTGCCGCATTGCACGATGCGACCCCCTTCCATGATGGCGATCCGGTCGCCCAGCTTAAAGGCCTCATCCAGATCGTGGCTGACGAAGATGATCGTGCGTTTCAGATCCCCTTGCAGCTCGAGCAATTCATCCTGAAGGCGGGTTCTGATCAAGGGGTCGAGCGCGGAAAACGGCTCGTCCATCAGAAGGATCGGCGCATCCGTCGCAAAGGCACGCGCAAGGCCGACGCGCTGCTGCATACCTCCCGACAATTCCCCGACCTTGCGATCTGACCAATCGCTCAGACCAACGCGTTCGAGCTGTTGATTGGCGCGCCTTATGCGCTCCGATTTGGGCACATCCGCCAGTTCCAGCCCCAAAGCCACGTTTTCACGCACCGTGCGCCAGGGCAGCAGGCCAAATTGCTGAAACACCATCGATACACATTCACGGCGCACGCGGCGCAAATCCTGCGCAGAACTTTGGGTCACATCACAGGACCATTCGCCGTCAAAGACGCGTACCGCACCGCGCACAACCGGGTTCAACCCATTGACCGCGCGCAACAAAGTGGATTTTCCAGACCCCGATAGCCCCATCAGAACCAGGATTTCACCCGCTGGGACGGTCAGCGAGCAATCGTGCACGCCCAGCACCTGATTGGTGGCATGCTGCACCTCGGCGCGGGTTTTCATCGCATCCATTTCGGGCAAAGCCTTGGCAGGCGCATCCCCAAAAACAATCGACACATTATCAAATTCCACAGCGCTTGTCATTTGCGATCCACGCGCAGCATTCGATCCAGCATGATCGCAACCACGACGATGATGAAACCGCTTTCAAACCCGAGCGCCGTGTTGACTTGATTGAGCGCCCGCACGACCGGCACGCCCAACCCATCCGCCCCGACAAGGGCGGCAATGACCACCATGGAGAGCGACAACATGATCGTCTGGTTCAGACCGGCCATGATTTGCGGCAGCGCATAGGGCAGTTCGACCTTCCAGAGTTTTTGCATCGGCGTGGCCCCAAAGGCATCCGCGGCCTCCAACAGCGGTTTGGGGGTCGAGCTGATCCCCAAATGGGTCAGGCGGATCGGGGCCGGCACCACAAAGATCACGGTCGCAATCAGGCCCGGCACCATGCCGATCCCGAAAAACACAATCGCCGGAATGAGATAGACAAAGGTCGGCAGGGTCTGCATCAAATCAAGCACAGGGCGCATTGCCTGAAACAAGCGCGGGCGATGCGCGGCGGCAATCCCGATGGGCACCCCCACGGCCATGCAAACGACGCAGGCCGATAGCACAAGCGTGATACTCTCCGTCATCTCCTCCCAATAGTCTTGGTTGAGGATGAACAAAAAGCCGAAGGTCACGAAGAGGCAAACCTTCCAGCTGCGCTGCATGAACCACGTTACCCCGGCAAAAGCGGCAATGATCACAAAGGGATGCGGTGTCTGCAAAATCCAGAGGATCAGGTCGATCATGCCCTCCATGAACTCGGCCAACCCATCGAAAAACCACTCACCGTTGGTTTGCAGCCAGTCAAAGAACGCCGCCGCCCACTGGCCCACGGGTATCTTGTTTTCCGTCAGCCAGTTCATGCCGCCCCTTCCCCGGATGCACGCCGCCCCCAAAGGAGGCGGGCGCGACAGTATTGATTGGATTACTTCAACAGGACTTTGGCGGCGGCCTCAAAGGCATCATCGTCGCCTTCGACATCTTTGACGCCGGCGAGCCAGGTCTTGAGCGCATCAGGGTTATTCTCGATCCACAAAGCCGCAGCTTCGGCAGGATTCGTCCCGTCATTCAAAATCGCACCCATGATTTCGTTTTCCATGGCGAGGGTAAACTCAAGGTTTGCCAGCAGCTTGCCAACATTGGGACATTCCGCGGAATATCCCTTGCGCGTGTTGGTAAAGACCGAGGCCCCGCCTAGGTTCGGGCCGAAGAAATCATCGCCCCCGGTCAGATATCCCATATCGAAATTCGCATTCATCGGATGCGGTTCCCAGCCCAGGAAGACGATGGGCTCGTCCTTTTTGGTGAGCCTTTCGACCTGCGCCAGCATCCCCTGCTCCGAACTCTCCTTGACCTCAAATTCTTTGAGACCAAAGGCATCCGCGTCAATCATCGACTGGATCAGCCGGTTGCCATCATTGCCAGGTTCAATGCCGTATATCTGCTCATCCAGGGCCTCAGCATGGGCTGCAATATCGGAAAAACCCTTGATGCCGAGGTCTTTGGCCGCCTTGTTCACGGCCAATGTGTATTTTGCGCCGCTCAGGTTTTCGCGCAGGGTTTCCACCGTTCCGGCCTCGCGGTAGGGCGCGATATCGGCTTCCATCGTCGGCATCCAATTGCCCAGAAATACGTCGATATCGCCCTGTGCCATGGACGTATAGGTAACCGGAACCGAGAGGACTTTGATGTCTGTATCATAGCCCAAAGCTTCCAGAATCACCGTCGCCACCGCCGTGGTGGCGGTAATATCGGTCCAACCCACGTCAGAGAATACAACCTCGTTGCATTGTGCGCTGGCCATTCCGGCCGATCCCATCAAGGCAAGTGCTGTCACTGTTGATTTGAAATTCATGTTCATTCTCCCCATCGGTTTTGCCTTATCAATGCGCCCCGCACACCAAAGCGTCAAGGCGAAAGCCAAAATTTCCGGCCGATCAGACGATAGGTCAATATGCGTTCTCAATCCTCTGGCATGGCGCGAAACACGCCGATGATACGCTTGATTTCACCATCCTGATCCGCACGCGCCAACCCAAAGGACTCGACTTTGACGGCCTCGCCCTGTCGGGTGATAATCCGACGGATGAAATGGAAATCACCACCCTTCTCCATGACGCGCGCAACTTCCTTTTCGACCGCTGCGCGATCTTCGGGGTGATAATAGTCAAGACCCTTGGAGAGATCAGGCGGTGGCCCGTCCGGGTCCTCGCCGTGGATGCGGTAGACCTCAGAGGACCAGTAAACCGATCTGTCATTCAAGTCGATCGCCCAAAACCCAACATGTGCCAAATTTTGCAACAAGGTAAGCTGTTCAAGCGCATCTTCCGCCTTGTCTCTGGCCATCACGACATCGGTGATATCGGTGCCAACAGAATAGATCGAAGACTCCTTTTGTGAGGGATCTGCGAATATGAAGTTTTCAGAACTCATCCAGCGCTTTTGACCGCTTTGCTGTTCGACAACAGCATTAACGTGCTGGAGCCGCCCGGATGTGTTCTCCATCAACAGCTTGTCGCGCTCCTTAACCGCATTTGCCACTTGTTTGCTCGCCAACTTGTAAAAGTTCTGACCTTCGGCCTCGCGGCGCGTTGTGCCAAGAAGATCGGCAGACTTCTGACTAATTCTCAGGATGGTCCCGTCCGTTGCCCGGTTCAGCATGAAAATTTCGGCATGATCCAGGATCATATCCAACTCCTGCGCAAGGCCGGGGAACTGGGATATGACCATGGTGGACCCCTTCATCTGGCCCCGCATGTCAAAGAAGGGCGAACACATCAGAGTGAACCGACCGCCTTTGGAAGTGAACTCACGCGAAATCGGTTCTCCAAGTTTCAGGGTTTCATTGCAAATCGGAGCCAGAGCGGGACAGTTTTCGGGCAAGACACATTGGCTGACATGCGGGTGTGCAATGGGGCGCGACAGGTTGAAAAGCTCGGCAGCGGCATTCGTGGCTTGGGTAATCTGCAACGCCGTATCAAGCACCATGATCGCAAGCGGTGCCGTTTCAAGCACGGACATCAATTCACCCGTCCGCCCGCTCAATTCTGCCGCAGTCACCTGCAGTTCTTCGTTGACGGTGATCAATTCCTCATTTGTCGATTGCAACTCTTCGTTGGAGGTTTCCAACTCCTCATTGGTGGCCTGCAACTCCTCATTGGTGGATTGCAACTCCTCATTCAGAGATTGCAATTCCTCGTTGGAAGTCTCCAACTCCTCGATGGTTTGCTGCAAGGCTTCACGCGTCGTGGCAACCTCGTCTTCCAACAAGCGAATGCGGTCGGTTTCAAAAGCGTCTTCGCCCGTAGTGTCCTGTCGCTCGAAAGCGCG
Organism: Roseobacter fucihabitans; assembly: GCF_014337925.2. NCBI lineage: Bacteria > Pseudomonadati > Pseudomonadota > Alphaproteobacteria > Rhodobacterales > Roseobacteraceae > Roseobacter > Roseobacter fucihabitans. Next base: position 1,984,643 of record NZ_CP143423.1, on the reverse strand, counting down.
GGCACGATCGACCTGTACTTCGCTGAAAACCACCAGTGCCGCGCGTTCGTTCAGATCGCGTGCGATGATCGGATAAACATCCAGACGAATTTCCGCATCATCATCCTCGGCCAGAAGATGGCGCACCCCGGAACGATGCTCTGCGTTCTTTAGCGCAAGGGTCACCAGACTGCGCGCTTCTTCACGAAACGGTCGGCGCAAAAGATCGATGTGCATCTTGAGGTTGCTGGTTTCGGTCATCTCGATATAGGAACTGACGTTGCCATAAATCCGAACGATCGAATATTCGTTTGTAACCAGAACCGAATTTTTGCCCAGGGCCAGCGCCAGGGCTTCGAACATCTGACGATCGGTAGAATCGCCAGCGGGGCTGCCGGAGGACGGTGCGGGAATTCTGCGCGACTGCGGCAGGTTTCGCGGATTGGCAAAGGGCGTTTGCTCGGAGCGCCGGATTGAGCGGCGCCGATAGATATGAGCGGATTGGCTGTCCTGAATGAAAAGTTCGTCAGAACCGGCAACGGTTTCAGCCGTGCCCAAAAACATCAGGGAGTTGTCTGTGAGCGCATAGTGAAAGCGTGACATGACCTTATGTTGAAGCGCATTCCCGAAATAAATCAGCAGGTTACGGCAACAGAGCAAGTCCACCTTCTGAAACGGCGGATCCTGACAGACATTGTGATCCGAAAACAAGATCGCGGAACGCAGGGAGTCGATCACCCTGATTCCGTCATTTTGCTGGATGAAATACCGGTCCGCAAGATCGCGCGGAATATCGTTGAGCGCGGCCATGCCATAGACACCTTTGCGGGCCACTTCCAAAGCGTCCTTGTCGATATCCGTGGCAAAAATCTGCACATGGTCTTTTAGGTTCACCTTTGCGCCGCCTAGAGCTTCGGACAGTAAAATCGCGATGGAATAGGCCTCTTCACCGGTCGCGCAGCCGGCGATCCAGACCCGAAAAGGGGCCGTGCTCTGCTTGTTCAAAAGCGAAGGCAAAAGTTCCCGAAGGGTTTGGAACTCGTTTTTATCGCGGAAAAACCGCGTAACTGAAATCAGCAGATCCTTGAACAACGCATCCACAGCGTTTGGATTGACGCGGCAAAATTGCGTGTATTCCTCATGGCTATCGATACCCAGAGCGATCATGCGCCGTTCTATGCGCCGGTTGATGGTGGTTTGCTTGTATTCTCTGAAATCCACGCGGGTGCGGGCCAACAGGATTTGCAACAGATCAGATGAAGGGCCTTGTTCGCTTGTTTCCTGGCGGAAGGCATCAAAATCGCGTGGCGAGGTCAGTATTTTCTGAAGATGGGTGCCGATCTCAAAGGGGCGCAACACCAAATCGACGCAGCCGGTTTGCATCGCCGCCATTGGCATGCCGTCGTATTTCGCGCTCTCGGTGTCCTGTGCGATTGTAATGCCGCCCGCTTCACGGATCGCCTGGACCCCATAAGCTCCATCTGTACCCGTGCCCGACAGGATAATCGCCATTGATTTCTCGCCATGCTCATCGGCAAGGCTGGATAGAAACCGATCTACCGAAGGTTTGGGAGTGGCGACTTCGTGGCTCGGATCGACAAGACACAGCTTGCCGGCATCATAGACAACATCCGTCTTGGGGGGCGTCACATAGATGACGTTAGGCTCAGGCCTGCATCCATCTTTGACATCACGCACTGCAAGACTTGTCTGGCGCGCAACCAGTTCCGTCATAAGGCTTTTATGATGCGGTGACATATGTTGCACGACAACATAGGCCACCTGTAAATCGGTGGGTAGCGTCGCGACCAATTCGCGGATGGCTTCAAGCCCGCCCGCAGATGAACCGATACCGATAATCGTTAAGTCCGCTGTGTCTGCCCCATCCAAAAGCCCGCTCCCCCAACCGTTTCAATTCCAAATAGTAAATGACCACCATGGCCCAACTAAAATCTGAATTAAGCAACTCATAGTTGCAATTTATCAACCTAATCAAGATATATTCAACCAAAAGATACGCGATCCTCAAGTGTTGCGCGCACATAACGCAACAGGCACCGTACGGTCCATTTACCTTTGGCAGGGAATTTTCATGCAGTCTGTCAGCATAGATCAATATGCTTGGACGAATGAAATGGTTAACCGAAATGCAGTCATGCCAGTCCCGTCGGATTTGAGCGAACGTATTTTAACGCTGAACCTTGCATTAGGCGAGGACCGAACCATCACATTGCGGTCCTGTGAGGTGCTGGGCCGCGGCTTTCGCAATCGCGTATCCTTTCAGGAGCGAAGCGACATCGATGCTATTCTCGTCGCACGCCTGGCTCATTCGGTTCGCAAGTGTCTGTTGTCACTCACGGATGGCAAGCAGGTTCTGGCCATGCCCGAATTCCTGGTGGAACTGCCCGGCCTCGTTCTTTCGGGCGTGCATGTTCTGGTAATGGAACTGAAGGACGGCGTACGAAACGCGATTTTCAGGGTCAAGGAGTTCATGGGCTCTCTGAACAACGCGTTCCATCAGGACATCGGTTTTCAGGAACCCTACTCTGATCACGCTGAACGGCTGGCAACGAATGTCCTGGCTGATATCTGCATGCCGTTGCTGAACATGTGCCGGGAAATGGAATTTTCCCAAATCGACACGCGCGATCACCTGCCAACAGGGTTTGCCGAACGCGCAAGGGAGTTTGAATTTCAGACCGAATTGCTCAAACGCTTCATCTACAATGCCGGGACCGGTCATGCGCAGGCGACGCAGGTTTATCTGGAACCTGAATACCAATCGCAGCCCTTGAAGATTGCGCCGTCCTAAAAGCTGCAGCTAAAGCTTGGCGGTCGCGATTTTTAGTGTCACAAACCAACGCGCCATGATGCTGGAGGGTGATGCCCATGATAGTCTTGGAGTCTGCCGATCTGACCGCACATATCCTGGCGCGCGGTGCAACACTGGCAGGGCTTTGGCTCAGGGGACATCCACGCAGTCTGGTTCTGGGGTTTGCCGATCCGTTTTCTTTTGAGGCCGCTGCCTTTTATGCAGGCGCGATCGTCGGTCCGGTTGCCAACCGCATATCGCGCGGGCAGGTGCACATTGATGACAAGCTGTTCCAGATGCCTTTGAATGAAGGTGTGAACTGCCTGCACAGCGGTGATGAGGGGTTGAATACGCTGGAATGGGAGGTCTGCGAGCAGACCGATGTGGCGGTAACCCTTGCGGTTGAACTGGCCGATTACGCGATGGGATTGCCGGGAACGCGGCGGGTTTGTGTCACTTACGCGCTTGAGCAGGACAGCACCCTGAGCGTGAAAATCACCGCAAGCAGCGATTTTGATACGGTCGTGAATATTGCACATCATCCCTATTGGACGCTTGATAACGGTGCGGATATACGACACCACAGGCTCCGGGTCGATGCCGCGCATTACCTTCCGGTGAATGACCGGAATTTGCCCACAGGACAAATCCTTTCTGTTGCCGGGTCGCAGTATGATTTTCGGACGGATCGCGCCGTGCCTGTGGATCGCCCCCTGGATGCAAACCTGTGCCTGTCGCCCAGACGCCTGAACAACCCCAGGGATATCGCCACCCTCACCGGCACCGGCGGCATTTGCCTGCAGATCGCGACGACAGAACCCGGCCTTCAAATTTACAACGGGAGCGGTTTGCCAGCGGATGGTCCGCCCGCGCTGCCGGGCCAGACCATCGCGCCATTCTCCGGGATTGCACTGGAACCCCAAGGCTGGCCGGATGCCCCCAATAACCCCGGTTTTCCCTCGATCCTGCTGAAAGCTGGGGAGCAGTATCACCAGCAAACCCGCTACCGGATTGCCCGTGACGCGTTAGATCGCCCCGAAATTGCCACATCCATGTCTTGAACGGGCCATTTAAGCGCGTATATTGATATTCGTAATCAGTTGTTTTTGTTTCTAGTTTAAAGGTTGTAATCATGTCTCAGAACACACCAGTACCCGTGTCTGCGAAAGCCGCAGAACCCAAAAAAGAGCCCCAACAGCCCCCGATCACCGACTACGCCAGCATTTGAGCGATCAGACAGGTGACAAAAGGCCGTGCGGTTGGCTATTCCGGCGCGCATGAGCACGCCTGTATCATCCATTCGAAACCTTGGCCCAGCCTTTGAAACCGCATGCTCTGCGGCGGGCATACATTTGGCTGAAGAACCGCGTGCGCTTGGGGCTGATGCCGCCTATGCGCGCTTGTTGACCAGCGGGAACCCTTCGCGCCATTTATAAAGATTGCGATTGCCGCCAGAATGTCGCGTACCTGCAACTTGCGGCTGGCGAAGATCGTACCGGACGTGATGCTGAACTGCTTTGCGCAGCCCTTGCACTTGTATACCTGACGGGTCTTGAGGTCGTAATGATCAACGCAACCACACTCAGGGCAGATCGGCTCTCCTTCGGTTTCGGCCCAACGGATTTGACGAAACGCGGTGCGGGCTTCTTCCTCAGACATACGCATGACCTTCACAAGTGAAAGTGTTTTGGCGGCTGGGGAGAGGAGGAAGTGTTGAGACATGATGCTAACCTTATTTGGTTAGTCATATATGGCAGTGGACAGAACCCACGTCAACACTTATATTCACCATATTCGGTTATTAAAGAAGGTGCCGCATGAATACTATTGATCAGGCGCAACGACCAGCGCCGCCGAAACCCGTTGCGCGCAAGGCAAGCCCTGTAAACGCGGAGTACGAGGACAAGGCGAAGGATATGGTGCGCGAGGCCATGAAGGCTCAAGGCGTGACCGTAGACCAGCTTACAGAGCGCCTTAAGGCGATAGGCGTTGATATGAGTTCTGGCGGGGTGGCGAACAAGATAAGCCGTGGCGGGTTCAGTTCTGCGTTTCTGTTGCAGTGCATGGCTGCGCTCGACATAGAATTAGCGCCGAAAGATAAGTAGGGCTAGGCGGGGTTCAAACGTAATCCTGACAGCAGATTTGCAAGTTGAACCCCAGCTTCAAATGACGCAACCTTGCCGAGTATGTTTATGCCCTTGGAGCCGGGGGCTTCGGAAGTCTCGAAAACGAAAAAGCCGTCAAAGCCGAGGTGTTCAGCTTCGCATTCTATAATCGCTTGCCGCGAAAGGCTGGCAATATGAAGGGATTTTCCTTCGCCCAATTCTTTAGTTGATAGAAAGTCATCCATGGCAAAGCCTCCCAAGATTTCAGCAAATGAACTTGCCCGTTTTTTAGTGTCGAAGCCGACTACACAGATCAGCATTGTAAAGAACGCGAAGCACCCTCAGAAAGCACCGATCATAAGGTATAGTGACGCACGCAGGGCGATTGTCGAACTTCTTTGCGACATCGGACGCTCTAAATCACCACTTGTTGCCGCAGAGCAAATGTTGCTTCAAAGGTCAACAGACCCAGCAGAGGGTACGTTGCGTCAAGATGATGCGGTGAAATCCATAGAAGTGCTTCACTCACTGCTGGCGATGTCCAACCAGACAAGCGGCTTTCAATTCGTGTCCTCCCCTGCAAAACAGGCCAAGTTGTCGATTGGTGGCGTTGAGGTGTCCGTTTACGCGGATATGCTTGTGCATGGACAAGAAAAGGGGGTGGAGCAAATAGGTGCAGCAGTCCTCCGGATGACACAGGATGACACGGCAACAGATGCAGCTAAAGAGAAGCGGAAAAACATGGGGCTGTATGTCGCCACGCTCTTGCGCTTGCATGTCGATCAGAACATCTCAAGCAACCGCACTCCCTCAAATCGGCTTTGCATGTCAATCGACGTGCAGCATGGTGAGGCCTTCATGGCCCCCAAGGCCACAACTCAAAGAACCAAAGACATTACTGGCGCGTGTCAGTTTATCGCCGCTCTTTGGCCGACGCTCTAAATCAAGCAATACTCACCTTATTTGGTGAGTTTGCTCCATAATGCCGCAGTTCCAAGCAGCATTCATGTTCGGATATTTCTCGAACTTCCCATTCATTGAGGAGGCAAAGCCGGAAGCCGAACTTTGCTTCGTTCTGTGTGCAAATACTGGCGAAACCCATCACACACCCAGCAAGCCCATTTATAAGTTTAACGAGATGAAAGCCGTGTGCTCAGACATCGCAGAGAAGTGGGACAACATTAGCCCTCCCAAGAACGCCGTATTTTAAAATTCAAAGTGACCCACTACCAGAAAAAAGCGTTGCGTATACGGTTTGACGCGCTCAAATCTTCCTGTTTCGACAAAGACCGTGACGCCTTTGAGATCATGACGACCCGCATTGGCATCCGCCCGCAGCCCGTCTCGAAGTCAAAATAAAAGGGCCAGCCGCTGGCTGACCCCTTAAGATATCATATCGATGTGGGCGCGGTTCAGCCCACCAATTCCATTCCGGCAAAGAAATAGGCAATCTCTTCGGCGGCCGTTTCCGGCGCATCCGATCCATGTACGGAATTTTCGCCAACACTCTCGGCAAATTCCGCGCGGATTGTGCCCGGTGCGGCATCCGCAGGGTTCGTCGCACCCATGACTTCGCGGTTTTTGGCAATTGCACCTTCCCCTTCAAGCACCTGAACGATGACCGGCTCGGAGGCCATGAATTCGCACAGCTCGTCATAAAATGGACGTGCAGAGTGCACCGCGTAGAACACACCGGCCTGAGCCTTGGTCATATGGATGCGTTTTTGCGCGACAATTCGCAGACCTGCGTCTTCGAATTTGGCATTGATTTTGCCCGTCAGATTGCGGCGGGTCGCGTCGGGTTTGATGATCGAGAACGTGCGCTCAAGGGCCATGGAATATCTCCTGCAAGGGTTGATTTGCGGCGCGTCTAGCATGCTGCCCTGCAAGGGGAAAGGTCTTTGTGTGACGCGCTTGAGCGAAACATCAAAGGCCTGGGCGCACCCGCAAAACGCACGACAACCCCTGCGGGTATGGATGCCTTGGTCGCGCAGCATAAGGGCCACTCCCCATCCCGAACACATAGCACCGGGAACAGAATTGGTGCCATGATGGGCCGGATGCATTGACATGGCAGCAAGCGTGGTTCAGTGCAGCGGCCATGTTACGCATTTCAGATATCAGCTATTCCGTCGAAGGCCGTCCGCTTTTTGAAGGGGCCAGCGCCGTCATTCCCGATGGTCATAAAGTCGGGCTCGTGGGGCGCAATGGCGCAGGCAAAACCACGTTGTTTCGCATCATCCGGGGTGAATTGGGCCTGGATGGGGGTGCCTTGTCCCTGCCCAGCCGCGCCAAGATTGGCGGCGTGGCCCAGGAAGTGCCCTCCTCCGCCACCTCCCTGATCGACACAGTGCTTGAAGCGGACACCGAACGCGCGTCCCTGATGCAGGAGGCCGAAACCGCCACTGATCCCGCCCGCATTTCCGAAATTCAAACGCGATTGGCCGATATCGACGCCTGGTCTGCCGAGGCCCGCGCGGCCACGATCCTCAAGGGTCTCGGGTTTGATGACGCCGAACAGCAAATGCCCTGTTCCGATTTTTCGGGCGGCTGGCGAATGCGTGTGGCGCTGGCGGCGGTGCTTTTCGCGCAGCCCGATCTGTTGCTGCTTGATGAACCGACGAACTATCTGGATCTTGAGGGCGCGCTTTGGCTTGAGGCCTACCTCGCGCGCTATCCTCATACCGTGATCATCATCAGCCACGACCGCGGGTTGTTGAACCGGGCGGTCGGCGCGATCCTGCATCTGGAAGAACGCAAGCTGACGTTTTACCAAGGCCCCTATGACCAATTCGCCCGCCAACGCGCCGAACAGCGCGCGGTGCAAGCGGCCATGGCCAAAAAACAACAGGCCCGCAAGGACCACATGCAGGCTTTTGTGGATCGCTTCAAAGCCAAGGCGTCCAAGGCTAAACAGGCGCAATCCCGCCTCAAGATGATCGAGAAAATGGATATGATCGCCAGCCCCGAACAGGTGGCCAAGCGCGTCTTTACCTTTCCCGAACCCGAAGAGCTGTCCCCCCCGATCATTTCTATCGAGGGCGGCGCGGTTGGCTATACGGATACGCCTGTGCTGAGCCGGTTGAACCTGCGCATTGATCAGGACGACCGCATCGCGCTTTTGGGCAAGAACGGTCAGGGCAAATCGACCCTGTCCAAACTGCTCTCCAACCGCCTTGTGCTGATGAACGGCAAATCGGTGCAGTCAAATAAGCTGCGCATCGGTTTTTTCGCCCAGCATCAGGTCGATGAATTGCACATCAATGAAACGCCTTTGCAGCACATGATTTCCGCCCGTCCCGGCATTTTACACTCCAAACTGCGCGCGCAAATGGCCGGTTTTGGTCTTGGGCCGGATCAGGCGGAAACCGAAGTGGGGCGTCTTTCGGGCGGACAAAAAGCGCGGTTGTCGCTCTTGCTGGCCACGCTGCACGCCCCGCATCTGCTGATCCTGGATGAGCCGACTAACCACCTTGATATCGAATCGCGCGAGGCGCTGGTTGAGGCGCTGACCGCCTATTCCGGCGCGGTGATCCTTGTCAGTCATGACATGCATCTGTTGTCGATGGTCGCGGATCGCCTCTGGCTGGTGTCGGATGGAACCGTGAAACCATATGAGGATGATCTCGAAGCTTATCGCAAAATGTTGCTGGCACCCGCAAAGCCCGTGTCAAAAACCGGCAAGAAGCCGCAGGATGCGCCAAAGCCGAAACGCGCCAGCCGCGAGGACATTCTTTCGCTGAAATCCGAGACCCGCAAATCTGAGGCCCGCGTCGAAAAACTCAACGAGATGCGAGACAAGCTGGCCAAAAAGCTGGCCGACCCCGCGCTTTATGAGGATGGCAAGGCGGGTGAATTGGAGGTCTGGAACAAGAAATACGCCGAAGTCATGACCGCCCTTGAGCGTGCAGAGGGCATGTGGATGAGCGCGCTGGAAAAACTCGAAAAGGCGCAGGCATGATCGAAATTTACAATTCCGGTATCTATGCGCTGGTCTCGGCTTGGCCTATGGTCGGCTAAATGACAATCGACACCGCCTTTCTCATCACTTCATTTGTGACCATGTTGGTGGTCATCGACCCTATCGGTCTCGCGCCGCTCTTTGTGGCACTGACCCAGGGCATGACCCCCGCGCTCAGACGGCGCATTGCCCTGCGCGCAACCGGTACCGCGATCCTGATCCTGCTGGCCTTTGCCGCCTTCGGCGAGGCGCTGCTGTCTTTTATCGGTATCTCGATGGCGGCTTTCCGTGTGGCGGGCGGGGTTTTATTGTTCCTGACCGCGCTCGATATGCTCTTTGAACGCCGCACCAAACGCCGCGAAAATCAGAGCGAAGAAGAAGAGAGCGACGACCCATCCGTCTTCCCCCTTGCCATTCCGCTGATCGCGGGACCCGGCTCCATCGCGTCGGTGATCTTGCTGATGGGACAACGGCCCGGCGTTGAGGGCACGGTGATCGTCCTGGGTGCAACCGCTTGCGTGATGTTGATCGTGATGGCGTTTTTCCTGGCCAGCGGGTTGATTGAGCGGGCCTTGGGCAAAACCGGCATCACCGTGGTGACCCGGCTTCTGGGAATGCTGCTCGCCGCACTTTCGGTACAATTCGTGCTCGATGGGCTGAGCGCCTTTGGCTTCGGACCGGGTGCGGGCTGAAATCGCGCACCAAACCGCCTATATCAAGGTGACGCACAAAAGGAGCCCAGCGTGGATAGCAACGACACAGGCCGCCTGATCTACCTTATCCTGCTGGTCCTGATGATCTGCGGTTGGTTCTTTACGCAGAACCGCCAATCCATGAACAAGACCCTGCAACAGGCCGCGCTCTGGGGGTTCATCTTTTTGGGTGCCATCGCAGCCTACGGCCTTTGGGATGACATCAGCCAGACGGTGCGCCCGCAACAATCCGTCTTTGCCGAAGCCGGCAAGATCATCGTCCCGCGCAGCCCCGATGGGCATTACTATATCGCCGCTGAAATCAACGGCGCACCCGTACGATTTGTCCTGGATACAGGGGCCACCGAAATCGTGCTGACCCGCGCGGATGCGTCAGCGGCCGGGCTGCATCCTGAGGATCTCAACTTCACCGGGCGCGCGATGACGGCCAATGGCGAGGTGCGCACAGCCCCGGTGCGCCTTGACACCCTGCGCCTCGGACCGGCCATCGATCAGCACGTCACGGCGGTGGTCAACAGCGGCGAGATGTCCCAAAGCCTGCTGGGCATGAGCTATCTGCAACGCTGGGGCAAGATCGAAATCTCCGGCGGCGAACTGACGCTGACACGATAGGGACACGCCGTAAGGTGGGCTTTCAGGCCACCTATGCCCCCGCCTATACCCCGGTTTCGGCTTTTTTCTCCCAACGCCCCGTTTCTTCGGACCAATATTGCGCGGATGTCCCTGCGTCTTTCAATGTCTTCCACTGGCCGCGTGCAACCTCCAGGGCTTCCGCATCGTTCCCATCAAACAGCACGCAGACCCGCTCCATGCCATCAACGTCCTGCGCACTCACACTCGCCCCATCCACACTCATCAAACAGGTGGCCCCGTTGGGGTTGTCCTGCGCCAGGGTCAGCAAAACGGGCTGCATTGCGTCCTGCTCGCCCCCCGCCAGACCATGCGGCAGGAACCCATCCTCGGGACCCTGCCACAGCTTTTCATCCAACCAGCCCAGACGCGCGAGATCCGAGCCGCGCACAATCACGCGCATCCCCGCCCCGGTTGCCTTGCCCAGCAACATCGCCAGCGTCTCTTCCATCGGACGCCGCGTCAGGTGGTAAAACAGCGCGCTGCCCAAGGATCAGCCCTTTTCGAACATATCAGCCACAAGCCGGTCCAGCGCCCGCACCCCCCAGCCCGTGGCACCTTTGGGTGCAAGCTTTGAGGGTGTTTTCAACGAAGCCACACCCGCGATGTCCAAGTGGATCCAAGGCACGTCTTTCTTGACGAAGCGCAACAGATATTGCGCCGCCGTGATTGATCCGGCAGGTCGACCGCCAATATTCTTCATATCCGCAATCGGCGATTTCAGCATGTCATCATAGGCCTGTCCCAAAGGCATGCGCCAGGCACCCTCCTCTTCGGAGGCCGCGGCCTTCAAAAAGGCATTACACAGCGTATCATCATTGGAAAACACGCCTGCGTTTTCATGGCCCAGACCGATGATGATCGCGCCCGTCAGGGTCGCCAGATCAATCATACCCGCAGGCTCAAAACGCTCCTGCGCGTACCACATCACATCACAGAGCACCAAACGCCCCTCCGCATCAGTATTGAGGATCTCAACGGTATCGCCCTTCATCGTGTGAACCACATCCCCCGGACGGATCGCCGTGCCGGAAGGCATGTTTTCCACCAGTCCGACAAGCCCGACAACATTGGCCTTGGCCTTGCGCAACGCCAGCGCGCGCATGACGCCCGCCACAGTGCCCGCACCGCCCATATCCATGGTCATGTCTTCCATGCCACCGGCTGGTTTCAGGCTGATGCCCCCGGTGTCAAAGACCACACCCTTACCAATCAACGCGAGGGGTGCTGCGCCCGCCTCGCCGCCTTGCCACTGCATCACCACCACTTTGGAGGGGCTGGCCGAGCCCTGCCCGACGGCGAGCAGGGTGCGCATGCCCAAAGCCTCAAGCTGATCTTCCTCCAGCACCTCGACTTTCAGGCCCAGTTTTTCCATCTCGGCCAGACGATCGGCAAACTCTGTGGTTGTCAGGATATTGGCGGGTTCATTGACCAGATCGCGGGTCATGAATGTCCCATCCGCGACCGCCAGCAATGGTGCCGCCGCCGCCTCAACGCGCGCGGCGTCATTGCACATGACCTCGATCGAACCCGCGGCGGCATCATCGGACGTCTTGTGATCGCGAAACCGGTAATCGCGCAAGACGGCACCCTGCACAAGATGCGCCGCACGCCGCAACGACCCTGTCGCAATCAACAGGTTTGCCTTGCCGCGCTGCGATCCCAATGCGGCCCCCGCATGGCGCGCGACGGTCTCGGTGGCAGATCGTCCAAGAAACAGCACATCAACCGCCTCCGCCGCCATGCCCGCCGGATAGGCCAGGATCAAGCTGTCGCCCTCCTTGGTGCCCTTTTCAACATGCGCATCCACCGCGCGCTTCAAGGCCCCTTTGCTCAAACGGTTAACCCGGCGCCCCGCCACATCCAACCGACCCGTGGTCTCCACGATGATGCCAATGCGACCCTCATGCGCCGCAAGCCGTTCGATATCCGTTTGCGTGAATGTGACTGAGGTGAGCAGGGTCATGAGACTGGCCTTTCAAAAAATTAAACTGGACTCTGACCTAGCGCGCTCCTTTGCCAATGACCAGATAGCAGTTTTACAGCGCGCCAGATTGCTTTATCGTTCCCACAAGGTAAGTGTTTGAGCAAAAGGGGACCGTGGTGAGTAGAATCGACAGATACGTGCTGTCGCAACTGCTTGTGTTATTCGGGTTTTTCTCGTTGGTGCTGGTCGCCGTTTTCTGGATCAACCGCGCGGTCATCCTGTTTGATCGCCTGATCAGCGACGGCCAATCCGCGCTGGTTTTTCTGGAGTTCACAGCACTTGGGCTGCCCAAACTGATCACCACGGTACTGCCGATCTCGGCATTCGCCGCGACGGTTTACGTGACCAACCGACTGAATAATGAAAGCGAACTCACCGTGATGCAGGCGACCGGCTCCAGCCCGTTTCGCCTCGCCCGCCCGGTTCTGATTTTCGGGGTTATCGTTTTCCTGATGTCCTCGGTGCTGCATCATCTGCTTTTGCCGCTGGCCCTCGATCAACTGGGCGAAAGAGAGGCCGAGATCTCACAAAATGCGACCTCCCGCCTGCTCACTGAGGGCACCTTCCTGCACCCCTCGAAATCCGTCACCTTCTATGCCGGTACGATTACCGAAGAAGGAGTCCTGCGGGATGTTTTCCTCTCTGATGGGCGCAAACCCGAAGAGGGCGTGATCTATACTGCCAATGAGGCCTATTTGATTCGCAATCAGGATACGACCACGCTGATCATGCTGGACGGTGTGGTGCAACGCATCAGCAAGGTCACCAACCGGCTTGCCACCGCCAACTTTCAAGATTTTTCATTTGATATCAGCACGCTGGTTCAAAATGATACCGCCAACGGGTTGATCGCCCGCAACATGATCACACCGGATTTGATGGAGCCATGGGAGGTTTTATCTAGACGGACCGCACAGCCCGAGGGACATCTGGTCGAAGAATTTCATTCCCGTTTCGCAGAACCACTGTTTTGCATCGTCGCGGCTCTGATTGGGTTCACCACGCTGATCGTGGGCGGATATTCGCGGTTCGGAGTGTGGCGTGAAGTTGTGATCGCCTTTGGCTTGCTGTTGCTGATCAACGGTGCGCGCTCGACATTGCAAAACCCGGTGCGCGATGATCTGCGCCTCTGGCCCCTGCTCTATGCGCCGGTCCTCTTTGGCGCGGTTCTAGCGTTCTTGATGCTGTGGTATGTGGCGCGGCCCAAAGGACGCAGACGCCCCACCGCGCCATCGACAGAGGTCACCACATGATCTTGCACTTCTACTTCGCGCGCCGGTTTGCCCTTAGTTTCTTTCTGTTGACGGCCGTCTTATTTTCCCTCGTGGCGCTGGTGGATCTCGTGGATCAGGCCCGCAGCTTTGGGGATCTGGACGTTAGTTTTGCCCGAATCGTCGGTCTGACGCTGCTGAATGCGCCGCAAACGATCAATGAAATTCTGCCCTTGATCATGATTCTGGCCACGATTGCTCTGTTCATCGGGCTAGCGCGCTCCTCTGAGCTTGTGGCCACGCGGGCTGCGGGGCGCTCGGGCCTGAACGCGCTGATTGCGCCGCTGGTCGTGGCCCTGATCATCGGGGTTCTGGCCGTGAGCACCCTGAACCCTATCGTGGCCGGCACCTCGAAACGTTATGTGGAACTGGCCGAACAATACCGCACCGGTTTGGCCTCTGCGCTGTCGATTTCCGGCGAAGGTCTGTGGCTGCGCCAGGGCGACAGTGACGGGCAATCGGTGATCCGCGCATGGCGCACCAATTCCGACGCCTCCGTGCTTTATGACGTCACAATCATCACCTACATGCCCGGAGAAGGACCCGTGCGCCGGATCGCAGCGCGCAGCGCCGCCTTGCAGGAGGGCGGATGGCTGCTGCGCGATGCCAAGCTTTGGAAACTCAAAGAGGGGTTGAACTCAGAAGCAACCGCTCAGACGCATGATGAGTTTTTCATCGCCTCCAGCCTGACACTCGAGCGCATCCGCGAGAGCTTTGCCCGCCCCGGTGCGATTTCAATCTGGAAACTGCCCGAATTCATCGAACAACTGGATCGCGCCGGGTTTTCGTCGCGCCAACATCGGGTCTGGTTTCAGTCGGAGCTGGCGCGCCCGCTTTTTTTGATGTCGATGGTTTTGATTGCGAGCGCCTTTACCATGCGCCATACCCGTTTTGGAGGGACCGGCACTGCGGTGCTGGCCGCAGTGCTTTTGGGGTTCAGCTTGTATTTCATTCGTAGTTTTGCACAGATTTTGGGGGAAAACGGGCAGATTCCCATTTACCTCGCAGCCTGGGCGCCCCCAATTGCGGCTGTTTTGTTGGCCCTTGGGCTCCTGTTGCATGCGGAGGATGGTTGAAACCATGTTGCGCGCACTCCTCTTTTGCATCGCTCTGCTGTGCCCGCTCGCGCTTGTCGCACAGGAGAGCGACCCCGTTCCGGCGGTTTTGATTGCGGATGAGTTGTTCATCACAAATGACCGAACGCTGGTCGCACGCGGCAATGTCGAAGCCTTCCAGGGCAGCACACGTATCACCGCAACAGAAATAAGCTATGACCGCCAGACGGGTGCGCTCACCATCACCGGCCCGATCACGCTTCAGGACGGCGAAGGTATCACCATCCTTGGCTCTGCGGCGGAACTGGACACCAGTTTGCAAACCGGCCTGTTAACCAGCGCGCGGATGGTGCTGAACCAGCAACTTCAGCTTTCTGCCGTTCAACTCCAACGGGTCAACAGCCGCTATAGCCAGCTTTACAAAACCACCGTCAGCTCTTGCAAAGTCTGCGATGACGGGCGGCCTCCGCTGTGGGAAATCCGTGCCAAACGCGTTGTGCATGACAAAGAAGAACGCCAGCTTTATTTCGACGGTGCACAGTTTCGCGTCCTCAACATTCCCATTCTCTACTTGCCACAACTGCGCCTGCCGGACCCCACAGTTGAGCGCGCTACCGGGTTTCTGATCCCCTCTTTGCGGACCACGAGCGAATTGGACACGGGGATCAAAATCCCTTATTTTATCGAGCTGGCAGAGGATCGTGACCTCACCGTAACCCCCTATCTGTCGGCAAACACGCGCACGCTGGAATTGCGCTACCGCCAGGCTTTCGTTCGGGGGCGCATTGAGTTCAACGGGGCCATCAGCCGTGATGACATTCGCCCCGGTGAGATCCGCGGCTATGTGTTTGGGGCGGGGGCCTTTGACCTTAAAAACGACTTTCGCCTGAATTTTGATGTCGAGATTACCTCTGATGATGCCTATCTGAGCAATTATTCCTTCTCGGGCAAGGATCGCCTGGACAGCGCGCTGACGATCAGCCGGGCGCGCCGGGATGAATTTATCTCGGGAAGCGTGATCGCCTTCAAATCCCTGCGCGATGCGGATGTTAACGCCGAACTTCCCACAATCGTCGCGGATGGGATTTACGAGGCCCGGTTTTTTCCACAGGCCATGGGCGGCGAATTGCGGCTGGATGTGAATGGGCACAACCATTATCGCTATTCGGATGATGATATCGTGGGGCGTGACGTCGGACGCTTTAGCACCGAAGTCGATTGGCTGCGCAGCTGGACGCTGGCCCAAGGGTTGCGCAGCGAGGTGGTTCTGGGGGCGGCGGCTGACCTGTTCAATATCACCCAGGACAGCACCGTGCCCCAAAACCAGACCCAACTCAGCCCACACGCTCGGGTCGCGTTTCGCTACCCCATGGCGCGCACCACCGCGGGCGGCGTCAGCGAGCTGCTTGAACCCATCGTCCAATTTGCCTGGACGGGCGGCAATCGCCTGAACATCCCCAATGAGGAAAGCACACGCGTCGAATTTGACGGGGGCAATCTGATTTCCCTGTCGCGTTTTCCTGAGCCCGACCGGCGCGAGCGTGGACGCGCCACGGCCCTGGGCATAAACTGGGCACGGTTTAATCCCAACGGGTATGATACCTCCCTGACATTGGGTCAGGTGCTGCGCGATGAGGCCGATGAGGCCTTTACCGTGACCTCCGGGCTGACCGGGACGACATCAAATTACCTGATCGCCGGTCAGGTCAAATCTCAAGACGATTGGTCGATCACCGCGCGCACCCTGTTTGACGATGGGTTTGATTTTTCCAAAGCCGAAATCCGTGGGAATTACATTCACAACCGGGGCAGCCTGTCGGGCAGCTACGTCTGGTTGACGCAGGACGCGGTTGAGGAACGGCCTGACAGTATTGCCGAGGTCGCGCTGCGGGGTGCTTACCGCGTCAACAAATACTGGACCACCTCGGCCAACTGGCGGTATGATATCGCTCTGGATCGCGCCGCCAACCTTGGCATGGGCCTCACCTATAACAACGAATGCGTTTCGGTGAATTTTGCCGTCAGCCGCGACTACGCCACCTCCCGAAGCCTTGCACCTTCAACGACTTTGGGCTTATCCATCGGGCTACGCGGGTTTTCAGCGCGCAAAGGCACCGAAACCTACACAAGAACATGCGGGAAATAAGAAAATGAGCGTAGCAAGCAGTATGATACGGGGTTTGGCGCTGGGATGCAGCTTGGCCGTGGCGGCCCCTGTTGGTGCCCAGAACCTCTTTGACCCCGTTGTTTTGGTCAATGACGATCTTGTGACCGAGTATGAGGTGGAACAGCGCATTACCTTTTTGCGCTTGCTCAATGCGCCCGGTTCCAACCGGGACGCTGTGATCGAGCTTCTGGTGAATGAACGCCTTCAATCCCAGGCCATTGACAGCTCCGGACTGGTGCTGACCGAGGAGGGCGTGGAAAACGGGATCGCCGAATTCGCCGGGCGGGCCAATATGGAGAAAGATCAATTCCTCACCGCGTTGCAAGAAAACGGTGTTGCCGAAGAAAGCTTTCGCGACTTCATCGAAGTGGGCATCGCCTGGCGTGACTTGATTGCGGCGCGATTTGGTGCGCGTGTGGAGATCACCGAAGCCGAAATTGATCGGGCGCTTGGCTCCACCGTGGGGACGACCGGAATCCGCGTGTTGGTCTCGGAGATCATCATCCCCGCCCCACCCGAGCGGCGCGAGGAGGTTAACCAACTGGCCATCGAGATTGCCAACTCCGCCTCCCAGGAGGTGTTTTCCGATTATGCGCGTGAATTTTCCGCAACGGCGTCACGCGATGATGGCGGACGTCTGCCCTGGCAGGACCTGAACAATCTGCCTCCCGTGCTGCGGCCCTTGCTGTTGTCGCTGGCACCGGGGGATGTGACCGACCCGCTTAATATTCCCGATGCCGTGGCTTTGTTTCAACTGCGCGACATTGAGGAGACCGGCGCACCGAGCCAGGCTTTTGCTGCAATCGACTACGCCGCTTATTACATCGCCGGTGGGCGCACGGCGGCGGGTTTGGCTGCCGCGGATAAATTGCGAGCACGTGTGGATCAATGCGATGATCTCTATGGCGAAGCCCAGGGTGAGCCCGAAGGCATACTTGAACGCACCGTCCTGCCGCCCGCCGACATCCCGCAAGACATCGCGATCGAACTCAGCAAACTTGACCCCGGTGAGGTTTCCACCGCGCTCACGCGCAACGGGGGGCAAACGCTTGTGTTCCTGATGATGTGCGGGCGCACCTCGCAGGTCAACGAAGAGGTCGCGCGCGAGGATGCCGCCGCCGCCCTGCGCTCCAACCGGATCAACGCCTATGCCGACAGCCTTCTGGATCAATTGCGCGCAGATGCCCGCATCGTGACCCCGTGACACGCCGCCCGGCACCCGTGATCATCAGCTGCGGTGAACCGGCGGGCATTGGCCCCGAAATCGCGGTGCGGGCTTGGGAGGCGCTGAAATCCGACGTTAACATGGTGTGGATGGGCGATACGCGCCACCTGCCCGCAGGCAGCGTTTTCCAGACAATCACCGATTTGGCGGAGGCGTCCGATGTGGTGCAAAACGCCCTGCCCGTCCTGCACCACCCCTTTGCCAGCGCCATAACACCCGGCATCCCCGATCCGCGCAATGCCAAGGGTGTGATTGACGTGATTGCCGCCTGCGTGGGGCTGGTGCAAACCGGACAGGCCTGCGCGCTGTGCACCGCACCGATCCACAAAAAGGCGCTGATGGATGGGGCCGGCTTTGCCCATCCCGGCCACACCGAATACCTGTCGGATTTGGGAGGGGGCGGACGCGCGATTATGATGCTGGCCTCGGAACAATTGCGCGTGGTGCCGACCACCATCCACATTGCCCTGGAGGATGTGCCGCATGCCCTGACCCCGGATCTGCTGCGCGAGACCATCGAGATCACCGCTCGGGCCTTGCATGACCAGTTTGGCATTGCCAAGCCGCGTCTTGCCGTGGCCGGGTTGAACCCCCACGCAGGCGAAGGCGGTGCGATGGGGCGTCAGGAGCTTGAGTGGATTGCCGATCTGATCGACCAGATGGGCGGTGAAGGGCATGATTTGCGCGGCCCCCTGCCCGCCGACACGATGTTTCACGCCGCCGCCCGCGCGGGCTATGATGCGGCCATCGCAATGTATCATGATCAGGCGTTGATCCCGATCAAGACGCTGGATTTTGACCGCGGCGTCAACGTCACGCTGGGCTTGCCCTTTGTGCGCACCTCGCCCGATCACGGCACCGCCTTTGATATCGCAGGCAAGGGGCTGGCCAATCCGAGCAGCATGATCGAGGCCCTGAAACTGGCCGCGAAAATGGCGCGCGCGGGTTAGGGCATGTCCACAATCGACAGCCTGCCGCCGCTGCGCGACGTGATCCGCACCCATGATTTGCAGGCGCGCAAATCCATGGGGCAAAACTTCTTGCTGGATCTGAACCTCACGGCCAAGATTGCGCGCCAGGCGGGGGATTTGACCCAATGCGATGTGCTTGAAATCGGCCCCGGTCCCGGTGGGTTAACGCGCGGTTTGCTATCGGAGGGCGCGCGCCATGTTTTGGCCATTGAAAAAGACGTGCGATGCCTGCCCGCGCTCGCGGAAATTGCCGCGACCTATCCGGATCGGTTGACCATTCTGGAGGGCGATGCGCTTGAGATTGACCCGCTCGCCCATCTGAGCCCGCCCATTCGGGTTGCGGCCAACTTGCCCTATAATATCGGGACCGAACTTTTGGTGCGCTGGCTGACGCCCAAGGAATGGCCGCCCTTCTGGCAGAGCCTGACCTTGATGTTCCAACGCGAAGTCGCCGAGCGTATCGTGGCCCGGCCCGGCAGCAAAACCTATGGCCGCCTCGCCCTGCTCGCGCAGTGGCGCGCTGATGCTCGGATCGTTTTGCAACTGCCCCCCGAAGCCTTCACACCGCCGCCCAAAGTGTCGAGCAGCGTTGTGCATCTCACGGCATTGCCGGAACCGCGCTACCCGGCGGATGCAGCCGTGTTGAGCCATGTGGTCGCCACCGCGTTCAACCAACGACGCAAAATGCTGCGCTCCGCGCTAAAGGGTGTGGCACCGGATATCGAAGACCGTCTGCTCGCGGCTGGGTTGAAACCCACAGACCGCGCGGAACAAGTGCCCCTTGAGGGGTTTTGCGCGCTTGCCCGCGCCATCGCAGCCCCTTGATCTGAGCTATTCGGCAGCTTCAGGCGCATCGCCCCCGCTTGGCTGTGCCTGGTCGGCTGCTTCCGGTTTCGGACGCGGTTTGCGCCGTGGCGCGCGCTTTGGCTTTGGTTTCGGCTGAGGCTGGCTTTCAGGTGTTTCGACCAGATTGCTCTCTGCCTCTTCGGGCACGGGCTCGGGCTGTGCGGGGGCTGCTGCGGGCTGTTCGGCGGCCTGCGCGGCATCGCGCTCCTGACGTTCTGCGCGCTCGCGGTCACGTTCAGCCTGACGCTCGCGGTTCTGGCGGTCCTGCTCTTCGCGGCGCGCGTCAATCTCGCGCTGCGCCTCGGCCAGCATCCGCGTATAATGTTCCGCGTGCTGCTGAAAGTTCTCCGCCGCCACCCGGTCATTGCTCAGCTGGGCATCGCGCGCCAGCTGATTGTATTTTTCGATGATCTGTTGCGGTGTGCCACGCACTTTGCCTTCCGGCCCGGAACTGTCAAATACACGGTTGACGACATTGCCGCCTTGATTGCCCTGATGGGACCGGTTGCGGTTGCTCTTCGAGCGGGACCGGGATCTCGATGATTTCATGAGGTTGGCTCAGCCTTCGTGCTGTGAAACGTGTAACCGGGGGCGCCGCGCGCTCTTTGAAAACCGGGGTAATGATATGTTGGGCATAATGCCGCGCGGGACCGCTCACTGAGCCTCCACCGCTGCAACACCGTTGAATAAGCATGCTGTGCGCCATGCTGCAAGGGGTAATACTGAATTTTAACTATATTTGCTGATTTTTCCTGCGTTTTCAGGTGGTATCAGCCGGGTTTCGCGGCACAAACCACCCGATCACGCCCCCCCATATCCGGGAGAATCGTCACCTCACCCCATCCTTGCGCCCGAAAGACTTCCGTTACGCTGCGCCCTTGTTGCCAGCCGATTTCAACCAGAACGCGACCCTGTGCGCATAGATACCCCTGCGCTTGTGCGGCGATGGTCCGATAAGCGGTCAGCCCGTCCTTCTCATCCGTCAAAGCAAGGCGCGGTTCATGCTCGCGCAATTCCGGCTGCACCTCTTCCATTTCGCGCGCGCTGAGATAGGGCGGATTGGCGACGATCAGATCAAACCGCCCCTCAACGGCCGTAAACCAATCCGACAGCAGGATATCCGCGCGCGCCGCCACACCGTGACGTGCGGCATTCGCGCTGGCGTGCAGACAGGCACCTCCGCTGATGTCGATGCCGACGCCCTGGGCATCCTGGCGCTCCGCCAGAAGCGTCACCAGGATGCAGCCAGACCCGGTTCCCAAATCAAGCACCCGCTCAAAAGGTGCCGATAAAGCCACCTCGATCAGGGCTTCGGTTTCCGGGCGCGGGTCCAGCACGTCCCGGCTGATGTCAAAGGAGCGCCCGTAAAACTCACGCGCACCGATCAATTGCGACACCGGCACCCGCACGGCCCGCAACGCGATCAGATTATCATACCGCTCAGCAATGTCGGGCGCGATGTCTTCGGGCGCAATCAATGTCACACGCGCCGCATCCACCGATGCCGCATGCGCCAGCAAGACACGTGCATCACGGGCCGGATCGGGCACCCCCGCCGCGCGCAACCGCGCGGTGGCCGCGACCATGGCCTCAGCCGCGGTCATTGGCCCATCTGCGCCATCAGGCGCGCCTGCGCATCCGCCGTCAGCGCATCGGCAATCTCGTCCAGATCGCCCTGCATCACCGCATCCAGCCGGTAGAGCGTCAGGTTAATGCGGTGATCCGTCATACGCCCCTGTGGGAAATTATAGGTTCTGATTCGCTCAGACCGATCCCCCGAGCCAACCTGTGCGGCACGATCGGCGGAACGTTCACCATCCACACGCGCGCGTTCCTGATCATAGAGCTTGGCACGCAAAACCTGCATCGCGATATCGCGATTGCGGTGTTGCGATTTTTCGGAACTCGTCACGACGAGCCCGCTGGGAATATGGGTGATGCGCACGGCGCTATCGGTTGTATTCACATGCTGCCCGCCCGCGCCCGAAGAACGCATCGTATCAATGCGCAAGTCATTGGCGTCGATCTGGATGTCCACGTCCTCGGCCTCGGGCAGGACCGCAACCGTGGCCGCCGATGTATGAATGCGCCCGCCGCTTTCGGTGCTGGGCACGCGCTGGACACGGTGCACGCCGCTCTCGTATTTGAGCCGCGCGAAAACGTTTTGCCCCTTGATGTGCGCCACAACCTCCTTGACGCCACCCAATTCAGTCTCCTGAAGCTCGATGATGTCAAATTGCCAGCCCATGCTCTCGGCATACCGCTGATACATCCGCAACAGATCCCCGGCGAATAATGCCGCCTCATCCCCGCCCGTACCGGGGCGGATTTCAAGCATCGCCGGTTTCGCATCCGCCTTATCTTTGGGCAGCAAGGCCAATTGCAACGCCGCCTCTGCCTCGGGAAGGGCCGCTTTGATGCGCGGAATTTCTTCCTGTGCCAGGACCGTCAGATCCGGGTCCGATAGCATCTCCTGGGCGTCTTCCAGTTCGGTCTGCAACTGGCGATAGGTCGCGATCTGCTCCACCACGGGGCGCAGATCGGAATATTCACGCGCCAGCGTCGCAATATCCGCCACCGCATCACCGGTTGCCATCGCCGCCTCAAGATATTGGAAGCGCGCCGTTATCTGTTCTAGTCGCTCACGTGGGATCATGGTGTTCTGTCCGACATTGAAAGCCATTGGTCAAGAGCGGTGCGCATGCTAATATCTGTGCATGAAAAAACTGACTCTATTCCTGATTTGCCTGGGGCTGCCCGGGATCGCGGATGTCACAAGCCCAAGCGGCAAAACCGTCGAGTGTTACTGCACGGATCGGTCGGGATCGCGCGTGGAGCTTGGCCAGACCATTTGTCTGCAAGTCGATGGCCGGATGTTCATGGCGCAATGCCAGATGTCGCTGAATGTCCCAATGTGGCGCGAAGTCGAACCGGGGTGCCTGTCATCCTCCCTGCACGGTGGCGATCAACCCCTCCAGTCGTTTCCGATTGACCCCCAGATCTGAGGCCCCAAAGCGCAAACGGGCATGCAATCGGATTTCATCGCCCACCCGCTCGATGGTGGTCAGATCGGGAAAGCCGAAGACGGCAGAGCGTGTGACATAGGTGATGCGCCCGCTCTCCAGCGATCCGGCCAAAACCCGCGTGCGGGCCATATTGGCCATGGCCTGGTTCAAGCCTTCGAATTTCTGTGCACCGCCTTGCAAAATCCGCGCCGCACCATCGGCTCTATCCGCATCCGCGCGCGCCGTCACCGGGACATGCCACTGCTCAACCGGCAAAGGGGCAAAGCGCACGTAGGCCGCAAACGCCAACACCAGAACGACTAGCAAACCCCCAACCATTTTCACACCTCTGTCCCTTCTTTTGGCCCTAAATACTCAAAACACTCCGGCCCTAACGATACGCCACACCCGGCAGAACGCAGAGCATTTCAAACAACAGATTCGCCGCAACCAGCGCCGTGTTACCGCTCAGATCATAGGGCGGGGAGACCTCGACCAGATCGCAGCCCACGATGTTCAACCCCTTGAGCGCGCGGATCAATTCCATCGCCTGCGCGGTGGTGAGCCCGCCGATTTCGGGCGTACCGGTGCCCGGCGCAAAAGCCGGGTCGAGGCTGTCAATGTCAAAGCTGACATAGACCGGGGTTTCCGGTCCGATATCGCGGCGCACTTCGCCCCCCAGCGTTGAGAGGGTCCGGTGCCAAAGCTCCTGTGCGGGGAATTGCTGAAAGCCCCATTTCTGCGCCTCGCTGAAATCCTCCGCCGTATAGCCCGTGCCGCGCAGCCCAATTTGATAGGTTTTTTCGGGCAGGATCAGCCCCTCTTCATGGGCGCGCCGGAAGACGGTGCCATGGGTTTCGCGCTCGCCAAACATCTGATCATTCACATCCGCATGGGCATCCACATGTACCAAAGCCACTGGCCCATGCCGCTTTTTCATCGCCCGCAGGATGGGTAATGTGATCGAATGATCCCCGCCAATCGCGATCGGCATCGCGTCGTAATTCAAAACCGAATCGTAGCTCTCCTCGATGATCTTAAGGCTTTCGGGCAGCGAGAAAGTATTGATCGCCAGATCACCAATATCCGCCACTTGCAGGCTGTCAAACGGGGCAGCCCCCGTGCCCATATGATAGGGTCGGATCATCGCCGATTGCGAGCGTACCTCTTTGGGGCCAAACCGCGTACCCGAGCGCCAGGACGTTCCGATGTCGATCGGTATGCCTAAAACCGCCACATCCAACCCTTTGAGGTCATTAACAAAAGGTAAACGCATAAAGCTGCCGGTGCCAGAGAAGCGGGCAAGGTCATTGCCGCTCATCGGTTGGTTTTTCTTGCTCATGCTGAACCCTCTTGTCGCATCCGCCAGCCCAAAAGGCTCAGTATTTCCGTCGCCACATGCGCGCCCGCAATCGCGGTCGCCCCCGCGGTGTCAAAGGGTGGAGAGACCTCGACCACATCGCCACCCTGAATGTTGATCCCGGCCAGATCGCGCAGCATCATGCCCGCCTGCGCCGACGTCAGCCCGCCCCAGACCGGCGTCCCCGTTCCAGGCGCATAGGCCGGGTCAAGCGCGTCAATGTCAAATGTCAGATAACAGGGCCGCGCACCCAGCACCGATTTGATCCGCGCCACGGCGGCGGCGGGGCCTTTTTCATGCACCTCGCGCGCATCAATGATTGTGACGCCGAGCGTATCCTCATTGGTGGTACGAATGCCGACCTGAACGCTGGTGGCGGGATCAATGATGCCCGACTTCACGGCCTTATAAAACATCGTCCCATGATCCACGCGGGCAAAATCATCATCCGGCCAAGTGTCGGTATGCGCATCAAATTGCACCAGGCTGATAGGCCCAAATTTCTCCGCATAGGCCTTGAGGATCGGAAAGGTAATATAATGATCCCCGCCTAAAACCACGCTCGCCACATCTGCCTCTAGGATGGTGCGAATATGGGCGCTAAGCGCAGCCGGAAATGCCGGGACATTCGCGTAATCAAAGGCCAGATCGCCGTAATCCACAATGGCCCGCTCGCTTAACACGTCAAACGGCCAGCCATAGGGCGCATCCGGGGCCTGCAACGTGGAGGCTTCGCGGATCGCACGCGGACCCAAGCGGGTGCCCGGTCGATTGGTTACCGCCTGATCGAAAGGCACACCTGTCACGGCGATGTCCACACCGGTCAGGTCCTTGGTGTATTTGCGCCGCAAAAAGGAGGTCGCGCCGCCAAAGGTCAGCTCGAAACTCGGCCCCTTCAAGTCCTCGCGGGTAAAAGCGTGATCCATCTGCGTCTTTGCATCTTCAAGCGCCACGGTTCACGCCCCCGCCACAGGCTGTGCCCGCTCCACCAGCCGCGCGAAAAACGACGCGCCAATGGGCGCGATCTCGTCGTTGAAATTGTATTTGGGGTGGTGTACGCCCGCACCCTCGCCCTGCCCCAACATCAAATAGGCACCGGGACGCGCCTCCAACATATAGGAAAAATCCTCTGCCCCCATGACCGGCGTGATGTTGTCATCCACCGCCCCTTCGCCCGCGATCTCCGCCGCAACCTCTGCGGCAAACCCCGCTTTGGCATCATCATTGATCGTGGGCGGGTAGCCATATTCAAACTCTAACCGCGCCTCCAACCCAAAGGACGCCGCCTGCCCCGCCACGATCTCTTCCATGCGACGCACGACCATGGCCTGCACCTCCTTGTCAAAGGTGCGCACCGTCCCATTGATATAGACGGTTTCGGGAATCACATTATCCGTCGTACCGGTGTGGATCTGCGTGGTGGATATCACCAGCGCATCCTTGGGGTCCCGGTTGCGGCTCACGATGCTCTGCAACGCCTGAACGATGGAACAGGCCGCGATCACGGGATCAACGCAACTGTGCGGACGCGCCGCGTGACCGCCAACCCCGGTGATGTGAATGTGAAACGTATCCGCCGCCGCCATGATGGCGCCATGCGTGGTGTTGAAACTGCCGAAATCCTTGCCCGGCGCGTTGTGGATGGCATAGACCTGCGCAATGTCGAAACGGTCCATGATCCCCTCCTGTACCATCACCTCGCCGCCGCCCCCAAATTCCTCAGCGGGCTGAAAGATCAGCGCAACCCGGCCTGAAAAATTGCGCGTCTCCGCCAGGTATTTCGCTGCCCCCAGCAACATCGCAGTATGCCCGTCATGTCCACAGGCGTGCATTTTACCCGGATGGGTCGAGGCATACTCAACCCCGGTCTCCTCGGTGATCGGCAAAGCGTCCATATCCGCGCGCAGCCCAATCGTCGGCCCTGTGCCTTGGCCGTTTATGATCGCCACCAAGCCCGTCTTGGCAATGCCCTCGTGCAATTCATCCACCCCGAATGCGCGCAAACGTTCCGCCACAAAACCCGCCGTCTGGTGACAGTCGAGCCCAAGTTCGGGAATGCTATGCAAGTGACGGCGCCAGGCGGTCATTTCAGCACTCATATCGGCAATGCGATTTACCACGGGCATGGGCTGGACTCCTTATCGAATTATTTGTCAGGTGCTTGTGACATGACAGATGGGCAACCTGCAATGGCTGAAGACTTGATCCACGACCGTAATGCGGGCATTGCGCGTCTGCTGGAAATTATGAGACGTCTGCGGGACCCCGAAACCGGATGCCCCTGGGACCTCGCGCAGGATTTCGACACAATCGCTCCCTGTACCATCGAAGAGGCCTATGAGGTGGCGGATGCCATTGCGCGCAAAGATTGGCCCGACCTCGAAGGCGAATTGGGCGATTTGCTGTTGCAAACCGTGTATCATGCGGCGATGGGCGAAGAGGCCGGGCATTTTAGTTTTGATACGGTCGTGCAGGCAATTTCCGACAAGATGGTCGCGCGTCACCCGCATGTTTTTGGCGATGCATCGCGGGACAAAAGCGTCGCGCAGCAAAGTGCCGACTGGGAAGCGATCAAGGCGGCTGAGCGTGCGGGCAAGGCGCAAAAAGGCACGTTGACGGGGGTTGCGATCGGGTTGCCTGCTTTGCTGCGGGCGCTGAAATTGCAAAAACGCGCGGCGCGGGTTGGTTTTGACTGGCCCTCCACCAGCGAGGTGCTCGACAAGATCGTGGAGGAAGCTGGCGAGTTGGTCGAGGCCAAAGACCAGCTGAGCCAGGCCGAAGTCGAAGAGGAATATGGCGATCTGCTTTTTGTCATGGCCAATCTGGGCCGTCACCTGGGGCTGGACCCCGAAGCCGCCCTGCGCGCGGCCAATGCCAAATTCACGCGCCGCTTTGAAGCGGTCGAGGCCCGGCTGGCGGCGCGCGGCAAAACACCCTCTCAGAGTGATCTGGCCGAAATGGATGCGCTCTGGGAGACCGTCAAAAAGGCCGAGCGCGACTGATCGATCACATGTGATTCAAATGTATCAAGCATTTTCACATGCAACCTTAATGCTTCCATGATGCCTCCTTTTTGCCCAGGCGCGCGTTTGGGCCTCGCAAAAAACTCTTACGTTCATACGCTCCATCTTTGACGGCGATAGAATTGCAGCATTGACGGTGCTCAAAGGCGGTGAACTTCTGGCCGCATGAGGTTTCGCGCCATATCGTGAAACAGGATACCGCGCATTCAACGTGGACCGGCTGGACAAAGCAGGCAGGTCTTGCGAGGGTTCGCCTCGGTCGAATCTGGAGCCAAAATGTCCCCCCGCAAAATCATCATCGATACCGATCCCGGTCAAGACGACGCCGTCGCGATTCTTATGGCACTTGCCAGTCCCGAAGACGTGAACGTTCTGGGAATTACCTGTGTGGCGGGGAATGTGCCACTACCGCTCACATCAAAAAATTCGCTTATTATCTGTGAGTTAGCGGGCGCAACTGATATCCCTGTATATGCGGGTTGCGACAGACCGATGGGGCGAGAGTTGGTCACAGCCGAGCATGTCCATGGTGAGACCGGGTTGAACGGGCCCGTGTTGCCCGACCCCAAAATGGCGCTGAAATCTGGTCATGCGGTGGATTACCTGATCGAGACCCTGCGCGATGAGCCTGCCGGGACTGTGATCCTCTGCGCCCTGGGACCCCTCACGAATATCGCCACGGCGCTGCAAAAAGCCCCGGACATCGCCGATCGCGTTCAACAAATCGTATTAATGGGGGGTGCCTATTTCGAAGTCGGCAACATCACGCCGACCGCTGAATTCAACATCTATGTCGATCCACAGGCGGCCGATATCGTGTTCAAATCCGGGATCGACATCGTGGTCATGCCGCTGGATGTCACCCATAAGGCGCTGGTGACCTCCCCCCGCAATACCGCCTTTAGGGTTTTGAACACGCCTGTCGGGCGCGCCGTTGCTGACATGACGGATTTTTTCGAGCGTTTCGACAAGACCAAATATGGTTCGGATGGCGCGCCGTTGCATGATCCCTGTGTGATCGCCTATCTCATTGATCCTGAGTTATTTTCCGGTCGCCATATCAATGTTGAAATTGAAACGACGTCGGAATTGACCATGGGCATGACCGTGGCGGATTGGTGGGGGGTGACGCAGCGCCCGGCAAATGCGCTTTTCATTGGCGATCTGGACGCTGATGGGTTTTTCACCTTGCTGACAGAGAGGCTGGCGCGGCTGTGAGCGCCGCCCTTACGCTGGCGACACCGCAGCATTTGGATCGGCTCGACGCGCTGGTGGCCGCGTTTCATCTTGAAAGCGGAATAATCTTGGAACCCGATGCGCGCCGCGCTGGCATCGCGCCGCTGCTGGAGGGCTCACCGCATGGTGCTGCATATCTGATCGGGCCTCCAAGAGCACCCATCGGCTATGTGGTCATCACCTTTGGATGGTCGCTGGAGTTCGGTGGGCTGGATGGGTTTATTGATGAAATCTATGTGCGCCCTGGTGTGCGAGGTCGCGGCATCGCATCGGAGACTTTGCAAAGCCTTCCCCGCGCTCTGGCCGGTGCTGGTTTGAAAGCTATCCATCTGGAGGTGGACCGTTCTGATAAAGCAGCGCACCGGCTTTATGCGCGTTCCGGCTTCTCTGCCCGAGAAAAATATATGTTGATGAGCCGCAAACTATAATAGGTTTGCAAACCACAACCCATCCATTTGCAAACTTGAAAAACTTTGCAAATGAGAACAGACGGATTTGCAAATAGGTCAACGACCGATCAGCATTGCGTCTTTCATGGATCTGCGGTTCACTGTATCGCATGAAATCGGGCGTTTGCTACTATGGTGCCCTTGGTGACTGAATAGCATCGGCGAATCCCAACAACACCTGTCGGATAATGGCTCTCTGATCTTCGGGAATGCCTGGCGGAGTCTGTGGAATGACCCGCCTTTTAAGAGCCACATCTTTTAAGAGCCACATCGGCTCGCCGATCGCACATTTCTGTGCAGAGATACGCACATGCGGAGGTGATTACTCTACAGGGTCCCCCTCATGATCTGCACCCCTTTTCGCGCGAAGTGTCCGCAAAAGCCTCACCGACCCTCAAGCGCAGCGGCCCTTATATCGCCTTGAAACCATCCTTTGCGGATCACTTAAAGGCATGCTGGTGATCGCAAAAAGCTTGGACGTTCAATATGGCATGACCTCATCCGCTCAAAAAATGCGCCCCCTGACCCTTGGAAGGTGCATGACCGGTGCGGATAAGGTCACAGGGTTACTACCCTATCTGCAGAAGCGGTCCGGTTCGAAGGACGAGAGGCAAATCATCGAGCAGAAACATATGCGGGCTGTCGCACTTTAAATTTTGATAGCATCAAGGCAAAAGACGCTCGGAGATTTAGCAAGTTATAGTCGAAACGCGAGGGTCATGACTGGCAAGTCATGCAAACTGCCCATATATCCATCCCATGACATTTCCAATTCCCTTCGATAACAGCTACGCCCGCCTGCCGCGCAGCTTTTTCAGCCAGCTATCTCCAACGCCCCCGCGTTCGC
This sequence comes from Roseobacter fucihabitans, assembly GCF_014337925.2. Taxonomy (NCBI): domain Bacteria; kingdom Pseudomonadati; phylum Pseudomonadota; class Alphaproteobacteria; order Rhodobacterales; family Roseobacteraceae; genus Roseobacter; species Roseobacter fucihabitans. Next base: position 1,955,001 of record NZ_CP143423.1, on the reverse strand, counting down.
CTGAGTTGTTGCATTACAATCAAGAGCTTGGAGATTTGCTCGGGATTCCCGCAGCACCCGATGCGCAATATGCGGCGGTGTTCGGCGGCGCTGCGCTGCCCGATGGATCCACCCCGATCGCTCAGCTTTATGCGGGTCACCAATTCGGCAGCTACAACCCGCAATTGGGCGATGGGCGCGCGGTTCTGCTGGGCGAGGTGGTCTGTGATGATGGGGTGCGGCGCGATATCCAGCTCAAAGGGTCCGGGCCGACACCCTATTCCAGAATGGGCGATGGGCGTGCCTGGCTGGGTCCGGTACTGCGTGAATATATCGTTTCGGAAGCCATGCACGCGCTTGGCATACCGACCACGCGCGCGCTCGCCGCCGTGCTGACCGGCGAGCAGGTCTTGCGCGAAACCGCCCTGCCCGGCGCGGTGTTAACGCGGGTTGCGCAAAGCCATCTGAGGGTTGGCACCTTCGAGGTTTTCGCGCATCGCGGACAAAAGGGCGAATTGAAACGCCTGACCGATTACGCAATTGACCGGCATTTCCCAGAGGCAGACGGGCCGATGGGATTGCTGCGCGAAGTCTGTCGCGCGCAGGCGGAACTGATTGCGGCCTGGATGTCGGTCGGCTTCATTCATGGTGTGATGAACACCGATAATTGCACAATCTGCGGTGAAACCATCGACTATGGGCCTTGCGCTTTCATGGATGAATATCACGCTGATACGGTCTTCAGCTCGATTGATCAAACCGCGCGCTATGCTTATTCGAACCAACCGCGCATCATTGTGTGGAATATGGCGCAACTGGCGACCTGCCTGTTGCAGCTTTATGAAGAGCCCGGCACCGCTGTGGAAGAGGCAACCGAGATCGTACACGCGATGCCCGAGCAGATAGACACGGCCTGGCGCAAGCGGTTTGGCGCAAAGCTCGGAATTTGCGATCCCACGCCACAGGATGCTGAATTGATCGAAACCCTGCTGGCGCTGATGCAACAGCAGGGCGCGGATTTCACCAATACTTTTGACGCGCTGGCACGCGGCGATGCACGCGATCAATTTACCGACAGGGAGGCGTTTGACGCCTGGAGCGTCAAGTGGCGGGCCCGGATCGCGGATGAAACCTCTGCGCAAACAACGATGCAGGCCGCCTCCCCCAGGGTGATCCCGCGCAACCATCGCATTGAGGAGATGATCGCGGCGGCTGTGGGGGGCGACTATCAGCCCTTTACCCGATTACTTGCGGCGACGACATCGCCCTACACCACGCAGGACACCGAGCTGATGCGCCCCCCAACGCAGTCCCAACGCGTGCCCGCCACCTTTTGTGGCACCTGAGATCAGGCAAATCTGGGGCGGCGGTTGATGAGATAGATGCCGCCCGCCACCAGGCTCAGGGCGATCCAGACCTTTAGGCTCACGGTTTCATCCAACAACAGCCACCCCAGGATCACCGCGAAAACCGGTGACAGGAAGCTGAAGGAGGCGACGGAGGAGGCCGGATAAATCGACATCAGCCAGAACCAGGCGAGGAAACCAAGGCTGGCGATGGCGATGATCTGGAACAGGAGGCCCGCGATGTGGATGGGGCGCAGGTCCCGGATAAAATCCCCGAAAAACACCGCAGCCAGCAAGAGGAGAGGCGCGGAGATGATCAGTTGGAACAGCAGTTGTTGCGCCGGTGGGACCTTGCTCAGCGGCGTGATTTTGACGCAAAGCACGATCCCGGCCCAGCAAAACGCAGAAGTGAGCGCGAGGATATCGCCCCATAGGCTTGCCGTTGTGTCGCTGCGATCCAGCAGCGCCAGCGCCACGCCCGCCATGGCCATCAACAGACCAACGCTGCGCAGACCGCTAAGCCGGTCCGACGGGTTCAGAAAATGGCTGGCGACCGCGAGCCAGACCGGCATCGAATAAAAAATGACCGAAGCGCGGCTTACGGTCGTGAAGTCCAGCGCCGAAAAAAGACACATAAACTCAAGACCAAACAGGCACCCGGTGAAAACACCCGCCGGAACTGCGTTGCGCGGCACCCGAAAACTGACCCCGCGCAAGCGCATCCAGATCAGCAAAACAATCACCGCCCCCGCCGAGCGCAGCCCTGCGGCAAAAACCGGGCCAAACCCACCGTTGGTGAATTTGATCACGATCTGGTTAAAGGCAAGATGCAGGGCAAACGCGATCAAGGCTGCGGCGCCAAATGCATCCATGTGAGATTTCTGTTCCATGCCTCAACTGGCGACGCGTGCGGGGGAATGTCAATCGCGCGCGGTCCCCTCATTGATCCTGCGGCAGGCAAAAAGCTGCTGCGCGCGGATTATTCCCACTACCCACGGATCGATTGATGGCACAGTATCAGGCAGAGTATTCAAAATGAGGGATTTTCGACATGAGTTTCATGAAAACGCTGGCAAAGGTTGCAATTGGCGTGGCTGTCGCAAAGGGCGCGCAAAGTGTGATGCGTGGCGGAGGTGGCGGGCTGATGGGCGGTGCTTCGGGACGCGCAGGCGGGCGCAAATCCGGTGATTTACAGAGCATGCTTGGCGGGCTTTTAGGCGGTGTGTCCGGGGCTGGCTCCGCGGGCGGGTTGACGGGCGGATTGGGCGGTTTGCTTGACAATCTGGGCGGCGCAAAGGGCGGCGGCGGTTTGCAGGATATGCTGTCTGGGCTTGCCGGTGGCGCCGGTGCGGCTGGCCTCCTAGGTGCGCTTGGCGGCAAAATGCAGGGCCGTCCCCAGAGCAGCAGCGCCAATTTCGGTGAGGTGCTGAATTCCGCATTTGATGCCACGCCACAGCGCGAAATCGAACCCAGCGCAGATCAGGAAGCGGCCGCCGCGCTGATGTTGCGCGCAATGATTCAGGCGGCAAAGTCGGACGGTACATTGGACGAGGCTGAGCGCGAAAAGCTCTTGGGCCAGCTCGGGGATGAGGTCGATGCCGATGAGGCCGCCTTCGTTCAGAGCGAGATGCAAAAACCTGTGGATGTCGATGCTTTGGTCCAGGAAACGCCGCAGGGCCTGGAAACCCAGATCTATGCCGTATCAGTCATGGGCATCAATCTGGATGATCAGGCCGAAGCGCAATATCTGCACAAACTCGCCAAAGGCTATGGCCTGGAGGCGCAGGAGGTCAATGACATCCATGCCCAGCTTGGCGTGCCGTCGCTTTATACCTGATGGCAAACCCCCGCGCCATTTGTGCGGCGCGGGGGATGATCTGGATGGGATCAGGCGGCGCGTTGACCGCCACCACCGGGTTTGCCGCCGCGACGACGATTGCGTCCACCACCGGGCTTTTGACCCTGTGCCGGTTGGCCCCCGCCACCGTTACCGCCGCCCTGTGGTCGTCCACCGCGTCCGCGACCCCTTCCCTTGGGCTTGGTGCCTTCGGGAATATCCGCGCCTTCCCACGGGCGTCCAGACCCGACCGGGATACTGACCCCCATGGTCTTTTGAATGGCCTTCAACTCGCCCATCTCATCGGGGGCGCAAAAGGCAATGGCCGCGCCGTCTTTACCGGCCCGCGCCGTCCGCCCGATCCGGTGTACATAATTATCCGGCACATTGGGCAGATCAAAATTATAGACGTGTTTCACATCCGGGATGTCCAGGCCGCGCGCGGCAACATCCGTTGCAACCAACACCTTAATTTCACCTGATTTAAAGGCGGCAATCGCGCGGTCCCTCTGACCTTGGGATTTATTGCCATGGATGGATCCGGCGGCATACCCGGCTTTGACAAGGTTTTTCATCAGCTTTTCAGAGCCGTGTTTCGTACGCCCAAATACCAGCGCGCGTTCTTCGCGGTGCTTATCCAGCATTTCGATCAACAGCGCGGGTTTTTCGGATTTGGCGATAAAATGCACTTCCTGCGTGACCTTATCGGCGGCTTTGCCCGGCGGCGAGACTTCCACCCGGATCGGGCTGCGCAGATAGCTTTGGGCCAGTTCGTTCATCTGCTTGGGCATGGTGGCCGAAAACAGCATGGTTTGGCGTTCCTTGGGGATCACGCTGGCGATTTTGCGCAGATCATGGATGAAGCCCATGTCGAGCATCTGATCCGCCTCGTCCAGCACCAGAAACACCGCTTCATTCAGCCGCACCGCGCGGCGATCCATCAGGTCGAGCAGGCGTCCCGGTGTCGCCACCAGAAGATCAACACCGCGCTCCAACCTCTTGATTTGGTTGTTAATTGATTGCCCACCGACGACCATCGCCACCTTAATTGGGGTGCCTTCGGCAAAGGCGCGCAGGTTGACGCTGATCTGTGTGGCCAATTCACGGGTCGGTGCCAACACCAGACCGCGCACCGATTTGGGTGCCGGGCGCCCTTCAAGCGCCATCATCTGCGCCACGATCGGTACGCCAAAGGCTGCCGTCTTGCCCGTCCCTGTCTGGGCCAGACCCATCACGTCGCGCCCATTCAGCGCATGTGGGATCGCCTGTTTCTGGATCGGGGTCGGGTCTTTCAGACCCATTTCAGTCAGACGTGCCACCAGTTTGGCTGGCAGGTCCATCATATCAAAATCGCTCATTCGTTTCTTTCCAGCGCGCCCAAAGGGCAACGCATTGCATATTTGCCGCGCCATTCATGACGCCGCTTGGGACACGCAAAACGGATCACAGGCGCGACCAAATGCCGGAACCTGTTCGTTGCGTTTGGACCCACGCGTGATTTTGGGAACATCGACGAGCCTTGAGATAGGAGCGCAACTTGCGGGGTTTCACCCGGGCACTCAGAACTGCTCACGCGGCAGAAGGCTTCGCTTGATCACCACATGGGGGTTATCCGCGCGAAAGTCAACCAATCGTTCAAAACGCATCTGGATGCGTGCGCAAAATAGCGTTACACCTTCGGGCCACGGTTCAGGGGCGCGGGTATGAGCAAATCCATCATCAAACGGTGCGAGGTCAAAGGCTTGCGCATGACGGGACAACGGCGCGTGATCGCGCAGGTCCTGGAGGACAGCGATGATCATCCCGACGTCGAAGAGCTCTATGCGCGCGCCTCCAGCGTGGACGCGGGTATTTCCATCGCGACGGTTTACCGCACCGTGAAGCTGTTCGAGGAGGCCGGTATCCTTGATAAGCTGGAATTCGGCGACGGGCGCGCGCGCTATGAAGACGCCGAACGCGATCACCATGATCACCTGATTGACATGAATTCGGGCGAGGTCACCGAGTTCGTTGACGCCGAAATCGAGGCCTTGCAGGAACGCATTGCGCGCAAGCTTGGCTATGAGTTGCGCGGGCATCGCCTCGAGCTTTACGGCGTACCGCTTAAGAAGGACTGAAGCGGATCACTTGGTTTTGAAACCCTGTGGCGGGTTGGCTCCACGGCGTTTTATCTCCCTATGGCGGCGCATCCCTTGGCGGCTTTGAGCAGACAGAACCAGCCGAGCCCGTCGGTGTTGCAGCCCTGCCCGCTCGCGACACTGCGACGGACCGCTTCTTTCCGTTCGACCTCATTTGGCACCGGCAGAGCGTAAAAACCGATCGATACCCCCCTAATTTCTTGACCTTTCGCGGCATTTCTGGAAAGCCCCGCACCATCGGCGCGCCTCCGGCGTCTCAAAGGACATTTCATGGACAACCTACGCGGCGCAGCCTTCATGGTTCTGGCGATGCTCGGCTTTGCGATCGAGGATATGCTGATCAAATTCATGGCGCTCGCCCTGCCCGTGGGGCAGATCATCGGCATGTTGGGCCTGGGCAGCGCGCTTTTAGCGGCCGTTATCCTGCGGATACAACAACAACCCCTGTTCACCCGCGCCATGTTGACCCCCGCAATTGCCCTGCGCGCTCTGGGCGAATTGATCGGCACATTGGGGTTCGTGACCGCCATCGCGCTGACGCCACTCTCCTCGGCATCCGCCATCCTTCAGGCAACACCACTTTTCGTGACGCTCGGGGCGGCCCTGTTCTTGCAGGAACAGGTCGGTTGGCGACGCTGGGCGGCGATCCTTGTGGGCTTTGGCGGTGTGCTGATGATCATCCGTCCGGGCATGGAGAGCTTTGATTGGCTGTCGCTCTTTGCCGTGCAAGGCGTCATCGGTCTGGGCATCCGCGATCTGGCAACGCGGCGCGTGCCGCGCGAAACCTCGACCATGCAGTTGAGTTTTTTGGCTTTTCTGGTGTTGATCCCGGCGGCTGGCGTGCTGATGTGGATCAACGGATCCAGCCTCGTAGCCCTATCGCTGGCGAACTGGCTCTGCTTCACCCTCGCGCTGCTGATCGGTATGGTGGCCTATTACGGCATCGTGGCCGCCATGCGCATTGGTGAGGTCAGCTTTGTGACCCCCTTCCGCTACTCCCGTATTATTTTCGCACTTTTTGTCGGCGTGCTGGTCTTTAGCGAGCGTCCGGATGTCTGGACCCTTTCCGGTGCCGCAATCATTGTCGGCTCCGGGCTCTATACACTCTGGCGGGAACGTCATGTGCGCGCCAAAACCGCCTAAGCCTTCCCTTACGGCGCGCACCCCGCTATGACGCAAATAACGCAGACCAAAGGAACCTGACATGAGCACCATCATCGACATCCACGCCCGCGAAATTCTCGACAGCCGCGGCAACCCCACGGTCGAGGTCGACGTGATCCTGGAAGATGGGTCGATGGGGCGCGCAGCTGTGCCCTCAGGTGCCTCTACCGGAGCTTATGAAGCGGTTGAGCGGCGCGATGGCGATATGGCGCGCTATATGGGTAAGGGCGTGCTGGAGGCCTGCGCAGCGGTGAACGGCGAGATTGCCGAAGCACTCGTGGGGATTGATGCCACCGAGCAGGTCGAGCTCGACGCTGTGATGATCGAATTGGACGGGACCGAAAACAAGTCACGCCTGGGTGCCAATGCGATCCTTGGCGTCTCGATGGCCGCCGCAAAGGCCGCGGCGGATTACACCACCCAGCCGCTCTATCGCTATATCGGGGGCACCTCTGCGCGGGTTTTGCCCGTGCCGATGATGAATATCATCAACGGCGGTGAACATGCCGATAACCCCATCGACATTCAGGAATTCATGATCATGCCAGTGGCGGCGGAAAATATCCGCGAAGCCGTGCGCATGGGCTCCGAAGTGTTCCATACGCTGAAAAAAGAGCTTTCGGCTGCGGGGTTGTCCACGGGGATCGGGGATGAGGGAGGCTTTGCGCCCAACATCAACTCCACCCGTGATGCACTTGATTTTATTCTGAAATCTATCGAAAAAGCAGGGTACAAGCCGGGGGATGATATCTATCTGGCCATGGATTGCGCCGCGACAGAATACTTTAAGGACGGAAAATATGTCCTTGCCGGAGAAGGAAAAACGCTGACATCGGCAGAAAACGTCGAATATCTCAAGGCACTTGTGGATGACTACCCGATCATCTCGATTGAGGACGGCATGTCCGAAGATGACTGGGACGGCTGGCACGCGCTAACCGCAGCTCTTGGCGACAAGATCCAGCTTGTGGGGGATGATCTGTTTGTGACGAACCCTACCCGGCTGGCAATGGGGATCGAGCGCAAATCCGCAAACTCAATGCTCGTAAAAGTAAACCAAATCGGTACGTTAACGGAAACACTTAAAGCGGTTGACATGGCCCACCGCGCGGGATTCACCAACGTGATGTCACACCGCTCCGGTGAAACCGAGGATGCAACGATAGCCGATCTCGCGGTAGCCACAAACTGTGGGCAAATCAAGACAGGCTCGCTGGCGCGGTCGGACCGGTTGGCAAAATACAATCAGCTGATCCGTATCGAAGAAGCCTTGGGTGAAACGGCACAATATGCCGGGCGCGCGATACTGCGCTAATGAGCGTGTTGACTGTGCGCGCGGCTGAAATGCCGCGCGATCTGCCGGTGGTTCAGGAGCTTTGCTGGGAGTACCGTGCATTCCTGCTGGGATTTGACGCCGATATGCGCGACATCGTCGAGGCGTTCTACCCGCAAGACGCCTACCGCTTGCTGATGGCCGATTTACCGGTAAAACATGCCCGCCCGCGTGGAGAAATCATGCTGATCCAGGACGGTGAGACGCCCTTTGGCTGCGGCATGATCCAGCCCTTGAGCGAGACGGACGGCGAGGTCAAACGCGTGTTCATCCGTGCCGATGCACGTGGCAGTGGTGCCGGAGAGATGTTGTCACGAGCCTTGATTGCGCAAGCCCGTGCGGATGGCTATCTCCGCTTGTTACTTGATACATCGGCGAAGTTTACCACCGCCCAAAAGCTTTATGAAAAGCTCGGATTTGAGCGCCGTGGTCCTTACTCGGATCTTCCGCCGGATACCGAGCAACATCTGGTGTTTTACGAACTCAATCTGTGAATCGCGCCGGTCTGTAGGGGGCCAGAAGCGCGGATTGCTCATTGCCGAGCGCGTTCTGCATAATCTCCGACGCCGCCATTTCCGCGACGAGCGGCGCCAGCGTGGCACCAGAATGCATCGTCGTGACATACAGGCCTTCGGGTCCGCAAGCCCCCACCGCAGGCAGCCCATCGTGTGGCACAGGACGGTGCGCCAGCGTGACCTGTTCCCAGGCGACATCCCGCCCGATCAAGGCGCTCACCCGCTGCATGGTTCGATCCGCCAGCACATCGGGGGTTTGATCGATGCTTTCACTTGCATCACTTTGATGGCTTGCCGCGGCGGGCGCAAGTAAATGCCCCTGCGGTGTCTGGCGCAGCTCTTGCACCGGGCTGACCAGAATATGCCGCAACAAGGGCTTGAGAGGTTCAGAGCGCACCATCAGGCCCGGCCGCTTCAGCATGGGCAACGCCACGCCAACCCCTTTGAGGATCGCTTCCGTGGCGACACCCGCGGCAACAACGACCCGATCAGCAGCAATCCGTCCCGAAACGGTCTCTACACCGCTGATCCGCCCGCCCGCGTCGCTCAACCCGGTAACCGCATGGCCCATGATCAGACGCAATCCACCAGATGCCGCGCTTGCGATGGCCTCGCAGGTCAATGCCGCCAGATCGACACAGCCTTCACCCGGAAAATACAGCGCTCTGGACGGTGCCACAGCAAAAGGTTCGATCCGCGCGAAGGTCACCTCTGAGATGATATCGACCGTATATCCTAAATCCTTCAGGGCCTTATATTGCGATTCTAATGCATCACCTTGATGCTCCCAACACAGGCATCCGGGCCATTGCACGGCATCGCTCTCCAAATCAGCGGCCAGACGGCGATGCGCCTCAATGCCGGCTGCGCGCAAATTGAAATGGTCATTATCCGCGTAAAAGCTGGCGTTGATCCAGCCGAAGGAGGCACCGGATGCGGCATGCGCGGGCAAGCCTGCATCGATCAAGGTGACCTCTGCGCCGGCCTGCACCAAACGATAGGCGATGAGCGAACCGATGATACCCGCGCCCACAACGATGACCTTCATGAAATTCTCCCCTGGCCCGCATTTGGGAACAGACTAGCCTGCCGTCATGACAGCACAAGAGATCATCGCGCACCTGAACCTCTCCCCGCATCCCGAGGGGGCACTATCCCCGGACCTGGGCGGCGACAGTAGGTCTGACACCCCATAATTTTGAGATGTAATGAAATCAATGTTTGCCGAATTATTTCGGCAACCTTTTAGTATACGGTTTACGCTCGAAAATTTTCGAAAAATCAGATTGAATACCGCTGTTGAAGGCGGCTTCGCAGATCGATTTAAAATTACGTTCGAAGTGTCTCTTTGGGCGGCTCGCATTTCCTGCTTGGGTGTTCACAACCGACATAAAGTCCAACATGGCAGCCGCCGCGATATCAGCGTGGCTAATTCCATTTATCTGGTACAAATCGCCGTTGAATGCTTCTGGGGTATCTTCGGCAAGTGGCATTAATTCTGACAGCAACCGTATCACCACAGAATGACAGAACAGCGCATAATCTTCTGTTCGGAATTCGGGGGCCAGATGTTCGTCAGATCGACCAATAAGCCAGTTGATGCTTACACCCATCCCCTCAGCTATTGAACAGATTGCGTCTAGGCCCGGTCTTTGAGGTTTTATGTGCTTTATCTAGTTCTCAAGCGACCGCTTTGGAAGGCCGCACTGAGCCGATTCTGTTGAAAAACTCTTGCTTGATCGGGTGGCTATTCGCTGATTCAATTTTCCTTAGCAACGGGGGTGATTTCGATGCTGGGACCAAAGCAAGAAGCACAAGGCGCGCTGTTTTACGAGTTCTCGATTGACGATCATGTGCCCCAAGATCACCTGCTGCGGTCAATTGATAGGTTCGTTGATCTAAGCGACATCCGCCAATACCTAGCGGACTTTTATAGCCACACTGGCCGCCCGTCCATCGACCCAGAACTGCTGATCTATTACCCGGCAGTGCATGTTTACATGCATGAGAGGGCGCATGCTGCTCGTGGGCTATTGTTCTGGCATCCGCTCGGAGCGCCGTCTTTGTGAAGAGGTGCATTTGAAACTGGCGTATCGTTGGTTTTGCCGCCTCGATCTATCTGATCCGGTGCCGAACCACTCGACGTTCTCCAAGAACCGGCATGGGCGTTTCCGGGAGAGTGCATTGTTGCGACACCTGTTCGAGAAGACCGTAGCTCGGTGCATCGCGGATGGCTTGGTGAGTGGCCAGCGCCTTGCGGCAGACGCCAGTTTGATCGAGGCAGATGCGAACAAACAAAACGCGACGCCGAAGGAAGATTGGGACCATAATGCCATCGATCCAAACGATGCGCCGCGTGCCGTGAAGGAGTATCTTGATGTCTTGGATAACGCAGCTTTTGGCGCAGCATCTGAGGTTGAACCCAAGTTCACGTCCCATTCTGATCCTGCAAGCCAATGGACGGCAGCCCGTAAAGGCCCTGCGTTCTTCAGTTATTCCACCAATTACCTGATCGACACGGATCATGCCGTGATCGTCGATGTGGAGGCCAGACGATCAATCCGGCAAGCAGAAGTCGGGTCTGTGCGCTCAATGTTGGATCGGGTCAAAGACACGTTCGATCTGCATCCCGAATGGATTATCGCCCCCTCTCATTGATTGCTTTGCAATCAACTGCCGGGCAATGGACACAGCTTACGGTTCCGGCCCGATGCTCGGGTGGTTGGTTGATCGCAAGATCGAACCGCACATTCCGGTTATGGATAAAGCGAGCCGCACGGATGGCACATGGTCTTGCGCGGACTTTGAATGGGATGCGGAGAATAACCAATACATCTGCCCGGAAGGCGAGCCGCTCAAGCAATTCCGGCGCAACTATTCTGACCCAAATCGTGGGCCAACCGGCAAAGGCGTCGCCAAGTATAAGGCCCTTAAACAGACGTGTCAGGCCTGTCTGTCAGAAATGCAATGCTGCCCGAATGCTGATGCGCGAAAAATTACCCGCGAAGAACATGAAGACGCCCGTCAGGTCGCCCGCGACATTGCCAAGACCAAGCAATACGCAATCTCAATGCGGCTGCGCAAGAAAGTTGAGATGCTCTTCGCGCATCTCAAACGCATCCTCGGGCTGGGACGATTGTGGACCTGTCGCGCTTTTGTGCCGCCCCAGGTGCTCGTTTAAGCCACTTTCCGTTCAAAAGCGTACCATTGCCCGGCAGGCGATTGCAAAGCAATCTGCCGAGAGGGGGCGGCATTATCATAGCAATTTCCTTTGCCGCTCATCGATACCTTGAAGCCATGCTGGCGCAGGACCTTCTGATAATCATGAGAACAATATTGGCTGCCGCGATCCGTGTGGTGCCCTCTCGGCAGATTACCTTGTAATCGCCTGTCGGGTAATAAATGCAGTCTTTCGGCGGTAACCGGAATGCAATCGCCATCTTCAGCGCCCTAATTGCCAGATCGCGCTTCATGCGATTACTGACGGCCCAACCAACGACGCGCCTTGAATGCAGGTCGAGGATGACAGCCAGGTACAACCAACCCTCTCGGGTCCAAACGTAGCTGATGTCACCAGCCCACTTCTGATTTGGCGCATCTGCGGTGAAGTCCCGATCCAGCAGGTTCGGCGCTATGTTGAACTTATGGTCGCTGTCCCCCTCTCAGCAGATTGCTGTGCAATCGCCTGCCGGGCAATGGTTGTGACCTTGTGTTTACGGGTCCTGACCACGGTTATTCCGTTCTGACGCATCAGACGACCAACACGACGATGGCCAACATTCAGACCGATCTCCTTCAGCTCTTCAGTCATGCGCGGTCGACCATAGCTGCCCGGGCTGAGACGGGACCGCTCCTTCCCTCTCATGTATTTTCAATACACTGCCGGGCAATGGATGTGCGCAAGCGTGACCAAGTCAGACCGCCGTCTTCGGCTGGCAGGACGGTTGCGGAATGCGCGTAGCCCGCTTGTGCTGACGCCCACAACATTGCACAACCGGTTGGCTGGGAAGCTGCACCTGCGTTCTTCCTCTCTCGTGCATTTTCAATGCACTGCCGGGCAGTGGATAAACCTAAATCTCATTGCTTTAGGCCCGCGAAGAACTGGGTGGCCTTTTTTAAGATCTCCCTCTCCTCCTTCAGGAGTCGGTTCTCCCGTCGAAGTCGATCATTCTCTTGAGCGAGGCTCAAATCCTCTTTGGAAACCACGTCTGTATCTCGGTGCGCGGTGATCCATTTGTTCAGCGTCGACATCCCGACACCCAGATCGTCAGCCACCTGCTTGCGCGTCAGCCCACTGGTCAATGCGATACGCATTGCATCTTGGCGGAATTCGTCCGTTCGTTTCAGTCCCATAGTCCGTCTCCTTTGGTGCAGTAAATGCTATCAAAGGAGCGGCATCAAACCGCGACAGGTCCAGGGTACTTATAAACCAGACCTGCGCGACTGAAAACGCAGGGCGACTAATCGACACCTGTTTTTATTTTCTGCTGTTCGCAGCGGAGAGCCGCCATTGGCACCCCGTCGATGCCACCGAAATCTGGCTCTTCACGCGGGTGCGCCGCTTGTTCAGTCACTCAGTACAACGGATGAAGGCCCCGCCAGAGATCATCTGCTCAGACCTGATCTGGCACGCAGGTGCGCCGTAATTGCACGCAGGTGCACCGTAATTGATTGTGCCTGAGAGACATTTGCAGGCGACGAAAACGATCAGGGAATACCTGCGGGTCAACGGCACGGTATCGCCGGGTTTCCAGTTTGAGGGGGTCGCGCTGGCCCCGCCCAGATTCGACATTCCGCGCGAATAACGGCGAAACTTATCTGGATCAGGTGTCCGCCACGCCCGGCCCCGCGACTTCTGTTTCATCCGGCCAACTAAGCGTCCCACCGCTCACCGGGCTGCCCACGCCGGTCGTCGCAGGACAGGAGGTCGCAAGCCCACGCGCAACACGCACCGCAAGATAGGCAAATGCCTGAGCTTCCAACATGTCCCCGTCCAGCCCAACCGCCTCGACAGGCGCCACGGGACACGGCACATCGCGCGCCAACATCTCCATCATAACCGGATTGTGCCGCCCGCCGCCGGTGACCAGAACGCGCGACGGGGTCTGGGGACAATGCCTCATGCCTTCAACCACCCCGGCCACGCAGAGGGCCGTGAGGCTTGCGGCAGCGTCGGCGTCACTCAGCTGCGCCACCCAATTTGTTATCTCAGGGAAATCATTTCGATCCAGCGATTTAGGCGGTTTTTTCGCGAAGTATCTATGTTGCAGGAGCTGCGCGACTACGGCAGATGACACCTGTCCAGCGCGCGCAATTTTGCCCCCCTCATCAAAAGCAAGCCCAAGGCGCGATTGCAGCAAATCGTTCAGCGGCGCGTTCGCGGGGCCCGTATCAAAGGCCAGCAGGGCACCCGGCTCTTCTGGTCGTTCAAAATTCGGGTCAACATAAGTTATGTTGCCAACGCCGCCAAGGTTCAAGAAAACCAGCGGCGCGGTGGCCTTGATGTATTTGGCGCAGGCGAAGTGGAAAAACGGCGCAAGCGGCGCACCCTCGCCCCCCTGTGCCACGTCCATCGAACGGAAATCCCAAGCAACCGGACAGCCCAGAGCCTGCGCCAAAGCGGCACCATCCCCGACCTGCAAGGTGCCACAGGTGCGCGGCGCATGGGCCAATGTCTGGCCGTGAAAACCGATCAGATCGACGTCTTGAAATTGCTCAAGCAGGCTCAGATGCGCTTGCTCAACCACAGCGGTTGCCGCCAGGACGCGCGCACCCGACCATTGCCCCAAACCTTCCCGCAAAACAGCCTGCTCAGACGCGGTATAGGCGCGATACCCCGAGCGCCCGAAACCCTCGATCCGGTGACCATCCGTGCGCAAAACGGCCGCATCCACCCCGTCCAGAGAGGTGCCGCTCATGGTGCCCACGGCCGTCACGGGGCCGGTTTTCGTGAGGCTGCGTTTCAAAGCCTTTTCCTTTGTCAATCCAGCGCCTATAGGTTGGGCGCAATTCAAGGCGAGAGCAAGCAAGATGACCTACCACCCAAAATCAGATTTCGTATCCGTGATGATGGAGCGCGGTTTCCTCGCTGATTGCACCGATTATCAGGGCTTGGATGAGGCGCTGCTCAAGGGTGGTCAACCGGGGTATATCGGCTTTGATGCCACAGCGAAATCCCTGCATGTGGGCTCGCTTATTCAGATCATGATGCTGCGCTGGTTGCAAAAAACTGGCAATAAGCCGATCACGCTGATGGGGGGCGGCACCACCAAAGTGGGCGATCCGTCGTTTCGCGCCGATGAACGCCCGCTCCTTGATGCGCAGGCGATTGACGACAATATCGCGGGCATCAAAAAGGTGTTCAGCGCCTATCTGACCTATGGTGATGGTGCCTCAGACGCGATGATGATCAACAATGCCGAATGGCTGGACGGGTTGAATTACCTCGAGTTCCTGCGCGACATCGGGCGGCATTTCTCGATCAACCGGATGTTGTCTTTTGAGAGCGTCAAATCGCGGCTGGATCGGGAGCAATCTCTGTCGTTTCTCGAATTCAATTATATGATCCTGCAAGCTTATGATTTTATGGAACTTCATCGCCGCTACGGCTGTGTGTTGCAGATGGGGGGGTCGGATCAATGGGGCAATATCGTCAATGGGATCGACCTGACGCGCCGTGTGATTGATGGTGAGGTTTACGGTCTGACGTCGCCCCTGCTTACCACATCGGATGGCAAGAAAATGGGCAAATCGCAATCCGGTGCGATCTGGCTGAACCCGGATATGCTTTCGCCTTACGAATTCTGGCAATTCTGGCGCAATACAACGGATGCGGATGTGGGGCGGTTCCTCAAACTCTATACCGAATTGCCGGTGGATGAATGTGAGCGCCTTGGCGCATTGCAAGGGTCCGAAGTCAACGCGGCCAAGGTGCGATTGGCCAATGAAATTACCGGGCTTTTGCATGGCCCGGATGCAGCGACAACCGCAGAACTCACAGCACGTGAGGTTTTTGAAAAAGGCGGTGTTGGCGATGATCTGCCCACCCTGACGTTATCGGCCAGCGATCTGGGCGATGGGATTTCCATCGTGCAATTGATCGTAAAATCAGGCCTTGCAGGGTCCGGCAAGGAGGCCAAACGGCTGATCGCGGAAAACGGCGCGCGGCTGGATGATCAACCCCTGACGAATGCGGGTCTGATGATCGACGCGGGCGCGCTTTCAAGCCCGATCAAGCTCAGCGCAGGCAAGAAACGTCACGCCATGGTGCAGCTCGGCTAAAACCAGAGCCAATCCACCATAGAGATAATCACAAATACCGGGACCGACATACCGGTCGCGATCAGGAACGCGGCGGTCTTTGTCATGCGAGGAGCGGGGGCGGATACGCCTTGGACGGTTTTTTTCATGGCACCATTAACCGGTACTTAGGTAAAAGCCGGGTTAATACCGGACATGTTTGATTCCGCCCCCCTGCATGATGTCGGCGCGCTCCAGCAAAGCGAGGCTTTCGAGCGCGCCCTGATCAGCCTTGGTACACCGGCACACCGGCTTGCGGACGGCACGCTGGCTTTGCAGCGTCAACTCGGCCCCCTGCCCGTTCATATGATCACACGTGCCGCGCCCCAATCCCCACAAGAATTGATCGAGACCGCCAAATCGCTTCAGGCAAAAGGTCCGGTGATTCTGGCCCCCGATACGCCGATGCCGCTGCATAAATACGGCGCGGTGCCTCTGGTGAGCCCCTCAGGCATCGCGCAGATTGATCTGAACCCGGATATCGACACGCTGCACAAAGGGCTGCACCAGAAATGGCGCAATCGTCTCAAACACGCCCGCAGGCAAAGTCTTCGCCTGACGCGCCAGAACATGCCCGATGATCCCGACCACTGGCTTTTGCAAGCGGACGCGCTTCAGCAAACGCGGCGGCGCTATCGCAGCTGGCCGATCGATCTGACGCTGGCCTATGGACGCGAGAATCGCGGCCAGTCCAAGTTGTTTACCGCTTTTTGGGGCCGTGAACCCGTCGCGGCCATCCTGATTTTGCGCCACGGCACATCGGCGACCTATCACATCGGGCACGCCCGCGCGTCCGGGCGCATCGCCTCGGCCCATACCCTGTTGCTGTGGAGCGCGATCACATGGTGCAAGGCCAAGGGGGTCGAACGGCTGGAACTGGGCGTTGTGGATACCGAAGAAGGTCAGGGCCTGGCGCGGTTCAAGCTGGGCACAGGGGCGCAGGTGCGACCGCTTGGCGGCACATGGATTTACTGGCCCCCGTTCAGCCAACTGTTGCGACCAGTGGCACATTTGGACAGGCGCCTGATGGGCAGCATCTAGACAGCTCCCCCGCTCCCGTGATCAGATGAACGCAGGTTCATACCATGGAGGCCTTGATGCATCTGAACACGACGGCGGCGATCATTACCGGAGGGGCGTCCGGTCTGGGCGAAGCGACGGCGCGCCATTTTGCCAATGAGGGTGCGCAGGTGACGCTGTTGGACCGTGATGCCACGCGCGGTGCGCAGATCGCACAAGAGATCAACGCTCATTTCGCTGAAGCCGACGTCACCGATGAAGCCTCCGTCCAGGCCGCTCTACGCTTTGCCCGCGACAAAATGGGGCGGATCACAGCCGCCGTGAACTGCGCCGGTATCGCCGATGCGATCAAGACCATCGGGCGGGACGGACCCCATTCGCTTGCCGCCTTCCAACGCAGCATTGATATCAACCTGGTCGGTACCTTTAATGTCGCGCGGCTGGCGGCGGATGCGATGCAAAGCAATGCGCCCGAAGCAGACGGTGCGCGCGGGGTCATCATCAACACCGCCTCCATCGCCGCATTTGACGGGCAAAAAGGCCAAGCTGCCTATGCCGCCTCCAAGGGCGGCGTTGTTGGCTTATGTCTGCCCATGGCGCGGGACCTGGCGCGCATCGGTATCCGCGTGATGACCATCGCGCCGGGTATTTTCATGACGCCCATGCTGGCGGGTTTGAGCGAGGAGGTCCAGGCACAACTGGCCGCCGATGTGCCCTGCCCGCCGCGTCTGGGGGACCCGGATGAATACGCGCGCCTCGCCGGGTTCATCGTCAGCGCGGGGTATCTCAACGGCGAGGTGATCCGCATCGACGGGGCTTTGCGCATGCGCTAGGCGCGCGCAAAAGTACCGCTCGGGTCTTGAAGTGCCGCATCATCACAAGCGGCACTCTGTGCCCGAGCGATACATTCCGTTTCGCCTGAAACGTTCTGGTGTCAGACAATAAAGGCGGGGGTCGATTTCAATGCAAACCTTTCAGGCACCGGCTTTTTCTTCAAGCAGCAGCCATTCCTCTTCGGCGCTTTGCAACTTCTCGTGGCGCTCCACGAGGGCATCCGTCGCCTTTTGGAACTTCACCGGATGGTCCGTGAACAGCGCCGGATCGCCCAGCAGCACTTCCAACTTGGCGATTTCCGCCTCCAAACGGGCAATTTCCGCCGGCAAGGCTTCGAGGCGGTGTTTTTCGGTAAAGCTCAAACCTGATTTCTGCGAGGATTTAGGCTTTTCGCCACGAGCAGATGTTTTCGAAGGTGTCACGCTCCCGGCAAAATCATCCTGACCGCGCTGGCGGATGTAATCGGTCCAACCCCCGGCATAAACCGTCGCCTTGCCATCGCCCTCCATCGCGATGGTGGTCGCCGCCACGCGGTCCAGAAAATCCCGATCGTGGCTGACCAGCAGAACGGTACCATCGTAAGTCCCGAGGAGTTCCTGGATAAGATCGAGCGTCTCAACGTCCAGATCATTGGTCGGCTCATCGAGCACCAGCAGGTTGCTGGGCTTGGCCATGATCTTGGCCAGCAGCAGACGCGCTTTTTCACCCCCCGACAAAGCCCGCACTGGCGCGCGCGCCTGCGCCTCATCAAAGAGGAATTCCTTGAGGTATCCGACCACATGTTTGGGGATACCGCGCACCATGACCTGATCGGCCTTGCCCGACACGCGCATGTCCGGATCGCCCGTCAAACTGTCCCAGAGGCTCATATCCGGATCAAGCCGCGCGCGCGCCTGATCAAACAGCGCAATCTCAAGGTTCGTGCCGAGTTTGACCGTCCCGCTGTCAGGCTCTTCGCGCCCGATCAGCATGTTGAGCAACGTGGTTTTACCTACGCCGTTAGGCCCGACAAAGGCGATACGATCCCCGCGCTGAACGGTCAGGGAAAACGGTTTGAGGATGGATTTCTCGCCAAAGGCCTTGGTGATATCGGTAACTTCCACGACCTTGCGGCCGGATTTTGGCCCTGCGTCCAAGGCCATAGCCGCGGTTCCCTGGCGGCTAATCTGCGCCCCGCGTTCTGCGCGCAATTCTTGCAGCGCGCGCACACGGCCCTGGTTGCGTTTGCGCCGCGCAGAAATCCCCTCAACCGCCCATCGCGCCTCGGATTTGATCTTGCGGTTGAGCTTGTGGCGCTGGGTGTCTTCCTCTTCCCAGACCTGATCACGCCATGTCTCGAAATCCGCGAATCCCTTTTCTTGCCGGCGCACCGCGCCGCGGTCGACCCATAGCGTGGCGCGGGTCAGCGCGCGCAGAAACGCGCGGTCGTGGCTGATGATGATATAGCCCTTACGGCTTTGTTTTAATTCGTTTTCCAGCCAGGCAATGGCCTCGATGTCCAAATGGTTTGTCGGCTCATCGAGCAGCATCAAATCGGGGCTGCCCGCCATCAATCGTGCCAATGCCGCACGGCGCCGCTCTCCCCCACTGGCCGTTGCAACGGGGCGTGCAGGGTCAAACTTCAACCCCTCCCCGGCCCGCTCCACCAGATACATCTCGGAAGCTTCAAGCCCATGGGCGGCAAATTCCCCAAGGGTCTCAAAGCCGCCCAGATCCGGGTCCTGCTCCATATACCCCACCGACACCCCCGGCCCCGGCACAACACCACCGGAGTCGGCCTCCACCAGACCAGCCATAACCTTCATCAAGGTGGATTTGCCCGACCCGTTGCGCCCGACCAGCGCCAGACGGTCTCCGGGCTGCACCACCAGGCTGAGATCGGCAAAGACCGGGTCCCCCCCAAAGGTCAGCGAAATTTCATTGAGTTGCAATAAGGGTATACGTGCCATGACGGGCAGCTAAGCTGCATCGGCGCGAGCGTCAACGCATGTTCTCCGATCTGATGCAATATTCCTCACGCAGCGCGCTAAACCCCCTCGCAAAGCGCGCGCAGCAGGCGTTTGCGCGGGGCCGAAATTGCGCTGACCTCCAGCGCGGTGAACACATGCAGGCTGTTCATATCGTGATCGACCACCGCATGATCACTGACCCAGGCCCCCATCATCAGATAGCTGCGCAATAAGGGCGGCATGAACGCCATGGCCCGTTTTAGGTCCGGTTTCTGGTGCATACGCGCGCCGAAGGGGAAAACATCAGGGGCCTTGACCCGAGGTGACCAGCGTTTCGGGGCCAGATGGTGCGCCTTGAGCAAGCCAAAGGCATCCATATAGGGGGCGACTTGCGTCCCGCCAAAAGACGCACAACCAAACAGGAGTTTCACATCATTGGCATCGACATAAGCCGTGATCGCCCCCCAGGCACGCCGCAGGATGTCCGGATCCCGCAGGCCCGGATCCACGCAGAACCGACCCATTTCAATCATCCGCCCCTCATAGCCTGCCAGCGCGGAGAGATCGTAAAACTGTGCGGCGTAACTGTTGTGGATTTGCGCGCCGTTCAGATCAAGCATGCGGAAGGTACAGACCAAATCGTCCCTGTCAGCCCTGGACACCAGCACATGCGCGCAGCCTGCATCAAAGGCGTCCCGGTCCAGGTGAGCATCCAGCCCGAAACATCGGGCGCGCAAGGCCTGCGCGGATTTGATATCTTCCTTGTCGGTCGTGAAACGAACCCCATAGCGGTAGTTTTCAGCAGATGTCACACAACACTCCCGTGCCCGCGACACCCCAGCGATTCGCCCGCCCTGCGCCATCTTGCATCTGGCGCAGGCATTAGCCGTCCAGAGACGACACACCCGGCGTAAAGCGACCGATATTGCCCAACAGCTGACGCAGGAAGGATTTATCCTTTACGCCGGAACTTGTGACCCGGCGCGCCAGCGGCACAACCTGACCCTTTTCCAGCCCAAAGGTTTCCACGTTGGAAACGATACCTCCGGCGTCAAAACTGATCGCCACAACCTCGCGCTCGACCACTTCCGGGGCCAGCATGGCAAGGGTGCGCACGCGGCTTCGCACGAAATAAATGCTACCATCATCAACCACCGACTGCGATGAAGCGGAGCCCAATGTCTGCTCCACGCTGGCGCGCGTATCAATACCCACGACCACCTGTTCGAGATCTTCCGGCGGCGGCACATAACCATGATCGCGGTATCGCCCACTGCACGCCGCAAGCCCCAGACACAGGAACACCACGGTCGCCCATTTCATCCCTCTGGGAGTGCTTTTTATCGCTGCGCTCGCCAAACCCATATGTCGTGCCCTCTTGCCCTTGTGCGTGTCGGCTCTTATCCCGCTTACACCATGCAACGCCCATGGTACAAGAAACGAAAGTGTAAGATGTCCAAGCAAATCCCCCCCGCCCCCCATGCGCTTCGTGTTGCGGAGCTTAAGCAAAACAGCGCAACCGGTTTTACGATCCGCCCCGATACCAAGGCGCTTCACGCTCTGGGTGACGACCTGGGGTTGTTGGCTCTGCGCAAACTCTCCTTTAACGGTGAGGTTATGGCGCAGGGGGCGTCTGATTGGGTCTTATCGGGCAAACTGGGTGCAACTGTTGTGCAGCCCTGTGGCGTGACGCTTGAACCGGTGACGACTCGCATTGATGTGCCAGTGCGCCGGACCTATCTGAATGACCTGGATGATGCACAGGACGTCGAGATTGAAATGCCAGACGACGATAGTGTCGAATCCCTTGGGGCCTGGATCGACCCCGAAGCGGTGATGATCGAGGCGCTGGTTCTGGCCCTGCCGCTTTATCCGCGCAGCGAAGGTGCCGCCCTGGGCGAGAGCGTCCATGCCGAACCGGGCGTCACGCCGATGCGGGACGAGGATGCGCGCCCCTTTGCAGGCCTGGCTGCCCTCAGAAACAAAATGTCCGACCCCGAAGAGGACGCCTCCTGATACAGGTCTCCAACCTCTGTTAAATACCCTGCGAAAAACGCCTTGCGTTGCGATATTTTCACAGTATTTTGCGCGGCTCACCCAATTAGGGTTGGACAAGGTGAAGGCATAGGCCTAAACGCACGTCACACCCGATTGCTGGGAACGAAATTGAAACTCGGCCCCGCGCCCGCTTGCGCGACCGGCCCCGAAAGACAAAAGGCCCAAGACAATGGCTGTTCAACAGAACAAAGTCTCCAAATCGCGTCGCAACAACCGTCGTGCGCATGATTCCCTGGTTGCAGCGAACCCCAACGAATGCACCAATTGCGGTGAGTTGAAGCGCCCGCACCACGTTTGTGCCGCCTGTGGCCATTATGACGACAAAGAAATCGTCGCGCTCACAGAAGAGATTGATCTGGAAGACGACGCAGCCTAAACCTGTCCCTTAAAACAATAAGGGGCACGGGTTTGAGGGGCAGTCGTACATGACGGCGCAGGCCGGACAGGCAGAAGCAAAACCCAGACGCATCACATTATCGGTGGATGCGATGGGGGGAGATGAAGGCCCCGCGGTAATCGTCGCGGGATGTGACGTCTCAGCGCGCAAAAATCCTGATATTCAATTCATTTTGCACGGACCCGAAGCGCAACTCTCCGCGCTCGTTGAGCGCAAGCGCGCCCTTTTGGGGCGCGTTGAAATCCGCGACGCCACCGGCGTGGTGAGCATGGATGACAAGCCCAGCCATATCGTGCGCAATGGCAAGGACACCTCCATGTGGTCCGCCATTGAGGCGGTGCGGGATGGGGCCGCCACGGTGGCGATTTCCTGCGGCAACACCGGCGCGCTCATGGCGCTGTCCATGATCCGTCTGCGCAAATTGCCCGGCGTGAACCGTCCTGCGATCGCGGTGCTTTATCCCTCCTCCAACCCTCAAGGCTTCAATGTGATGCTGGATGTGGGTGCGGATGTGAAGGCGGATGCCGAAGACCTGCTGCGCTATGCGTTGATGGGCATGTCCTATGCGCGCAACGGTCTGGATCTGCCACATCCGCGTGTCGGACTGTTGAACGTGGGGACTGAGGAACACAAGGGGCGCCCCGAACTCAAGGAGGCCTATGAGCTGATTCGCGACCAAAGCCGCGATGCGGGGTTCGAATTTGTAGGTTTCGTCGAGGGTGGCGATATTTCGGGCGATGCTTGTGACGTGATCGTGACGGACGGGTTCACCGGCAATGTTGCGATCAAGACCGGCGAAGGTACGGCACGCCTGATCGGGGATCGCCTGCGTGAAGCGTTCAAATATTCGCCTCTGTCGCGTCTGGCTTCGGTGCTGGCTTATACCTCGCTGAACCGTC
Organism: Roseobacter fucihabitans; assembly: GCF_014337925.2. Classification (NCBI taxonomy): domain Bacteria; kingdom Pseudomonadati; phylum Pseudomonadota; class Alphaproteobacteria; order Rhodobacterales; family Roseobacteraceae; genus Roseobacter; species Roseobacter fucihabitans. The sequence continues at coordinate 1,932,233 of NZ_CP143423.1, read as the reverse complement.
TGAAAAAGAAAATCGACCCGCGCCGTGTCAATGGCGGCGTATTTCTGGGGCTGAACGGCACGGTGGTCAAATCGCATGGCTCTGCGGATGCCACCGGCGTTTCCGCGGCGATCAAACTGGCCGCGCAACTGGCCGATATCAAATTCACCGACAAGCTGGCCGCGCGCGTTGCGGCCCTGCCCGCAGAGGAGAGCGAAGCATGACCCTGCGCGCGGTTGTAAAAGGCGTTGGCCATTATTTGCCTGAACGTGTGGTGCCCAATTCGGAATTCGAGGCGACGCTGGATACCAACGACGAATGGATTCGCGCGCGTTCGGGGATTGAGCGGCGCCATTTCGCGGCAGAAGGGGAGACCACCTCCTCCATGGCCAGTGCTGCGGCGCGTGCGGCGCTCAAGGACGCAGGCCTTGCGGCGTCAGACGTTGATGCGATCATCGTGGCAACATCGACGGCCGATCTGACCTTCCCCTCTGCGGCCACCATGGTGCAGGCGGAACTGGGCATGGAAAACGGCTTTGCCTTTGACATACAGGCGGTTTGTGCGGGGTTCATATACGCCCTGAGCACCGCCAATGCGCTGATCCTGGCGGGTCAGGCGACACGCGTTATGGTGATCGGTGCGGAGACCTTCAGCCGCATCATGGATTGGACGGATCGCGGGACCTGTGTGCTGTTTGGGGATGGGGCTGGTGCCTTGATCCTTGAAGCACAAAGCGGCGCGGGCACGGCGCAGGACCGCGGGATCCTGTCAACGGATCTGAATTCGGACGGTCGCCACAAGGACCTGCTTTATGTGGATGGGGGCGTGTCCACCGGGACGACGGGCCATTTGCGGATGCAGGGGAATCAGGTGTTCCGCCATGCGGTCGAAAAACTCGCCTCCACCGCCACCAAGGCCATGGAGCGCGCAGGCATATCCCCGGCAGATGTCGATTGGATCGTGCCCCACCAGGCCAATATCCGCATCATTCAGGGCACGGCCAAAAAGCTTGATCTGCCCATGGAAAAGGTCGTGGTGACGGTTCAGGATCACGGAAACACCTCCGCAGCCTCGATTCCCCTGGCGCTCTCAGTCGGGCGCGCACGCGGCCAAATCAAGGAGGGCGACGTCATCGTCACCGAGGCCATCGGCGGGGGTCTGGCCTGGGGGGCGGTTGTGCTGCGCTGGTAGGGGATAAATCCTGCCTAAACGCCATCCGCCAAGCCATTGATATTGACTCTGAAAATCCTACCGCCCTATGGTTGTTGAAAACCAAGAGGGGGACAACCATGGCCGAGAAGACTTTGACACGAATGGATCTGAGTGAGGCCGTCTTCCGCGAAGTGGGTTTATCGCGCAACGAAAGCGCGCAGCTTGTCGAATCGGTGCTGGAGCATCTGTCGGACGCGTTGGTACGGGGCGAGCAGGTTAAAATCTCTTCATTTGGAACCTTTTCCGTACGCGATAAGTCGGCCCGTATCGGGCGGAACCCGAAAACCGGCGAAGAAGTTCCAATCAATCCGCGCCGCGTTCTGACCTTCCGCCCCTCGCACCTGATGAAGGATCGCGTGGCAGACGGGAACAAGTCCTGATCTGATGTCAAAGTCTCCTGACGCTTTTCGCACGATCTCGGAGGTCGCTGACTGGCTGGGCGTGCAGGCTCATGTGCTGCGCTTTTGGGAGAGCAAATTCGCGCAGGTCAAACCGATCAAACGTGCGGGCGGTCGGCGTTATTATCGCCCCGCTGACATGCTGCTGCTGGGCGGCATCAAGAAATTACTCCATGATGATGGGCTTACGATAAAGGGCGTGCAGAAAATCCTGCGCGAACAAGGTCTGCCTCATGTCGCCGATCAATCTCAGGCGCTGGATGATTTGACCATGGCGGTGATCCAGGGCGGTGACGCGTTCGAATCTGGAGAAGGCCGGGAGGCCGTCGCTGCACAGATTGCTGCCGAAATGGCCGAAGACCTTCATGAAGAAGAGACCTCCGAGGAGCTGCCCGATGAGCCTGGTGAACCTGAGGGGGGTACGCCCCCGGTAGAAATGGACGCGCCTGCATCGCTCGAGGCAGACCCGCCAGAGCAACAGCAGGAGGAGGACTCAGCCGTTCAAGAGCCGAGCTCTGAGGGTTCCCCTGAACCGCTTGAGCAGGAACCGCAGCAGGCGACTGCCGAGCCGCACGATTCCCCACCACCACCTCAGACCGATGATATGGCGGCAGAGCCGACGGAGATTTTGGCGGAGCCGGAAATGGAACCCGGAACCAACGAGGATCGCTCCGCGTCTGAGGAAGCCGTACCTGACGTGATCACGCAGACGGAACCCGAAACGAACGAGGGCAGCACGGCATCCGAGGAAACCGAGCCGGAGGCCGTCGTTACTGACGCAGAGATCACGGCACCTCCCGCGCCCCCGCACGAGATCGCACAAACGCCACCCGTTTCCGACGCCGCAGCCCCGTCTGATAGCGCGACCCGTGAAACAGACCCAAGCTGTGCAAAGCCCGCAGACGCAGAGGCCGAAGCCGAGCGCCCCCCCCAAGAAGAACCGCTGGTCGAACCGGACGCGCCGGAGGTCACCGAAAGCCCGCAAGAAAGCTCGGAGGCAGACTCATCACCAGATGCAACGCCAAGCTTTGTGCGCCGTGCGCGCACCCTGCCCGATGAGGGTGAGGCCGCACCGCCGTCCAGTGCCGATGCGCCCGTGACGCCAGACGCACCCGCGACATCTCAAACGCCGGAACCAATCCCGCAAGATGCCCCGGCGGAGTATGATGACACCGAAGCGGCAACACCCGAGGGCAAACCGTCCGAGACCCCCGATGCCCCGATGGAGGAAGCCGCCTTAGACGCACCGGAGGAGCCCCAGGTCAAACCGCGCGTGGTGGACGCGCCGCTCCCCCCCGCCGAGGCGGATATCCCGGCAAAACCCGCAGCCCTTTCCGCCCTGTCGCGCGTGAATGCGTTGAATTCCGATCAGCATGAAGCGATCCAGCCCCTGCTTGATGAGCTGATCCGCCTGCGTACGACGATGGACGGCGCGGCCAAAGATGTCGCCAAAGATTGACGCATGGAAAATGATGCTTGCCTCGGCCCGCAGATCGGGTATGAAGCGGCTAATGTCGGGCTATGGCGCAGCCTGGTAGCGCGTCCGTCTGGGGGACGGAAGGTCGCAGGTTCGAGTCCTGCTAGCCCGACCAACATCCGACATATGCCAAGTGCCCGCGCAACCTTCGCGCGGGCCTTTGCACATCAAGGGGAAACCACATGAGCGGCGTGCTGCCAAACCAACATATCACCGCCATGATCGCTCAGGGTCAAATCGCCTCGACCCGTCCCATCAGCGCGGCCCAAATCCAACCGGCAAGCCTTGATCTGCGCCTTGGCACGATGGCCTACCGCGTACGCGCCTCGTTTCTGGCAGGTCACGGTGAGCGGGTTTCGGATCGCATCGCGGCGTTTGAAATGCACCGCGTGGATCTAAGTGATGGTGCGGTGCTGGAAAAGGGCTGCGTCTATGTCGTGCCCTTAATGGAATCGCTCGCCCTGCCCGAGGGCATTCAGGCTGTGGCCAATGCCAAAAGCTCCACCGGGCGGCTGGACCTTCTGACCCGGCTGATCACCGATGGCGGCACCGAGTTCGACCGGATCGCGCCGGGATACGCTGGCCCGCTTTATGCAGAAATCTGCCCCCGTTCTTTTTCGGTGCTGGTGCGTCCGGGCATGCGGTTGAACCAGATCCGTTTCGGCGACGGGCAAGCAGTGCTTGATGATAACGCCCTGCGCGCCCTGCATGCGCAAACCCCGCTTGTGGATGGGGCGCCCGTGATCGACGATGGCTTGGGCTTTTCTGTGGATTTGCGGCTGCCCGACACCACGCTTGTGGGCTACCGCGCCAAGCCGCACACCGGTGTGATTGATCTTGATCTGATCAACCACTACGCGCCCGCCGCCTATTGGGAAGAAGTTCATAGCGACAATGGCCAGATCATTCTGGACCCCGGCGCGTTCTATATTCTGGTCAGCCGCGAGGCGGTCACGATCCCGCCCGAATATGCCGCCGAAATGGCCCCCTACCTCGCGATGGTGGGCGAGTTCCGCGTGCATTATGCGGGGTTTTTCGATCCCGGTTTCGGGCATGACGCCGCCGGGGGTGCCGGATCGCGCGGCGTGTTGGAAGTGCGCTGCCACGAAGCACCGTTTGTTCTGGAACACGGGCAGGTTGTGGGGCGACTGGTCTATGAACACATGAGCGAAACGCCAACCCAACTTTATGGGGTGGGGATTGCCTCGAACTATCAAGGTCAGGGATTGAAATTGAGCAAGCATTTCAAACCAGCTTGATATCGGATGGGATCCCCTGCGGGGCTCTTACGTTTGTGCCACGACGCGCCTAAGTCCGCAGATCGTCGATGCGTCTTTGGTGATTTTGTCCTCGGCGCGCACCCGTTTTCGTAGTTTTTGAAATCAGACGCCAGGTGATCCGACGCAGGATCATTGTAAATACTCTTTCCATGATAAAATCCGTGATTGCTTCGCTTCACAGATATCCTAGACACAAAAAACGGCAGTTTTGAGGCGGGACCTAATCGTCCTCGAAAAGCTCGCTCTGGCCTTGCGTGCTTTCCTCTTCGCCCTCCTCCCGAGGTCCGGGAACGCCAAGTCCGGGGGGCGGGCGGTTTTCCAAAAGTCCAGCGGCGCGAAGCTCCTTGAGCCCGGGCAAATCGCGTGCATTTTCAAGACCGAAGTGATCGAGGAATTCTTCGGTGACCACAAAGGTCACAGGCCGCCCCGGCGTCATCTTGCGCCGTCCGAAACGAATCCATTCCATTTCCAACAGCTGATCAACCGTGCCTCGGCTGACGGACACACCGCGAATTTCTTCGATCTCGGCGCGGGTGACGGGTTGGTGATAGGCGATGATCGCCAGCGTTTCGATCGCCGCGCGTGACAGCTTGCGTGTCTCCACCGTTTCGCGCTGCATCAGAAACCCCAGATCGGGCGCGGTGCGCATGGCCCAGGCATCCCCGATCCGGCACAGCGTCACGCCCCGCCCTTCATAGCGTTTGCGCAGATACACAAGCGCTTCGGCAGGGTCCGACCCATGCGGCATCCGCGCCGCCAATTCGCGCAGCGTAATCGGTTCCGCCGTGGCAAAGAGAATCGCCTCGATCATGCGCTCCTGCTCGCCCATGGGGGGCGCTTCAAAGAGGCTTTCCTCAATCGGTTCGGGGGCGTCATCCATCACTGCGGCTTGTCCTTCTTGCGCAACTGGAGCGGGGCGAACATTTCTGACTGGCGTATCTCCAGATGCCCCTCTTTAACAAGCTCCAGCGAGGCCGCAAAGGTCGCCGCCGTGGCCGAACGACGGCGCACCGGATCAAGCTCCCAGCCCTCGGGCAGATAGCTCGAAATATCCGTCCAATCTCCGGCGAAACCGATCAGCCCACGCATCCGTTCCAGCGCCTGCTCCATGGTAAATACGGCGTCGCGATCCATCACGAAGGGGCGGAAATCATCGCGGGTGCGGATGCGCGCATAGCCCTGCATCAAATCGAGCAGGGTCGCGGTATATTCAACCTTGCGCGTGCGTGTGACCTCATGCACCTGCCCGCGTGCGAAAAAATCACGCCCCAACCGGTCCCGCCCCATAAGGCGCGCGGCGGCATCGCGCATGGCTTGCAGCCGTTCGAGTTGAAAGGCGAGATGGGCGGCAAGCTCCTCGCCAGAGGGACCGTCTTCCGTGGGGTCCGGCGGCAGTAAAAGCCGTGATTTCAAGAAGGCCAGCCAGGCCGCCATCACCAGATAATCCGCCGCCAGTTCCAGCCGGAGCGCCTTGGCCTGCTCCACAAAGGCAAGGTATTGTTTGGCCAGGGCCAGCACGGAAATCTTGCGCAGATCGACCTTTTGGGTTCGGCTGAGCGTCAGCAATAAATCCAGCGGCCCCTCAAACCCGTCGACATCAACGATCAGCGCCTCAGCGGCAAGGCGATCCGCGACGCTTACCTTATCCTCTTCAAAGGAATCCTCAGCCATGGCCAGTTTTCACGCCTTGTTCAACAGCCTGTCAAGCTGCGCGCGTACGGCCTCAATGTCAATATCAACGGGGGCTTTGCGCATCTTTAGCGCCCGTTCCGCGCGGGTCTGGGCCGCCGCGTTCATCACACCGGCGGCCTCGGCCACTTCGCGTCGCCCCGCCAGCGGACCATTGCAATAGAGGATCACATCGCAACCAGCAGCCAGCGCGTCCCTACTGATCTGGGTCAAGGATCCGGTCAGGGCCTTCATGCTGATATCATCGGTCATGATCAGATTGTCGAACCCGATCTCTTCGCGGATCACACGCATGACCTTGGGCGAGAGCGTAGCCGGGCGATCATCCAGCGCCTCATACACCAGATGCGCCGTCATCCCCATCGGCAGATCGTTCAGCAGGGCAAAAGGCGCGAAATCCTGCGCGCTCAGGCTGGCGTGATCCGCACTGACATGCGGCAGATCATTGTGGCTGTCCAGGCTCGCGCGCCCATGTCCGGGGATGTGTTTCAACACCGGCAGAACGCCGCCCTCCAGCAAGCCCCGCGCCACAGCCCGCCCCAAGGCGGCGACCCGTCCCGGATCAGACCCGTAACAGCGATTGCGTAGGAAATCATGAGTTTGAGGCCCGGCCAGATCGACCATGGGCGCGCAATTGCTGTCAATTCCGATGGCCTTGAGCTCCGCCGCGATCAGCCGGTAGCGCAGGAACATCGCCTGTTCCGCCGCCTCCCCGCTGGCCGTCACAAAATCAAGCGGTGCAGGCCACTCCGTCCACTGCGGTGCGCGCAGACGTTGGACCCGACCGCCCTCCTGATCAATGGTGATCAAAGCCTCGCGCCCAACACTGTCGCGCATTTCCGCACAAAGCGCGCGCACCTGATCCGGCGTGTCGATGTTGCGCGCAAACAGAATGAAACCGAACGGGTTGGCCTCACGAAAAAACGTCTTTTCCGCACCACTCAGGCGCAGCCCCTCCGCGTCCAGGATTGTGGCGCCGAAGTGGCTCACTTAACCGCAACGGGGATGCAATCCACCCCCTCCGCCTTGAAAGCGGAACAGAAACGACGCGCATCGCCAAGATCGACAAAACCCATGGCGCGCAACCGATAGAAGATACGCCCGCCCGATTGCGCTTCTTGTACGACGCGCGATTTATCTTGCATGTAATCCCCGAACCGCGCGTCCAGACGCGCCCATTCTGCCCGCGCGACATCGGCGCTGTCAAAGGCCCCAAGCTGCACAAGGCGCGTGCCTGCGGGGATGGACGCCGCGTCGATTTCGGAAGCCGGCGCATTCGGGACAAAGGCCGCCGCCTGCAATGTCGCGATATTCGCGGGGCGCAATTTCGGGCGCGCAACTGTGCGCTGTGATTTTTCGGTTTGCGAGACGTTTTCCGGCGGCTCGGAAAGACCGCCCAGGGGATCCGTACCGGCGATCAACTCTGCCACCACCGCATCAATATCGCCGTTTTGCAAATCCTGCGACAGGCGCGTCTGGGGGGCTTTATCCGTGCCAAAGGTCTCGGATGCGGGCGCGAGCGGCGCGGGCTGCGTCACAGGGGCAACGCTCGTGACGCGAATGGGTTGGTCTTCCTGCGCAAGATCGGTATTTTGGGGGGCCAACATGACACTGTCAACCGGACCTGCGGCTTGCCCTTCGGCGGCCACGGCGTTGACCGCCAACCCCTGATGGCGGGCCATTTGCCCGCCCGGCGTTTCGGGACGCACACGCATTTCGCCAGCAACCGCGCGCACCACGGGGACCCCACTGACATCGCGTACCATCAGCTTGTACCCCCACACGCCGACCCCGGCGATCAGGGCAAGCGACACCAGCGCACCTGCAATATTTGTCATGAAAGTCAGGGAGTTGGATGAATACTCATCCGCCTTCGTGCCATCGGAATCGTTTCCGTAGGCCCCCATACCATGGGAGAATTGAATATCCGCCATCTTCGCCTCGCTGCCGCCGGGATACATGCCCCGGTGGTCTGTCTTGGAATGCTCTGCTCTGGCGGAGGGCGCGATTTGCTACCGCATTTCCTCAGCCGGTGTGACGCCGAGAATACCAAGACCTGCGCCAATTACAACGCTGGTGGCACGCGCAAGGGCGATTTTCGCCGCTGTGACTTTTGGGTCATCCTGCACGAAACGCAACGATGGCACGTCATTGCCCTTGTTCCAGAGCGCATGGAAAGTTCCCGCAAGCTCATAAAGGTAAAACGCGACCCTATGCGGTTCATTGCTGCGCGCGGCGGTTTCAACCAGACGCGGCCATTCGGCCAGCTTGGCCGCCAGACCCAATTCCGCCTCATGATCCAGCAGGCTGAGGTCCGCACCCCGCAGGGTCGCCTCATCCACCGCAATCCCGGCCTCGGTTGCCTTGCGCATCACGGAGGCCACCCGCGCATGGGCATATTGAACGTAAAACACCGGGTTTTCGCGGCTTTGCTCCATCACCTTGTCGAAATCAAAATCGAGCATCGCGTCGTTTTTGCGCGTCAACATCACAAACCGCGTCACATCAGAGCCCACCTGATCGACCACATCGCGCAGGGTCACAAAGGTCCCTGCCCGCTTGGACATCTTGAAAGGTTCACCGTTTTTGAACAGCTTCACCAATTGCGTCAGCTTGATATCCAGCGGCACCTGACCCTCTGAGAGCGCGGAAACCGCCGCCTTCATCCGTTTGACATACCCGCCATGATCCGCGCCGAAAACGTCGATCAACTGGTCATATCCCCGGCTGACCTTATCAAAATGATAGGCAATATCGGGCGCGAAATAAGTCCAATTGCCGTCCGATTTCTGCACCGGGCGATCCACATCATCGCCGTGCTCGGTGGAGGCGAACAACGTCTGTTGGCGCGGCTCCCAATCTTCGGGCTTCTTGCCTTTGGGGGGCTCCAGCACGCCCTCATAGATCAAACCTTTGCCGCGCAAATCCTCAATCGCGGCCTCAATGCGACCGGTGCCATAGAGCGATTTTTCCGAATAGAACACATCCATCTCGACACCCAGCGCTTTGAGATCCGCGCGGATCAAATCCATCATCGCCTCGGTGGCAAAACTACGCACCTCTTGCAGCCAGAATTGTTCGCCTTTGTCGAGATAGGCATCGCCCACCTTTTCCTTGAGCGCCACGCCGGTCGCAATGAGGTAATCGCCCGGATAGGTTCCATCAGGGAAGGCGACCTCCTGCCCATGCGCTTCGAGGTAGCGCAAATAGACCGAGCGCGCGAGCACATCGACCTGCGCGCCGCCGTCATTGATGTAATATTCCCGCGTCACATCGTAGCCGGCGAAATCCAGCAGAGAGGCCAGCGCATCCCCGAAAACCGCGCCGCGCGTATGGCCCACATGCAACGGCCCGGTCGGATTGGCCGAGACATATTCCACGTTAACCTTCTTGCCCTGCCCCAAAGCGGCCCGGCCAAAATCAGTCCCCTCCGCCAATACGGCAGAGACAACGCCCTGCCAGACCACAGGTGCGAGGCGCAGGTTCAAAAAGCCCGGCCCCGCAACCTCGGCAGTGGCGATCCGTGCATCCTTGATCAGCCGTTCGGCCAGAGCCTCTGCGATGTCGCGCGGTTTCAAACCGGCCGGTTTGGCCAGAACCATCGCCGCATTGGTCGCCATATCGCCATGCGCCGCATCGCGGGGCGGCTCAACCGTCACATTGCCCGTGGCCAAGCCCTCGGGCAGTTGGCCGGAGGTTGTCATGTCTTGCAAACAGTCAAGCACAAGCGCGCGGATATCGGCAAAAAGGTTCATGATACGGTTCCTATAGAAGCTTTGCGCGGTTTATCACGCCCCAAGGCCGGGTCAACCACACATGGCCGCCGCGTGGATCAACCGCCGACAAGCCGCTCATGTTCTTGCAGGGCAAAGCGGTCGGTCATGCCGGAAATGTAATCCGACACAATACGCGCCAGCGCGGTTTCATCCTGTGCGGCTTCGACATCCTTGCGCCATTGTTTGGGCAATTGATCCGGGTGCGCCATGAAATACGGGAAAAGCTCCTCAACCACCTGCGTTACCTGAGTGCGCATCTTGACCACGCTGGGAGCGCGGTACATGCGATCAAACAGAAAGGAGCGGATAACCTTCAAATCGGCAAACACATCATCAGAAAAGCGGATGATCGTGCGTCCGGCCGCGCGGATGTCATCGACCGATTGCGGTTGCATGTCCATCAGGCGCGCCTGAGCAAAGCCGATCACATCCTCTACCAGCACACCAAAGAACCGCCGCAGGGCCTCGTGACGGCGGCGGTAATAATTCAGGCCGGGATATTTCGTGTCGACCTCTTCAAAACAGGCGTTCAGGATCGGCAGGGCCGCCAGCTCATCCGTGGAGAACAGCTCCGCACGCAGGCCATCATGCAGGTCATGGTGATTATAGGCGACGTCATCCGCGATCGCGGCAACCTGCGCCTCCGCACTGGCATAGCTGTGCAATTCCAGATCATGGTGCGCATTATACGCCTCCAGCGCCCAGGGGATATCGCCGGTAACAGGACCATTGTGTTTCGCAAGACCCTCCAGTGTTTCCCAGGTCAGGTTAAGCCCATCGAAATCAGCGTAATGGCGTTCAAGATCGGTCACAATCCGAATGGCCTGGGCGTTGTGGTCAAATCCGCCGTAAGGCCGCATCAGCACCGATAATGCGTCCTCCCCGGTGTGACCAAAAGGTGTGTGCCCAAGATCATGCGCCAGCGCCACCGCCTCGGTCAGTTCGGGGTTAAGCTGCAAGGCCCCCGAGATCGTGCGCGCAACCTGTGCGACCTCAATCGAATGGGTCAGCCGCGTGCGATAATAATCGCCCTCATGTTCGATGAAGACCTGCGTCTTGTGTTTAAGCCTGCGAAACGCGCTGGCATGGATGATCCGGTCGCGGTCCCGCTGAAAGCAGGATCGAAACGTGCTTTCCTCTTCCCGCACGTACCGTCCCCGGGTATGCAGCGGATTGGAGGCATATGGAGCCGTCATTTTGGGCTGGTCCTTGTCGCCTGTGTCGAGAGTTTCTATATTGCAACGGAAGACTTAATGAAACCGATTGAGCGAGCACGCATATGCAACTTCCTCCCACAGTGACCCCGCGCGCCTTTGATCGCCTCGCTGAGATCGGAGCCGCACAGGACGGCAAGGCCCTGCGTATTGCGGTAGAGGGCGGTGGGTGTTCCGGTTTTCAATATGAGATTGAGCTGGATGATCCGCGCGAGGATGACCTCATTCTCGAAGGGTCAGGCCAGAAAGTCGTCGTGGATGCCGTGTCCCTGCCGTTCCTGGGAGGGGCCGTTATCGATTTCACCGAAGAGTTGATCGGCGCGCGGTTTGTCATCAACAATCCGAACGCCTCAAGCTCCTGCGGTTGTGGTACATCGTTTTCGATGTGACATGAACATCGGGTCACAAGGTATTGATTTATAAATCAATACCGGGCAAACCCTTCAAAGAATTCACCGAATCTCTCGCAGGATTGTTCCGCACCACATAGGATGTCCAAACCGTCCTGACCGACAATATCCGACATTTCCTGGCGCATGACCTCCCAGTCGCCGCGCCGCGCTGTACCGAGATTAAACATATATTCTGACATCGCGCGCAAGGGCCCCTGTCGGCTCGCGTGGCGGGTGATGTGCAATCCGTTCTGGGCGGGCACACCGGGAAAGCTAGGGCGCTCCGCGAATTCGGCCCACCAGGACGTCACCAAATAGGTGTGATAGACGTCCCCCTGCCCGCTCCCTTGCGATTGCAGGATAAATCCGCTCATCTCTGCGCCAACCCAATCCTCCCAGATCGCGCTGGGAAGGTGTCCGGCAAATCGCAGGGCCACACAGACCTCTGCGAGCAGATCAAGATCCTGATCCAGATAAGCCAGCAGCCCGACAAATTCGAGGCTGGTGATCGCCGCCGGGCTCAGCTGGGGATTAACAACCCCATAGTCCGACAGGTAAAAAACGATATGGGTCAGCTCATAGGCCGCCTTTTTATTTGGCAGCACGAAGGTCTGCGGCCGGTTCATAAAACGATGCAGCCGCTCTGTGAGGGCCGGGTCATCGCCTTTGAAACCGCGCCGTGCCACAAGGCGTAAGGCCTCCGCGCGTTGTAAATCAGAGAGTTCTGCCTCTGCCAAGCCCGACCGAACGGCCCAGTCACACAGAGCCGTCCCCTTGCCACTCCCCATTCCGAGATCTTCGAGGTCGAGGCAGATCGACATCAGAAATCGGTAATACTGCGGAAAGAACTTCAACTTCTCTTCGAGGCTGTCATAGATATCGCGATAAGGCGCGAGCGCCTCAGTCCCCAGAAGTGCGCCGCTGGTCGCAAGCATATTCAGGATTTCGGCGTTTTCCTTGAGCCAGAAAACATCCTCCTTGCCGCGGCGGTTGTGCGCAAAATTATGCATCAAGAGAGCCTGGCGTTGTGCCAGATTTGGTCTGTGCGGCAAACCCAAAGAGATGACGTTTGACATGGGGGTCTTCCTTTCAACGATGAATTTGCCGCAGAGAAAATAGCCGGAACCCAGAACAGCATCCATGATACCGGCTTTTTGGGTGGTCTTAGGGGGGGGCTGCACGCTTTGGTTTTCAGAACGTCAGCCCTAGCGCGCCCCTATTCCTCAGAAGCAGAGACAAACAGGCCCGTGCCGGCACCATTCAACGTGGTCGAACCCTGCTCCACAGAGGCCGAAACGAACATGCCCGTCCCGGCACCGCTCAATGTGGTTGAGCCCTGCTCCACCGATGCGGAAACGAAAAGCCCTGTTCCGGCACCGTGCAAAACCGACGAGCCCTGCTCAACGGAAGCGGAAACAAACAGATCCGTGCCGCCACCATTGTGCAGATCGTTAACCTTGTTGAAAATCTCTTGTGTTGCTGGCTGTGCGCTCATTGCGTTGCTCTTCATGGTTATCCCTTTCAAATGAAGTTTGCACCTTAACGCTTGCCCGATTGATCTGAGAAACCAAGATTATTCCGTGTTAATAATATGTTAACCATCAGTTATCCACACGAGAAACCGCATATAGCCGGCGGGGCGGCCACAAAACTCATCCTGGGAAATTTGGTTAATTTTTTTTTATCCACAGAGGCGAAACCTGTGGATATTAACCTTTTGGAGGGTGTTAACGTTAACGTTTAACGAGAATCACATGGTAAAATGGAGCCCTGAAGCCTCGAATCCGGCTAAGCACTTGCCCAACAGCCCCCATTGCGCGATAGCGGTACAGCCTACGGGATCGGGAGCGTTCACATGAAGATTGCCACTTTCAATATCAACGGAATCAAGGCGCGCATCAATGCCTTGCCCGAGTGGTTGGATCAGGCCCAGCCGGATGTGGCGCTGTTGCAGGAAATCAAATCGGTCGATGAGGCCTTCCCGACGGAGATTTTCGAAGAGCGCGGATATAACGTGGAAACCCATGGACAAAAGAGTTTCAACGGCGTCGCCATACTCTCCAAGCACCCCCTTGAAGACGTGACACGCGGCCTGCCCGGTGATCCCGATGACGCGCAGGCCAGGTGGATTGAGGCCACTATTATCGGCGAAAAACAGCCGCTGCGGATCTGTGGGCTCTATCTTCCCAACGGCAATCCGGCACCCGGCCCCAAGTTTGATTACAAACTCGACTGGATGGCGCGACTGTTGGAGCGCACAAAAACCCTGCTCGCCGAAGAGACCCCTTTTCTGATGGCGGGCGATTACAACATCATCCCCCAAGCGGAAGACGCGGCCAAGCCCGACAGCTGGCGCGAGGACGCGCTGTTCCGACCAGAAAGTCGCGCCGCTTTTCGCAAATTGATCAACCTGGGGCTGACCGAAGCCTTCCGTGCGCGCACGCCCGGTCCGGGGCATTACAGCTTCTGGGATTATCAAGCGGGTGCCTGGAACCGCAACAATGGCATCCGTATTGACCACTTTCTACTTTGCCCACAAGCGGCAGATATGCTTGTGGATTGTGCCATCGACAAAGACGTGCGCGGGCGCGACAAGCCATCCGATCACGTGCCGGTTTGGGTTGATCTGGCGGCGTAGCCCTTTGTTGTGAGCGATTAAGACGGCAGCGGTGGGCAGAATTCCGATCGAAAAGTCACGCACAGCTTGACGCGTTCGTTTCGAAAGCGCGCACCGCCCCTCACTTACGAACAGACCAAAACACGCCTCTGTGAAAGGTAGCATAATATTCACAATGTTGATACCCTAAGTCGTTGATTTTCAACATCTCGGTGGGCCATCATTCAAACAAGAGTAGCATCGGATTCACCGGATGGAACCATCGGATTCCCCAAATTACGTCACTTTAGCCTTTTTGGCACCGAAAGAAGCAGTTTCGGGCGTTGCCTAGACTTCTGGCCTCGCAGCAAACTTTTCGGCTGTTACCTGAAACAAATTGTCTGCCTGCGCGTCTACATCGGCGCGCAGGTAAACCCTCGCACCGAGCCAGTCTGGATCGATCACCGGCTCAACCCCATTTGCCTCAACCACCGTTCTTGCTTTGCGGTGGTTCAAACAGAATGACCTGCCGACAAGTCCGAGAGCTGTATATCGTTCTTTGAAGCACTCGATCTCAGTCGACGAAACATATGCGGAGCCGGGAAGACCCCGGGTCATTTTGGCCAGAGCAGCAGCTAGCCAAGCCCCACCCCTTTTCCCGGAGATCAAAAGCTTTACCGCGCCCAGATTGGTGCCAAGGATTTGCGCTACAGCTGTAAGACGGTGCAAATCGTGCCAACGCGAGACATCTACCAGCTGTCGGATTTCAGAAAGGCGAAACCGCAGATGGTCGAGCCGCTTGAAACCTTTCAAGAGACCCGTTTCTTTCAACTTCCCCGTAACCTGCCATCCAATGATCTCAGCGGTTGAAGAACGGCCACGCGCCGCATGCGTCAGGTCAACGAAACCGTCGGCTTCATCTGTAATGACCTGCGTGTCGGCGCAGACGCCATCCAGAAAATCAGATAGATCATCCAGATTGAAATTACCGCGGGTCAAGCCGACATCCCCTTCCGTCATGGGGACATGGCCACTTAGGCGGGAGAGCACGTATCGCTGCAGTGATCCAGGTGAGAGAGGCTCTGGATTTTCTTGTGGGGCAAGGTCGAGGTGACTTTGCGCGGAGAGCTTCTGCAGGTCAAATGCATTCACCGGGTCTTTCGCCGGAGCCGTGACAAGAGCGATGTTGTGGACGGGACATGCAACCACGGGCTTTAGAAGCCAACTCCATCGAAACCGCCAAGCGGCCCTTCCCAAGGAGGGAACCTTATCCTCGTCCGCCATAAGGCAACGTGGGCAAAATCTAACAGAAACCCACCTGACCATCGACAATCCAAGACTCTCGCCTCGCAACCTCAACATGTCGCTTGTATCTTGCTGAATGACCGTTATGTTCGAGACGGGATGAACTCTCGCCGGATGTGGCAGCGATAACTTCGACGCATTGGTTGTTGCCATCGCGAAAATCGGCACGGGCAAGGTCAAAGAAGCGACATAAACGGCCAGCATCTACACCAGTTTGGAAATGACCGATACGCGCGAAATACCCTTGAGTAACTTCATCATCATTGAAAGGGATTGTCGGCTGAAGCCACTGGGCTGTCATGTTTGCACTGTAGCTCGCGGTTTAGGCATCAATCATCGCCAAGATCATCACCCTCAAAGGCTTATCTGCAGTAATCCCAAGCCTTTTCACCTTTTCGTGCCCCAGCCAATGAAACATAAAACCAAAGGGGGTGATGGTCATAAGATCCGCGGGATACTCGTCAATCATCACAATCTGACCAGCACGTTCGACCTTCAATCCCATACCGACGGCAAGACAATTCTGAAGAATGAAATCCGGTCCCTTCCCTGTCAGTAATGCCTCCAGCGGCGAAAGAGCGGCAATCCAACTCCTGACGGTTTTGATCGAAGGAGGCTGTATTCTTTCGACAGCGTCGCGCTCAGCATCCGAAATGCACTCACCATTCAGTTCCCTTTGCTCGAGCTCCGCCCACTGGCGAGCCCGTTCTTTGACGTGCCCCTAGTTTCCTAGACGCTTGCCTTGTTCATTCTCTGCTGTTCCATTTCATAGTCAACCGGTGACTGCATGCTATTGTTCGTGTGCTTGCGTGTAGGGTTGTAGAACATCTCGATGTAGTCGAACACGTCTTGCCTTGCTGCGTCGCGTGTGAGGTACGTTCGTCGCCTGATCCGCTCCCGTTTGCCGCCATAACGACCAGGTCACCGTTTGTAGCCGATTTGCGCCGTGATGCCCGCGAGACTGGCCAACCGCGCAACATGGTTCTCAGAACAGATCTCACCTTGATCAAGTAGATCATCCTGCAGCTTGCGGTATCCATATACTTTGCCGCTATCCGTCCATGCTTGTTGGATCAGATCGGTTTGCCGTGCATCTTCAAGCGCACGTTGGCTTAACGGTTCCTTAAGCCATGCATAGAACCCACTGAAATGCACAGCCAGCACGCGACACATCGACCGTACAGAAAACTCTGCACGATGGGCCTCCCCTCTCGGGATATTGCTGCACAATACCCTGCCGGGCAGTGAATAAACGCGTATTTCACTGAGACTCGCGCGCGAAGTACGCGGTCGCCTTTTTTAAGATTGTCCGCTCCTCGGTCACCCGGGCCAGCTCGCGCTTTAGACCCTCTCGCGACATTGCCGCGCAACCTCCGATCTGACACGTGGCCACTTCGCAAACTGCGCCTTCCAAGTGTACGGCGACTTGGTGCTAATCCCGAGTCGCTCAGCTACTTCGCTGACCGCATATCCACGCTCAACAACTTGCGCCACAGCGTCCTGCTTGAACCTATCCGTAAACCGTATTCCCTTACTCATATCCGTCTCCCCTTGGTTCCAAAATTACCAAGCAAAGCGTCTAGAAATCTAGGGGCACCTCAATATGCCGCCAATCCGTGTTCGATCTTTTCCATATCGAATTCCTGGGGTGATGCATCGAGTTTCTTGAGCGTGCCATCCCACCCATGGCTCATCGATATTCCCGCCGGGTTGAGCAGCTTCTTTGCATTCGTCCAACTCATACGATGACGGAGCGTGCGGAACATTTTTTTCATCAATATGCCTTTTCGATGAATACCTCAGGTTGTGACCGTGAAAGGATTCTGCGGCTTAAGAAAGCCGGAACTGGCTTAGCAACGCCTCAAACTCAAACTATTAGAGCGAAGAAGTTCCAACTGATCTTCAACGATATATTTTTCACAGCAAGCTTCGGTAAATCCGATGCTTCCTGTGTGGAACCAAAAACCCCGCTATTGTGAAAACTATGGTTCCATTCGCAGCCTGGTCGCGGCAGAGGGCATCATGCTTCCAGTTCAGCGTCCCAATAGAGAAAATCCATCCAGCTTTCGTGCAGATGGCCGGGAGGGAATTTGCGCCCCATGTTACGCAGCTCTTCGGCACCGGGCTGGCGCGGCGGTTTGCGCAGATTCATACCGGTCCGGTGCAGCGGTTTTGACCCTTTCTTAAGGTTACAAGGGCTACAAGCGGCGACAACATTCTGCCAACTCGTCACGCCGCCATTGGCACGCGGCACGACGTGGTCAAAGGTCAACTCGCCCTTTGCACCGCAATATTGGCAATTGAATTCATCCCTCAGAAATAAATTAAAGCGCGTGAAAGCCACACGTTTTTGCGGTTTCACATAGTCTTTGAGGACCACGACCGACGGAATCCGTATCTGTGTACTGGGGCTGCGCACGATATCGTCATATTCCGCGACGATATCCACCCGGTCCAGCCAGGCGGCTTTTATCGCGTCCTGCCAGGGCCAAAGCGACAGCGGATAATAACTCAACGGGCGATAATCCGCGTTGAGAACAAGTGCTGGGCGATGCCGCAGGCTTGCCGGGTTACGCGTGAATTCCGTTCTGAAATTGCCATCCATCGTCAAACGTACCCTCTGCCGTTCCGCGTCCGGTCCGGCGGGACCTTCCCGCCGATAGTGTGACTATATCTCGTGGTTTGCGTCTGGCAAGCCCCTCGTGGACCACAACATGTCGCAGGCTGGATAGAGTGTTTTGGTAACGCCAGCATGACAGGGATGCGTCAAACTGCCCGTCCCCGTGAAGACGGGCAGTTTATCTCTCAGCCGTTCTTAAGCACGCCGGTGTTTTTCAGATGCACCATGATCAGATCGAAAATCTGTTGATGACGTGCAGCGCGCTCGGTCATGCCCTTCAGACACACGATCTCATCGCCAGGCTCCTCCTGCTTGAGGATGTCATAGCCGCCCTCCACGCAAAGGCCCATGAAATCGAAGTGTCCCGCCTGCGCGATCTCCTCATGGGTGACAAGGTCAGCCGGGAGCGCCTTGGCAAGCGCGCGCGACTCGACGTCCTGATCGAGCATGTCCTGGCGCCCCGACCCCAGCACCAGCACCGGCATGTCAATCGCCCCCAGACTGGCCGGATCAAAGGTCTGCGCCCCGCCCAGATCAAGAGGAATGACGGTGCGAATGCGCGGATCGGAACGGTCACTTTGCAGCATGTCGAGATCATCCGGGCTATGACCCACTTTCCACATCTCAAGCGCGTTGCAATCGGCGCGCTCGGCGGCATTCACACAGCTTTGATTGAAATGGGCCACATCATGGCGCGCGCCGGCCGCCGCCATCACGGTGTATCCGCCAAGGGAATGACCCACCGCCGCAACCCGCGTCGGGTCCATATGATCCGCCACACGCGGATCGCTCAGCAGCGTATCAAAGCTGACACTGAGGTCGGTTGCGCGCAGCCACAATTGCCGGGCCTGTTCGGGGTCCCGGCCAAAGCTTGTCGTGCCCGGATGGTTTGGCATGATCGAGATGATACCCTCCGCGGCCAACCGTTTGGCCAGCCACGCCTGATTGAGCGAATTACCATACATGCCGTGTGAAATCAGCACGACCGGAAAGACACCGGGAGCGATGCGCGCGTCCAGATGCGCCGTGACATCGCGCCAGACGGCACTGGCGCGTAACAATCCCTCCTCGCCTTCTGCCAGCGTCGGATACCAAACATGACCGTCTAACCGGCGTTCGGGGGAGGGGTGCGCTGCGGTAAATTCGGCAACGGCGGGGCGAAAGGTCTGGATCTCTGCCGCAACCGGCATCTGCGTCAACATGACCAGGCCAAAGGCAGCAACGAGAGGGGTGAGTTTACGGTTCATATCAAACATCCTTGCATTGGTTTGGGGATGCTCCTGACTTGAGCCGCCGCCCTATTTCAGGCAATGGGGGGCATGTCCTGAAAGCCGTTTCAGGACAGGTTCGCGCCACAGAATGCAGGAAAAACAGTGATTTCCATCCCCCTTCCCCTTTTTCTGACACTATGTGCGGCATTGATGGGGCTGCTGATCCTCACGCGGCCCTGGTTGATGCGCGGGGCCAAGACGTTTTTTGTCGCCCTTGTCGGCGTGATCATGGTCGAGACCATCCTGGTGGCGTTGCGTTTTGCCTATCAGATCGAGGGCGTTCTCGTTCTGCAACGCCTCCTGCCCTTCTGGATCGGCCCCCTGCTCTACCTCGGCTTTGTGACCTTGTCGGATCACAGCGACGTTTTGGCGCGAACAGTCTTGAAACATTTGGGCGTTGCGCTCGCCCTGAGCACGATCACCGCCGCCATACCGCAGACCCGCATTGCGCTCGATCTGATGATCGGGCTCAGCTACGCCGCCTATGCGATTTTACTCATGCGCCTGTGGCGAGGCGGTCCGGATCGCTTGTCGCATCTGGCCGTCGCCCATGTTCCCAAGATGCGCCGCCTTATGCTTCTGGGCATCATGTTGCTGGCCATAACCTGTGTGATGGATGCGGTCATCGCCGTCGATTTTGCCAGAAATCAGGGGGAAAACGTGTCTCGCCTCCTGTCCTTTGGCAGCCTTGCATTGATCACACTCTTTGCGGGGGCGGTGTTCTGGGTTGCGAAAACCCCGGCCCACTCCGCACATCCCGGTGCCCCACAGACCGATGACAGCGCCGCCATCCTGCGCCAAGCGGAGGAATTTCTGACGCAAAGCCAGCTGTTTACCGACCCGGACCTCTCCCTGACCCGCCTGGCGCGGCGTCTGGGTGTAACGGACCGGGCGTTATCATCAGCCGTCAACCGCCAGACCGGCACCAATGTGTCGCAATTCATCAACGGGTTTAGGGTGCGTCAGGCCGCGCAATTATTGCGCGACACCAAGGACCCCGTTGGCATCATCGGTGAGGCGTCGGGTTTTTTGACCCGGTCAAATTTCTATACTGAATTTCAACGCGTATACGGGCAAAGCCCCGGCGCATACCGCAAGGGCTAAGCGCCGGGCTGCGGGTCATTGAAATAGCATGGGCGGCATATGCTCGTCCCAAAACGGGTTGCTAAGGTGCCCTCACATCAGCAGACAGGCCCCTATCCACCAACGGCTTTGCGGTGTTTTCTGTACTCCGCTTTGATCGCGTTACCGCTCTTTATCTTTTCCGGGCCGGGCTTGTACCATTCTTCTTTTTCGTGATGGCGTTGCCAAACCTGCCCTTCCTTATCGACTACATGTTGCCAGCAATTTTTCTCAACCTTGTCCGCTTCCTCTTTGTCTTTCCATTCCCAAACGGCCTCATAGCAAAGCGTCCCTTTTGAGGTCACATACCACTTTCCATCTGCATAAGACTTGCTGCCGTTCTTCTCGCTGGTCCAGACTGCCTGAAATGTGCCGCCACCACCCCAGTAAGACCCGCCGCGCGACCAGACCCAGGTATTGCCCAGATAGGTCTGAATGATCTGATTCGGATCCGCGGGTTTTGACGCACGTGGTTTCTTATCCGCCAGCGCGACGCTCCCGGAAAATACAAATGTTGCGATAATGATCGCACCCTTCAGTGATTTAAAAATCATGTTTTTCTCCAAATGAAATGTCTTTGAAAACTACACGACCCGCGCGCGCCGGGTCATGATCCATTTGGACTACGCCTTTCGACTTTGCGCGGAAAAACGCCCGCAACAATGGGTCCGGTCGCCAACCAGCCTTATTTATCCACTGAAAGAGGGCGTCGTTTTGGAGCGGTTTTGGCCGAGAATTAGAGGCTCAGCTTGTCGCGCATGAAGGCCAGTGCCACAGAAAGACCGTCAGGCGCGATGCCGTGACCCGTACCCTTCATGATGTGGGCAAAGACGTCTTTCCAACCCGCTTCCTGCAAGGCTTCCGCCGCCTGTGGCAAGGATTGAGGCGGCACGACGTCATCGGCATCCCCGTGCACCAGCAGGATCGGCGGGCGCACAACCACGTCATCCGCGAGAGCTTCTGGGCTCAGCAGGCGCCCCGAAAACCCGACAACCCCGGCGATCTCATCTTCCCGGCGCGGGGCCACGTGCAAGGCCATCATCGTGCCTTGCGAAAACCCGAACAACACCACCTGCTCGGGCAATACATCCTCATCCACCATCAACGCATCCAGAAAGGCATTCAGATCCGCAACCGATTGCGCCATCCCGCGCATGGATTCCTCCTCTGAGGAGCCGTCAATCCACGGGATCGGGAACCACTGGAACCCCATCGGCGCACCGGCGCAATCCTCCGGCGCATCCGGGGCGATAAAAAGCGTGTCTGGCAAATGTTCACCCAGCGGATCGGCCAGCCCCAGAAGGTCCGCCCCATTGGCACCATAGCCATGCAGGAACACCACAACCGAACGTGTGTCTCCCGACACCGGCGCGCGGCGTTCTGCATTCAATACCCGTGTCATGAAATCCCGTCCCTTTGTTTTGCGTGTCTGTAGTAGGCAAAGAGCAGCCGCGCCGCAACCGACCGCCAGGGCGACCAATTTTGCGCCATCTGCCGAAGCGCGCGTTCTTTTGGCCGCTCGGGCAGATCGTAAAGGACGCGCGCGGCCTCTTGCAGCGCCAGATCGCCGGGCGCAAACACATCGGCGCGCCCCAGGGAGAACATGACATAGATTTCTGCCGTCCACACCCCAATCCCCGTCACCGCCGTGAGCGTCTTGATCACGTGGTCGTCGGGCTGTTCACGCAGCGCGTCAAAATCGATCTCCGCCGCAGCCAGCGCCTGGGCATAGCGCGCTTTTTGGCGGCTGAGCCCGAGCGCGCGCAACTCGGCCTCATCCAGCGCCTTTACGCCTTGGACAGTATCGACGCCTGCATCCTGCAACCGGCCCCATATCGCGCGCGCCGAGGCCGTTGACACCTGCTGGCTGACAATCGCGCTCAGTAGTTGACCAAAGCCATCCGGCCTGCGGCGCAGCGGCAAAGGTCCGGTTGCCGCATATGCGCGCGCCAGCACGGGATCGTGTTGCGCAAGCCATGCGGCACCCTCGCTCACATCCGCGTCCGTCCGTATGATGCGCCCCACACTCAAGGGTTGGCCTCCCACGCCAGCGCCTCTGCCACGGTTGACACCTGCGGCATGCCTTCGGGTGCGGGCGGGCGTTCAATCATCGAAACGCGTATTCCCAGCCGCCGTGCCGCCAGCAGCTTTGATCTGCTTGCAGCCCCCCCAACGTTGCGACAGATCAACCGCGATATGCGCAGTTCCTGAAACAGTATTTCTTCACTCTTTTGCGAGAATGGCGGCGTGCCCACAATATATTTCACAAAGGGATAGGGCGGTGGATGCTGCGAGGGTCCGGTCTGACGCAGAAACAGGGCCTGACCCGAAAAATCGGCAAACGCGGGCAGCGACGCGCGCCCGGTATTGCTGAAGACGCGGGCGGCTTGCGGAACATCACGCGCGGCCGCGGATATGGTGTCATAGAATTCCCATCCATCCTGACGGGTCGCGCGCCAGCTGGGGCGCAGCAAGCGCATATAGCGCACCTTCTGCGCGCCACTGACCTGCGCTGCCATATCCGAAACCTCAGCGTCAAACGCGTGGCTCACATCAATCACGCAGCCCACGCCATTTTGTTGCAACCAGGCGCACATATCATCCGCCTGTTCAAAGCCCCCGATACGGGTCGGAACCGGTATCGGCTCAAACACCCGTTCCGGTTCCGGCAGGCTCGCGATCACGCGCCGTCCGCGCCCCAATAGCCCCGCAATCACGCCATGCGCCTCGCGCGCGCCCGCCATCACCAAGGTTGTCTGATCCTCTTTCATATCGAGACCTTATGGCAGATCACGCGATGCGCAAGAGGGCGTGGCCACATCGCGCGAGACACGCAACAGGACTTACCCATATCAGTATCCATATCAGGCAAGAGACGCATGACCCCTTGCCCAGTCTCGCCAACAGGATTACGCAAGGCCCATGCAAGAAGTCGATGATACCCGCGCAAAACGCAATGTGGCCGTTCTGGTCATGGCACAGGCCTTTCTGGGCAGCCAGATCACCATGATTTTCGTGATCGGCGGGCTGGCCGGGCAACAAATGGCGGTCAACGCCTGCCTTGCGACACTGCCGATTTCGATGATCGTCTTTGGCTCCATGACCACCGCGCCCTGGCTGTCGGGACTGATGCATCGCTTTGGACGGCGCGCGGGCTTTATCGTCGGGGCTCTGGGCGGTCTGATCGGGGCGGCGATCTGCGCTTATGCACTGACGCTATCGAATTTCTGGATCTTTCTTGTGGGCAGCTACCTGACCGGTATCTACATGTCTTCACAAGGTTTTTTTCGCTTTGCCGCTGCGGATACCGCCTCTGAAGGGTTCCGCCCAAAGGCAATTTCCTATGTCATGGCGGGGGGGCTTTTATCGGCGATCATCGGCCCGCAACTGGTCGGATACCTGACCAGCACCAACCCGGACGCAACCGTGATGCGGTTTTTCCCGGTCTATATCGCCGCCATGGTCCTGAACGTCATGGGCATGTTCCTCTTTGCGTTTCTGGACATCCCCAAACCCCCCAAACCGACCGTCGATAGCCCGCATGGGCGATCGCTGATCGAACTGTTGAAGACCCCGCGCATCGCCGTCGCGGTGATCTGCGCGATGGTCTCCTATGCGCTGATGAACCTGGTGATGACCTCGACACCGCTTGCGGTGGTGGGCTGCGGCTTTGCTGTGGCGGATGCGTCCAACGTGGTCACCGGGCATGTGCTGGCGATGTTCGCGCCCTCTTTCTTCACCGGGCATCTGATTGTGCGGTTTGGCGTGGAGCGGATTATGGGGCTTGGGCTGTTGATCCTGGGCGCGGCAGGTCTGGTGGCGCTTTCCGGTGTGGAACTTGAGCATTTCTTTGTCGCGCTTGTCCTGCTTGGCTTGGGTTGGAACTTCGGCTTCATCGGCGCGACCACCATGTTGGCGGGCGCGCATAGGCCCGAAGAACGCGGCCGGATGCAGGGGGTAAACGACCTGCTGGTCTTTGGCGGCGTGACGCTGGCGTCGCTGTCCTCCGGCGGGTTGATGAATTGCTCGGGCGGCACACCGCAAGAAGGCTGGGCCGCGGTCAACATCGCCATGGTGCCGTTTCTGGTGCTGGCGGGTGGCGCGCTGATCTGGCTGATGCTGCGCCCCAAGACACAAGCGGCCTGATCTCAGGACCATTTCCACAGCAGATAGGACCGTTTCAAAGGGTTCAGCGTGATCGCACTCTCGGCCACGCGCTGCGGTCGCTTTACGACCAAATCCAGCAGGTCCTGCGTCAAAAACGCCTCACTGCAAGCCGGACGCGCACCTGCGGGCAATAGCGTTTTGATCTCACGAACCGACGGGCAAGCCCCGCGCGTAACCTCTGCCAGAACCCCGATGGCCTGCGCACGCCCATCCACCAGCGGAATACGCCCCTGCGCCTCAAGCGCCGGGACCGCTTGCAGGAATCGCGCAAGGCCCGTGGCGCGCCCCAGCTTGCGCACCGGCGTTTCGAAATGCGCATCGGTCCCGCCCAAAGCGCGCGTCGCCACCCACATCAACCCCGCCGCCGTGTCATTGAGATAACTCTCGAAATGCGCAGCGCCCTCAAAGGCCTCCTTGTAGATATCCCAGCGCCGCGCCGCGACCAGCCGGTCCAGCACCCTGGCCCCATCGGCGTCCAATATGGCGGCTAAGGGCGTGACAACCTCGTGGCGGCGCACGGTATCGCCTGTGGCGATTTCCTCCAGCGCATCGCGCCACCATTGCAGGCGCATCTCGGCGATCATCGGCTCCTGCGTCACCCAAGGCGCGCGCGACACTTCGATGTTGAACGCATAAAGCGGAAACAGGACGCGCCGCGCGGCAACCGGGCTGGCCATTGTGGCGGCAAAGCGATCCGGGTCGCCCTTTTCCACCAGCGCCGCGCAAGCGGTCAGGTCTGGCTCAAAGCTCATGCGGGCGCACCACGCTCAAAAGGTATCCGAAACTGTCGCGATGCGCCCGCCAGCAAGCGGCCTCGGCTTCTGCTTCATCCAGGACCTGCGCCAAAGCGCCACGCGCTTTAGGGCGCAATTGAGCAATACGCGCATCAAGCGGACCGAAATAATCTTCCCAAGCGTTGTCGCCAAGCCGCCGTGTCGCCAACGTCTCAAAACCCGCCGCCTGCACGTGAGCCGCCACGCCCTCAATATCGGTCATCGCCGGGTATTCCTCCCAAAGCTTCACCGCCGCCGCAGGGCGCGCCTCTCCAAACCAGCAGACTTCGGAAAAGACTATCACACCGCCCGGTGCCACGGCGTGACGCCACCCGCGCAAGCCTTCTGTGGTGCCAAGAAAATACAGCGCCCCGGCGCACCAGATCATGTCAAACGGACCGGTGAGCGCCGTCATATCGCAGGTAGACAGCGTCACATTCGGATCCGACCCACGCCGTTTGCGGGCCTGTGCGATAAAGGCGTCGGTTTTATCCATGCCCGTGATATGGCCCTGTGGGGCCACCCCGCGCAGGGTTGCAATATCAGCGCCCGGTCCGCAGGCGGCATCGCAAATCCGCGCATCCGGTTTAAGGCCCGCAACCTGCGCCGCCCACTCGATATCCGCGGCCTCGCCCGGACCTTCACGCGGCAAGTCGCGGTGCAGGGTAAAAAATGCTTCTTCGTAACTCTGGGTCATGCCGGTTTGCTCCGGTCACGCAGAATCTTCCAGCGGATCGCATCCAGAAGTGCTTCAAAAGAGGCATCCACGATGTTGGCGGACACGCCCACGGTGGACCAACGCCGCCCCTGCCCGTCCTCGGAATCGATGATCACGCGGGTGACGGCCTCGGTGCCGCCCTGGGTGATGCGCACCTTGAAATCCACCAGACGCATGTCGTCGATGATCCCCTGATAGGGACCCAGATCCTTGGCCAAAGCTTTGGCCAACGCGTTGACCGGACCGCGATCGGAACCGGTTTCATCCATGGATTCGCTGACCGAGAGCTTCTTGATGCCATCCACTTTGACGACGACCACGGCCTCGGACAGGCTGACCATCTTATTGTATTTGTTCTTGCGCCGCTCCACGCTCACCCGGTAGCGCTTTACCTCGAAAAACGTGGGCATTTTCCCCAAAGCCTCACGCGCCAACAACTCGAAACTCGCCTGTGCGGTGTCATAGGCATACCCCTCCGCCTCGCGTGTCTTGATCTGATCCAGGATCAAACCCAGAGCCGGATCGCCCTTGGCCACCTTGATCCCGGCGTCCTTGAGCCGTTGGCGCAGATTGGATTGCCCGGCCTGATTGGACATGGGGATAATGCGTGCGTTGCCGACATCGCCGGGGTCGATATGTTCGTAGGTAGTAGGGTCCTTGAGGATCGCGGAGGCATGCAGCCCGGCCTTATGCGCGAATGCCGAAGATCCGACAAAGGCCGCCTGCCGGAAGGGCACGCGGTTAAGGATTTCATCCAGCATCCGGCTCGTGCGGGTCAGGGTCTTGAGCGCCTTTTTGGTGACATTGATGTCATAGCGGCTGGCGTAGGGTTCCTTGAGCAGCAAGATGGGGATGAGCGCGGTCAGGTTGGCATTGCCGCAGCGCTCACCCAGACCGTTCAGGGTGCCTTGGATCTGTCGCGCGCCCGCATCGACGGCGGCCAGCGTACAGGCCACGGCGTTTTCCGTGTCGTTATGGGTGTGAATCCCCAAGCGATCGCCGGGAATGCCCGAGGCGATGACCTGAGCGGTGATATCGCCCACCTCCTGCGGCATGGTACCACCGTTCGTGTCGCATAAAACGATCCAGCGCGCGCCCGCATCGTAAGCCGCATGCACCGCCGTGAGAGCATAGTCGGGATTGGTACGATAGCCATCAAAGAAATGTTCCGCATCAAAAAGTGGCTCACGACCGGCGCCCTTGAGATGGGCAATGGAGCGCGCGATATTGTCGGTGTTATCCTCCAGCGAGATACCAAGTGCCGCGCTGACATGAAAGTCATGCGTTTTGCCCACGAGGCAAACGGCAGGCGTGCCTGCGTTCATGACGGCGGCCAGCACATCGTCGTTCTGCGCTGAAAGCCCCGCGCGTTTGGTCATGCCAAAAGCCGTCATGGTCGCGCGGGTCTGGGGCGCATCCTCGAAAAAGGCGCTGTCGGTCGGGTTTGCCCCCGGCCAGCCGCCTTCGATGTAATCCACGCCCAGGCTGTCGAGCGCCTCAGCGATGGCGCGTTTTTCTTCTGTGGAGAACTGCACGCCCTGCGTCTGCTGGCCATCCCGCAGGGTCGTGTCGTAAAGATAAAGCCGTTCGCTCATGACAGCTCCCCGACCAGCGGTGGCCTGAAGCCCACCTTACGGGGGCGTGCCGTAGGGTGGGCTTCAGGCCACCTTCCGCCGGTCATTTCAGGTCCTTGAGTTTGGCGGGGTCGAAGTCTAAGGCAAGGGATGCGTGTGGCCCGATTGAACTTACGCTCAATTGCAAACCGGCATTCTCAATTTTTGACTTTAGAACATCTGCGGCTGCATAGTCTTTACGTGCCCGCAAACTGTGCCATTCTTGCATCAACCCTTCAAGAACTCTGACATCGGGTTCTTTAGAGCCCGTGTATGAGAACCAAGAAGATGAACCCTGTTTTTCACGAAACCACTTTGTATTTTCGGCATCGTTGAAGCCGATCAGGTTCATCATTGATTTCAGATATTCACCGCTTTTAGGTATATTTGATCTTGCCCAAAAATGCATTTCCTGAATTGCTTGATGCGTATTCAAATCGTTACCGAGCGCGCGCGCGAGATTGCAATCAAACTCCGAGTTCGGTTCAATGCCATCTGTTTTAGAATACCAATCTACCAGTGTTGCCTCCGCCTCCTCCCGCTTCTTCTCAGTCCAATCCATTGGCTTGCGGTAATGCGTCGACAGTATCACGAAGCGGATCACTTCGCCCGGCACACCCTGGTCCAGCAAATCGCGCACAGTAAAGAAATTCCCCAGCGATTTGGACATCTTCTTGCCCTCGACCTGCAACATCTCATTGTGCAGCCAGACATTGGCCATCATCTCTGTCTCATTGGCACAGCAGCTTTGGGCGATCTCATTCTCGTGATGCGGGAACATCAGATCATTGCCGCCCGCGTGTATGTCGAACGTGGGTCCCAACAACTCGCGCGCCATGGCAGAGCATTCGATATGCCAGCCCGGACGCCCCCGCCCCCAAGGGCTGTCCCAACCGGGGGTTTGCGCATCGGAAGGCTTCCAAAGGACGAAATCCATCGGATCTTCTTTAAACGGGGCCACTTCGACCCGCGCCCCCGCGATCATATCATCGACGGACCGGCCCGACAGCCTCCCGTAGCCCTTATAAGAGCGCACCCGGAACAGCACATGGCCTTCCTTGGCATAGGCATGATCCTTGGCGATCAACTGCTCGATCATCTTGACCATCTGCGGGATGTATTGCGTCGCGCGCGGCATCGCGTTCGGCTCCAGCGCCCCAACGGCGGCCATATCCTCCAAAAACCAACGGCTGGTTTCATCCGTGATCTCGCCGATGGACCGTCCACTTTCGGCTGCGCGCGCGTTGATCTTGTCATCCACATCTGTGAAATTGCGCACATATTTAACATGATCTTCGCCATAGACATGCCGCAACAGACGATAGAGCACATCAAACACGATCACCGGGCGCGCGTTGCCCAGGTGCGCGCGATCATAGACCGTTGGGCCGCAGACATACATGCGCACGTTTTCGGGATCAATGGGCACGAACTCTTCTTTGGAGCGGGTTTTGGTGTTGTAGAGCTTCAATGTCGTCATGGCAGGCGTCCTTGCGCAGGGGTGACGCGGGCTTGGCAATCTTGTGGAGGCATGAAAACGACCTGAAACCGCCCGCGGAATGCGATCAGCAAATAATACAGCAAATGGGAGCGGTTTGGGTCATGGCGCATGGGTAACCCGCAGATGCCTCGCGGGTCAAGGGCGATTGACGAATCAAAGCCGCTCTGCCCCCCTGCGCCGGGATCAGGGAAGGAACCCGCCATGCAACTCTCCACACGTATTACCGGCCTGACGGGCGGCGGCTCTGACGGGTGGGATGTGTTCCTCAAGGCGCGCGCGATGATCGCGAAGGGCATCAATGTTACCGAACTGACCATCGGGGAGCATGACATTCGCACCGCAGCCCCCATACTGCGGGACATGCACGCCGCGGCGATGAACGGGCATACCGGATATGCCGCTGTGCCTGGCACGCGCGCTTTGCGTCAAACGGTGGCGGCGCGGGTGCAGGCGCGTACGGATGTTGCAACCACGCCGGACAACGTGTTGATCACACCGGGCGGGCAAGCGGCCCTTTTTGCCGCCCATATGGCGGCCTGCGATCCGGGCGATACCGCACTTTATTTCGACCCCTATTATGCCACCTACCCCGGCACAATTCGCGGCGCGGGGGCCATGCCGCAGGTGATCGAAACGCGAGCGCTGGATGCCTTTCAACCGCGCGCTGCGGCCCTCAGGGCGCATTCAAAAGCGGCGCGCTCGCTGTTGATCAACACGCCCAACAACCCCACAGGCGTAGTTTATTCCGATGAAACGCTGAACGCGATTGCCGATATCTGCAGAGAGGACGACCTGTGGCTGATTTCGGATGAGGTCTATGACACGCAGGTCTGGGAAGGGCACCATCTATCCCCCCGCGCCCTGCCCGGCATGGCCGAACGCACGCTTGTGGTCGGGTCGATGTCGAAATCCCACGCCATGACCGGATCGCGCTGCGGCTGGATCATCGGACCCCAAGACGCCATCGCCAACCTGATCACACTGGCGACCCATACGACATACGGCGTGCCGGGCTTCATCCAGGACGCCGCCAAATTCGCGCTGGATCAAGGTGAGGCGTTCGAGGCCGAAATCGCGGCCCCCTTCAAACGACGGCGCGCCCTCGCCAAGGGGGTTCTGGCGCGCCAGAACACGGTCGGGTTGATCCCGGCGCAGGGGGCGATGTATCTGATGCTGGACATCCGCGCGACGGGCATGAGCGGCGAGGCATTTGCCTATGATCTGCTGGCCGAACACCACATCGCCGTCATGCCCGGCGAGAGCTTCGGGAGTAGCGCGGCGGGCCATATCCGCGTCGCCATGACCATCGAGGATGCGGGTTTCGAACAGGCGCTGCAAACCCTTTGCGCGCATGCCGACGCCCTGAGCCGCCGCTGACATCGGTGAACCCGCCCAATCACGGCGGCGGGTTCACGCTTGTGCGATCCGCGATCAGAACTGCCAGGAGGCACGCAGGGTGAAGGTATCCGCATCCGCGTCCTGACCGGATGTTCCGCCCAGATCGCTGAAGCTGTGCTTGAGGTATTCACCGCTGATGATCACCTGCTCCGTGGCTTTATAGGACAGGCCGACGCCGTAGAAATCGCCGGTATCGCCCCCGACGCTGGTGTCAACATCCGCAAGCCCCACCGTGCCATAAAGCAGCGTACGACCGAAGTCATAGCCGCCGCGCAGCTTGGCGCGCCATACCGAATCAACGGATTGACCAATCGGCGCGCCCGCCGATTCCAGATCGACACTCGCATCATCATAATCGACCTCGCCCCCCAGAACCCAGGCCCCAAAGTCATAATTATACCCGGCATGCACACCGAAGGTTGTGTCATCACCACCAACACCCGCAAGGCCGTTTTTGCCATCCACATCCAAATTGCCGATCTGGGCACCGCCATAGAAGCCGGTCCAATCGCCGCCCGTGTAAACAGGCGCTGGCGGGGGGGCGACGGGGGCGGGCGCGATCACCGGTTCATTCAGCGCACCGGCAAAGGCGGGGGTGCTTGCCACAAGCGTGACGACGATGGCGGCTGCTGCACTCAAGATGTTCTTCATTCTGATATCCTCGGTCTATGTTTCGGGCGCTTTTGCTTTTCCGCGCGCCCTTGATCCCCAAACTGGTGAACAGCGGGCTTGGTTCAATACACATTTGCGCGTTGATCTGTGATTGGACGAAAACCGGCCATAAGCTGCGCAGACATCTGGCTCAAAACGGCAAGGCTCCGCCCCCTGCGCCCTCAGACGGCTCATTCCAATAACGACACGGTGTCGCAAACAAGCTTGACCGATCCCGAATTCCCGCCGCTAATCGACGCGAGAAAGGGGCGCGCGCCATGCAGGATGATCTGAGCAAAATCAATTTGGTGGTGCGCACGATCGGCGCTGAGCGTGGGCGCGCAGCACGGGGCCGCCCCCCGCTGGAATAACCGGTTTTCAGCAACGCTTTTCTCAGGATGATCCCATGACACAACGAACACAAATCCGCAGCGGGGGCCGTGCTGCGCGCCGTGCCGCGCGTGCCGCTCCCCTCGCCTCGCACCTGCGCCCAATCAGACCGGGAATGCCCGGAGGGGCCTACACCCCGCTCACCCCCCTTCAGATGGATCAGATACACGCCACGGCACTGGATGCGCTTGAGCAGATCGGCCTGGCGGATGCGCCCGCCTCCGGCATTGCCTATTTGACCGGCGCGGGGGCAATTCTCGGCGATGACGGGCGTATCCGCTTTCCGCGCGCCCTGATTGAGGACACGATTGCGCGGGCCAATCGCTCGGTCACGCTGATGGCGCGCGACCCCCAGCATGATCTGCAACTTTCCGGGCACCGCGTGCATTATGGCACTGCCGGGGCCGCCGTGCATCTGGTGGAGGCCGACGGGCGCAATTACCGCGAATGTGGCGTTCAGGACCTGCATGATGCTGCGCGCATTGCGGATACGCTCGATAACATCCACTTCTTGCAACGCCCGATGGTATGCCGCGACATCACCGACAATCTGGAGATGGATTATAATTCCATCTATGCTTGCTGTGCGGGAACGACGAAACACATTGGCGTTTCTTTCACCGAGCCCGGCTTCGTCAAGCATGGCATTGAAATGCTGCATATGATTGCAGGGGGCGAGGATAAATGGCGCGAAAGGCCCTTTGTCAGCAACAGCAATTGTTTCGTCGTGCCGCCAATGAAATTTGCCACTGAGTCCTGCGAAGTCATGGAGGAATGCATCAAGGCGGGCATACCCGTGCTGCTGCTATCGGCGGGCATGGCCGGTGCGACGGCCCCCTCGACGGTTGCGGGCGCGATTGTGCAGGCCGTTTCCGAATGTCTCGCCGGTCTGGTCTATGTGAACGCGGTCAAACCGGGACACCCGGCGGTTTTTGGCACCTGGCCCTTTGGTCTTGATCTGCGCACCGGCGCGATGACGGGCGGGTCGGGTGAGCAGGCTTTGCTGACGGCCGGCTGCGCGCAGATGCATAAATACTACGACCTGCCGGGCGGGGCCGCTGCCGGCATTACGGATTCCAAACTGCCCGACATGCAGGCGGGGTGGGAGCAGATGTGCTCCAACGTGATGGCCGGTCTGTCGGGGTTGAACATGGTTTATGAAGCTGCCGGGATGCATGCGTCTTTGCTGGGATTTTGCCATGAATCGCTGATATTGGGCAATGATCTGATCGGACAGGCGATGCGTTGCATCCGCGGGATCGAGGTCACGCCCGATACTCTGTCGCTGGAACAGATCAGGGAGGTCTGTATCGGCGGGCCGGGGCATTACCTGGGCACCGAACAGACGCTCGGGCGCATGGAGCAGGACCATGTATACCCCACCTTTGGGGATCGCACCTCGCCCAAGGAATGGGTGGAGCGCGGCAAGCCAGACCTCATTGAAAAAGCCACTGTACGTAAGGAGGAAATCCTCGCGCAACGCTCGGCAGCGCGATTTGACCCGCATCTGGATGCACAGATTCGGGCGCGATTCAGGATATATTTACCC
Organism: Roseobacter fucihabitans; assembly: GCF_014337925.2. NCBI lineage: Bacteria > Pseudomonadati > Pseudomonadota > Alphaproteobacteria > Rhodobacterales > Roseobacteraceae > Roseobacter > Roseobacter fucihabitans. The sequence continues at coordinate 1,899,141 of NZ_CP143423.1, read as the reverse complement.
ACCTGATTACACGAAAATGCCCGGTTCCTGGGGGTGGAACCGGGCACGTTGATCCTGATATGCTCGCCGATCAGTGAGGGTCGGACAAGCTCAGGCTTTCGGCGATTTAGGCTGGCATCAGCCCTGCTTCCTGCGCCGATTGCACTTCTGCTTCGTCCAGCGCGCCATCCGCATTAAGATCCATCGTGGAGAAAGCCTCAGCCGTCACGTCCGGGTATACGGCCTGCACCTCGTCGATGGTCAAAACGCCGTCCCCATTCGTGTCCGCACTCAGCGCGGCCACTGCGCCAGAAGCCGACATCAGAGCGATCAGAGCGATGGTTGGTTTGTTGAACAGTGTCATGTGGGATCTCCCGTTAAAGTTTGAACATAAGTGTTCCAAGGCGCTCTCATGCGCCTCACCCAGTAAGATGCGGGAAGCGCCGGTTGCGTCCCTGCCCCAGTGGTACGTGGTGCTATCGCGCCATTCCCCGCCGATCCCCGCCCGCCGGGGTGGCAAGGCGTTGCCGAAAAAGAGCGCAAAGGTGCCATCGGCAAAATCCCCCCATCTGGTGACCTGCGCCAGACATGCCATGTTTGATCCAGTCCCGGCAAAAAGGAACGCGACATGCATGATCTTCACAGACAACCCGATGATCTGAACGCTCTGCTGCCACGCCTGGCAACGCGGGCAAAGCGTCTGAGTGACAGCCAGAGCGATGCCGATGATCTGGCGCAGGAGGCGGCGCTGAAATTATGGTCTGCGCTGCATAGTGGCACCGAGGTGGAAGATCTCGAACGCTATGCCATGACGGTTCTGCGCAATCTGGCACGGCAGAAATGGCGATCTGAAAGACCCACCGATCCGCTGGAAGAGGACAGTATGGCCGTTTTGCCGGATGCGCCAACGCGCATGGCCTTTGCCGAGATCGTCGCTGCTGTTGGCCGTCTGCCTGAAAACCAGGCCCTTTTGATCCAGATGATCGCGGCGGGCGAAACCAGCCCTGCGTCGTTGGCACGGCTCACAGGCCTACCCGTCGGAACGGTCATGTCGCGTTTGGCGCGGGCAAGGGCAAAGCTGCGCAAGGAGATGGGGTTGAAACAGAAAGCACCTGTTTCGGAATTGTTCTAGCCGAGCAAAGGTGGCCTGAAAGCCCACCTTACGGCTATTCTTATGCACCGTAGGGTGGGCTTTCAGGCCACCTTTGCAAACAGCACCTTCCAAACACACCCCTCGATTTTGGGTACCGCACAAAAAAAATGGGGCCCCGCAGAGCCCCATTCAGTTTCGCCGTTCAGGCTCAATATATTAACCGCTCGGTATTTTTTTGCCTGCGGCCTGAACGTCGCCAGGAACGAACGCATCCGCTCCCTTGTCCCATGAAAAATCCAAAGATTTTTCGTGGAAAGAAACAGAGCGGGTTTTCGGCAAAAAAAACCTACTCTGTCTCTCTCCGCTGGATATTAGAGAGGCCAAGGTCCCACCCTGCCCGTCCCCAATCACGTTGGAAATCCGAAGAATTTCCGACGAGTGAGACAGAGCGGAAAACGACTTCGTTTTCTGCGTAGTCTCACCCCTCCAATGTTGAACGCAAAAGAGCATTAACTCTACCCGCTTCTGTTTCGTCAGGATGCCGACCGGTCTTGGTCAGCCGACACCCCTACGCGCCATTGCCGGCACGTGTTCTTATTATCCCTTCACACACTGACTCAATCCAATGAGGAGCCCTGCCAAACCAATCCAATCACCAAAGTCTCTATCTCTAAGAAAGAAACCAAGTTTACTGGATTTCAGAAGTTCCAGACGATCTCTGAAGTCCGCAGTCGTCAGGATTTCACCGAGAAATAATATTTCGTCAGCCGAAGTCACCGATAGAAAATCAAAATCTCCAGTGAAGTCAGTTAGCTTAAAGCCATTGATCTCCATGTTTAGCATCGTGAGGTTATTCGTACCGTGACCCACTAGAGAAACTCGGCAATCCTCAGTCTTCAAACCGTTTACAACTACGTGATGAGAGTTTGTCGCATCAATAGCGATGTCATAGTTTTTGATGTTGGGATTATTTAGAGTGATATATTTGCGATTATCGAGACTGACTCCAACCGATTTCTTTCTTTTCATCCCTTCTTCGTTGATCGCCGTATTTTCAGGCAGATTGTCGTAGTTCATCCTACTCATAACATGCCCCCCTCAGCTACACCCAGACGTCCCGCCACAGGTGTTGCACTTCATGCAAGTCCCGTTGCGCACCAGCGTGTAGTTGCCACATTCGCCGCAAGCCTCGCCCTCATAGCCCTGCATCTTGGCCTTGGTGCGCGCGTCCATGCTGATGGATCCGCTGGCGATAGCCGTGCTCGCCATGGCCACGGCGACATTACCCTCAGCAACAGGCGACAGCCCGTCAAAGGCGACCGCCCGGTCGGCAAACCCCTGACCGCCCTGCAAAACCACCAACTCCTGTGGCATCCGGTTGCGCAGATACCCTGTTGAGCTGATTTGCTTGAGCACTTCCAACGACTTCGCCGCCGCCGTTTCGGACAATTCGGAGACGTTGCTCACGCCTTCCTCCTCGCCCCGGCCCAGATCGTCGAACGTGTGACCCGCGGGGGCGACATGCGCCAGATCCGTGCGATCCAGATAGGATACGGCCAATTCGCGGAACACATAGTCCAGGATCGAGGTGGCGTTCTTGATGGTCTCATTGCCCTGCACCATGCCCGCGGGCTCGAATTTGGTGAAGGTGAAGGCGTCCACGAACTCCTCCAGCGGCACGCCATATTGCAGACCCACGGAGACCGCGATCGCAAAGTTGTTCATCATCGCCCGGAAACCCGCGCCTTCCTTATGCATGTCGATGAAAATCTCACCGATCTTGCCGTCCTCGTATTCGCCGGTGCGCAAATAGACCTTATGCCCGCCGACGATGGCTTTTTGCGTGTAGCCTTTACGACGCTGCGGCATCTTTTCACGATGCGACTTCACGATCTCCTTGACGATGATTTTCTCGACGATCTTTTCGGCCAGAACGGCGGCCTTTTCATGGGCATTACCGCTTTCGAGCACCTCCTGGGCGTCCTCATCATCCTCCACCAGCGATGCGGCGAGCGGTTGGCTGAGTTTGGAGCCGTCGCGGTAGAGCGCATTGGCTTTGACACCCAGCGACCAGCTGAGTTCATAGGCCTTCTGGCAATCCTCGATGGTCACATCATTGGGCATGTTGATCGTTTTGGAGATCGCGCCGGAAATGAACGACTGTGCTGCGGCCATCATGTGGATGTGGCTGTTAACCGACAGATACCGCTTGCCCTTCTTGCCGCAGGGGTTGGCGCAATCAAAGATGCTCAGGTGCTCATCCTTGAGGAAAGGCGCACCTTCGAGCGTCATGGTGCCACAAACGTGATCATTGGCCGCATCAATGTCTTTCTTGGAGAACCCCAGATGACGCAACAAATCAAACGTCGGATCATTCAGCTTTGCCGCTGGGATCCCCAGCACCTGCGTGCAGAACGCTTCGCCCAGCGTCCATTGGTTAAACACAAACCGGATGTCAAAGGCCGAGGCCAACGCGCCATCCACCTTGGCCAATTCATTGGGACCAAAACCATGCCCGGCGAGCGACGTGTGGTTGATGCCGGGTGCGTTGCCGATGGTGCCGTGACCGACCGCATAGGATACGATTTCTTCGATCTGCGCGGAACCATAGCCGAGCTTTTCAAGCGCACCGGGGACGGATTGGTTGATGATCTTGAAGTATCCACCCCCCGCGAGTTTCTTGAACTTCACCAGGGCGAAATCCGGCTCGATGCCCGTGGTGTCGCAATCCATGACCAGACCGATGGTGCCGGTTGGCGCGATCACAGAAACCTGCGCATTGCGGTAGCCGTGCTTTTCGCCCAACTCCAAGGCATGATCCCAGCTGCTGCGCGCAATTTCGACCAGACGCTGATCGGGGCAGCTGCGATGATCTAGCGCCACCGGATTGACCGCCAGGCTTTCATAACCGTCAAGTTTGCCATTGGCCGCAGCACGGTGATTGCGGATCACCCGCAGCATATGCGCGCTGTTCTTTTCATAGCCCGGAAACGGTCCCAACTCGCCCGCCATTTCGGCAGAGGTCGCATAGGACACACCCGTCATGATCGCCGTCAGCGCACCACAAAGGGCACGCCCCTCAGAGCTGTCATAGGAATACCCCATGTTCATCAGCAAGCCGCCGATGTTGGCATAGCCCAGACCCAATGTGCGGAAATCATAAGACCGTTGCGCGATTTCCTTGGACGGGAATTGCGCCATCATCACGGAAATTTCCAGCGTCACGGTCCACAGACGCGCCGCATGCATATAATCCTCGACCTGAAACACACCATCCTTGAGGAAGGTCAGCAGGTTCATCGATGCCAGGTTACAGGCCGTGTCATCGAGGAACATGTATTCCGAGCAGGGATTCGATCCGCGAATGGCACCGTCCTCGGGGCAGGTGTGCCAGTCGTTGACCGTATCGTGATATTGGATGCCCGGATCAGCGCAGGCCCATGCGGCATGGCCGATTTGTTCCCAGAGTTCACGCGCCTTGACGGTCTTTGTAACCTTGCCGTTGACCCGGTTGATCAATTCCCAATCGGCGTCTTTTTCAACGGCGGTCAGGAAAGCGTTGGTCACGCGGATCGAATTGTTGGAGTTTTGCCCGGAGACCGAATTATAGGCCTCGGAGTCCCAATCGGTGTCATAGGTCGGGAATTCAATCGAGGTGTGACCCTGCTTGGCATAATCCAGTACGCGTTTTACATATGTCTCTGGGATCGAAACCTTTTTCGCCTCGCGGACCGCCTGCTTCAGCGCGTCGTTCTTGGCCGGGTCATAGGCGTCTTCAACCGCGCCGTCCCATGCTTTGATCGCCGCGAACAAGAGGTTCAGTTTTTGTTCATGCATCTTGGAGCCTGCGACGATGCTCGCCACTTTCTGCTCCTCAATCACCTTCCAGTTGATGAAATCCTCGATGTCGGGGTGATCCGCATCCACGATTACCATTTTCGCCGCACGCCGCGTGGTGCCACCCGATTTGATCGCGCCCGCCGCGCGGTCCCCGATTTTGAGGAAACCCATCAGGCCGGAGGATTTACCCCCGCCTGACAGGCTTTCCCCGGCGCCGCGCAAGGAGGAGAAGTTCGTTCCGGTTCCGGAGCCGTATTTGAACAGCCGCGCTTCGCGCACCCACAGATCCATGATGCCACCGTCATTTACGAGGTCGTCTGAGACTGACTGGATAAAGCACGCATGGGGCTGTGGGTGTTCGTATGAGGACTTTGATTTGGTCAATTTGCCGGTTTTGTAATCGACGTAATGGTGGCCCTGTGCGGGGCCGTCGATGCCGTAGGCCCAATGCAGACCCGTGTTGAACCACTGGGGGCTATTCGGTGCGGCGCGTTGGCTGGCCAGCATGTGGCGCATTTCGTCAAAATAGGCGCGCGCATCGGATTCGGTGGTGAAATAGCCACCTTTCCAACCCCAATAGGCCCAGGCACCGGCCAACCGGTCGAACACTTGCTTGGAGGATGTTTCACCGCCCATTTCCGCGCCTTCAGCCGGGACAGAGCGCCACAGGAATTCGGGAACGCCTTTTTCTTTGACCTTTTTCGTGGCCGATGGGACGCCCGCTTTGCGGAAATATTTCTGCGCGATCACGTCACTGGCGACCTGGCTCCAGGAGGAGGGGACCTCGACATCGTCCAGGCGGAACACGATGGTGCCATCCGGGTTGCGGATTTCGGACGCGGTCGTCACAAAATCCAGCTCTGAATAGGCGTCATGGTCGACTTTGGTGAATTTACGTTCAATTTTCATTTTAGCTGCCTCATCTTCAGCGTCTTCATCAAAGAGCCGATCCTGCCATAGCAGAACGCCTCACTCATGCCGTGGACCCGGGGCGGTAAACCAAACTCGATCAGCACCGCGATAGGGTGCTGCCGGTTTGCGTCAGAACGATGGTATGTTTCGTCTGTCTGCCCTTGGTCCGTCGATGCACCTCTGTGCGTTTAACCACTACATGTTGTGGCGTCATCGTCGGCCTCCACAATCTGACGTATTGGACCCTATCCGGTCAACGAAATTTTTACAGTTTTTTTGACAGACGACCGCTTGACGGCCTGTCCGTTTTGAGCACCCAGCCAGCGCGTGTGATTCAACATATTAATGCAAAGTTAATATCCACAAGCGGGCGGTTAACGCCTTCGGTGCCTATGGTGCCCAATACCCCAATGGATAGGCCCCTTTAGCAACGCAGGTTGATGTAGCACTTGAATTAATCCACAGTCGCGAGGCGCAGAGATACAATTTGACGCTGCAGGCGCGCGCGCCTTTCAACCCTTAACCATATTCACGCCATGTTACAGTTTTATGGCATCTGACCGCTGATCATGCCCGCAGGCATCCCCATATCTAGCGGGTTCGCCGCTCGGCCCTCGGGGCATCCACTAGATGTTGTGGACGTGGTGAGTCGCAGACGATTCCCTGTCACGCGGGATCAAGGCAGGCCACGACGGACAACAACCACAAGGCACCACGATGCGGCGCGGATCACCGCAGCCCACATCAACAAATTCAAAGACTGGAAAATGGTCGGAGCGAGAGGATTCGAACCTCCGACCCCCTGTACCCAAAACAGGTGCGCTACCAGGCTGCGCCACGCTCCGACGAAGCACTCTTTAGACGGGGCGCGCGGGTTTGAAAAGCCCTAACAGGGCCAAACCGCCTCAAGACCGGAAAATGTTGGGTGGCGCATCACGGTGCCGGGCACAATTCCCATCGCTTTTGCGAGCCCGCCGTTGATTTCCAGCACATGGGTCAGGTCGCGCCCGCCGGGAATCGGTGTGTCATCCAGCGGCTGCGCGGAATGGTGAATGGATTTGACCGTCCCCGAAGCATCCAAGAACAACAAATCGAGCGGGATGAGCGTGTTGCGCATCCAGAAAGACAAAGCCTGCGGGCGTTCATAGACGAATAACATGCCCGAACTGCTCGGCATGAACGCGCGGTGCATCAAGCCCTGCGCCCGCTCGGCGGCATCATCGGCGATTTCGACAGAAAACCGCGCCTGCCCCCAGTCGCCCTTGAGAAAAACTGCATCCTCGCGACAGGTCTGCGCGAGACCCGCGGTCCCCAAAGCGCAAAACACAACCGCCGCGCGCAGGATCATGCGTCGGAAGTATCCAGCGCGGCTTCCCAGGCAAATACTTCGGCCGCCATGTGTCCGCGCTTGCCCTGGATCACGCGCAAGGCCAGCGCCTCGCCCGGTGCCAGATCAGACAGGCCCGAGCGGCGCAGCACTTCCATATGCAGGAAAATATCGTCGCGCCGCCCAAAGACATTCGCAAACCCAAAACCCTTGCCTTTGTCGAACCATTTGACCCGCGCCGGTTCTAATGGTGCGGCGGCAACGGTGGCCGGATCCAGCGCTGCGATATCCGACAGCCCTACCGATTCACCCGTTTCGGGCGGCTGCAACGCGATCACATGCGTCGCCTGAACACCCCGGTCGGTTTTTTGAACTTCAAGTTCGACGCGCGCGCCATCGGCCACGGAACTTTGTCCAAAGTTGCGCAAGACGTTAACATGCAACAAAATATCCGGACCACCCGCATCAGATACGACGAAGCCGAACCCTTTCACCGGATCAAACCACTTAACCAACCCTGACACGCGGGGGGATATATCTTCGGTATCGCTCACACGCAAACTTTCAGCCGCCGTAAATTTATTTAACATGGTATCAGACGAAATAACTTCATTCTCTCACTTTAAAACAAAAAATGCACCGATACCTTCGGGTAAGCAACAAAATTGGCCAATACAAGCACACTGTCGCCTCAAAAACACCACATTTACCCGCCAGGGTTTAATTTCTTGGGGTAAACACCTGACATTCCAACACAGTTATAATCTTTGCACATAAATGTGTGCGCTTACAAACACTGTTTTTAATTCCCCTTTGATGTGTGACCTTAATCAGGGATTGAGCCGCGAAATCGACCAGTCGTCCTGTAACCCCGCCCGCTGCCAACGAAATCGGTCATGAAGACGGAACTCACCATCCGCCCAAAACTCGATCTCCACCGGCTGGAGTCTGAAGCCGCCCCAAAATGGGGGGCGCTTGGGGTTGGGGCCATGTTTTGCCGTTACCTTGGCAACTTCTGCCAGAAGGGCGGCCCGGCTTGAGAGCGGACGCGATTGCCGCGACGCCCAGGCACCCAGGCGGCTTTTAAGAGAGCGCGAGGCGTAATATGCATCAGCGGGTGGCCCATCCTCGCGCGACACAAGCCCGCGCACACGGATCTGGCGGCGCAAGGATTTCCAATGCATTACAAAGGCGGCCTTGCCCGCGCTTTCCAATTCGCCCGCCTTGGCGCTTTCGTAATTGGTATAAAAAACAAAAGCATCCGCCTCGATATCCTTGAGCAGCACCATGCGCACGTTCGGCAACCCCTGACCGTCTACCGTGCTCAGCGCGATGGCATTGGGATCGTTAGGTTCGCTTTTCTCCGCTTCTGCCAGCCAATCACGCGCGATCTGGAACGGGTCATTGCCCGCAAATTTACCGGTTCTTTCTTCCATCATACCCTCCGTCTACATCGCGCTACCAGATGGCCGAACCATCCGAAAGGTCAAGCCCATCCCGTCCACAACCCAACCAGCCTTGATGCACCTTGCGCAATCGCCTAAAGGTCTGCCAGACACAAACACCTGAAACAAACCGAGGGACCTTCATGGGAAACGATCTTCTGGCAGGCAAGCGCGGCCTCATCATGGGCCTTGCCAACGATAAATCCATTGCCTGGGGGATCGCCAAAACCTGTGCGGACGCGGGCGCGAAGCTTGCGTTTTCCTATCAGGGGGATGCTTTGAAAAAGCGTGTCGGGCCGCTCGCGGCGCAATTGGGCAGCGATATCGTCCTGCCCTGTGATGTGGGCGATGAGGCCTCTCTGGATGCGCTGTTTGAGAGCCTCAAGGAGCGCTGGGGCACCCTCGATTTCATCGTGCATGCGATCGGGTTTTCGGACAAGAACGAATTGCGCGGGCGTTATGTGGACACGAGCCGCGGCAATTTCGCGCTCTCCATGGATATTTCGGTCTATTCTTTCACGGCTGTTGTGCAGCGCGCGGAAAAGATGATGTCTGAGGGTGGCTCCTGCCTGACCCTCACCTACTATGGCGCGGAAAAAGTCATGCCGCATTATAATGTGATGGGGGTTGCCAAGGCCGCCTTGGAGGCCTCGGTGCAATATCTGGCTGAGGATTTGGGCAAGGACGGCATCCGCGTGAACGCCATCTCCGCTGGCCCGATCAAGACGCTGGCGGCTTCGGGTATCGGGGATTTCCGCTACATCATGAAGTGGAACGAATATAATTCACCCCTGCGCCGCAACGTCACCACCGAGGACGTGGGCAAGGCCGCGCTCTTCCTGCTCTCCGATCTCGGCTCCGGCACCACGGGCGAAAACCTGCATGTGGATGCGGGCTATCACGTGGTGGGGATGAAGGCGGTCGACGCGCCAGATATGAGCAAGGCATAAACCGTGAGCGTCGAGAGCCTGATCGCTTTCAACCTCGTGCTTATGGCGGCCATTGCAAGTCCGGGTGCGGCACTGCTCTATTTCATCAAGACCTGTGTGGCCTCTGGGCGCGCTGCGGGTTTTGCCACGGGGCTTGGTCTTGGGCTGGCCGCCGCTGGCTGGACTTTGGCGGCGCTGCTGGGGCTTGAGAGCCTGTTCGCGCTCTTCCCCTGGGCCTATACGCTGCTGAAAATCACCGGGGCGCTTTATCTGATCTGGATCGCCGTGCAGACCTGGCGTCATGCGCGCGACCCGGTGGGCGAGATCGACCGCCCCAAGGGACGCGCCTTGCTCTCCGGCTTGCTGGTCAATATCGGCAATCCGAAATCCATGCTCTTTGCCGCTGCCGTGATCCTTGTGGTGTTCCCCCAAGGTCTGAACGCTATGGAAATCACATTGATCGTGGCCAATCACCTTGCCCTCGAAGTGGTTTTCTATGGCCTCTTCGCCGTTTTACTGTCCAGTGCACCCGCCCGGCGCGGATATCTGAACGCCAAACCCATTCTTGATCGTATCGCCGCGACCCTTCTGGGGGCTCTGGGGCTGCGTCTGCTTGTTGAAAGGACCTGAAATGAGCAAAGATCCAAGCCGCCTGCCCCATGAAAAAGGCTTTCACATCAGTTGGGACCAAATCCACCGCGACAGCCGGGCGCTGGCATGGCGGCTCGACGGGCAGGGGCCGGATGATGGCGGCTGGCGCGCGGTCGTGGCGATCACGCGCGGCGGCATGGCCCCGGCGATGATCGTGGCGCGCGAGCTTGATATTCGCACGGTCGATACGATTTCGGTCGTCTCCTACCATTCCGGCGGCGGCAAGGCAGACGAGCGCCGTGACGCCGAGGTGCTGAAAGCCCCGAACCAGGAGATGATGGGCGACGGCACTGGCATATTGATCGTCGATGATCTGGTGGACAGCGGCAAGACGCTGGAACTGGTGCGCGCGCAATATCCCAAGGCGCATTTCGCTACCGTCTATGCCAAACCGCAGGGCGAGCCGCAGGTCGATACTTTCATCACCGGGGTCAGCCAGGATACCTGGATCTTTTTCCCCTGGGACATGGCGCTGCAATATGTCGAACCTTACCGCGGCACCGATTGATCTGTTGGCACCGTCGGATGCCTCCGGCGGGAGTATTTGAGGCCAAAAGAAATGAGGCCCCGCGGTGGCGGCGTGGCGTGGAGTGAGTTGATGAGCATTGTCAGAACTGCGGCAACCTTTGCCCCGCCGGTCATGCAAGCACGTCGTTGGCTTGAGGGGATGGCGTTCCCTGCGCAGCGGCCCTTGATCAACGTCAGCCAGGCCGCCCCCGTTGAGCCGCCACCCGATGCGCTGCGTCAGGTCATGGCCGATGTCGCGCTGAGCCGCGATGACGCGCATCTTTATGGGCCGGTGCTGGGCCTGCCTGCGTTGCGCGCGGAACTGGCGGCGCAGAGCACACGCATCTACGGCGGCACCATTAACACATCCCATGTCGCGATCACATCCGGGTGCAATCAGGCTTTTGCCGCGGCGATTGCGACTCTGTGCGGTGAGGGCGATGAGGTCATCCTGCCGACGCCCTGGTATTTCAACCACAAGATGTGGCTCGACATGTCCGGCGTGACAGCCGTGGCGCTGAAAACCGACGCCGCCCTGCTGCCCGACCCGGAGGCTGCGCAGGCCTTGATCACACCGCGCACCCGCGCCATTGCGCTTGTGTCCCCCAACAACCCCGCTGGCGTGGAATATCCGGCGGAGCTTTTACAGGCCTTCTTTGATCTGGCGCGACGCAATGGCATTGCGCTGATCCTTGACGAAACCTACCGCGATTTTCATAGCCAAACGGGTGCACCGCACGGGCTGTTCATGGACCCTGACTGGGATGACACGCTGATCCACCTTTATTCCTTTTCCAAGGCATATCGGCTGACCGGGCACCGTGTCGGGGCCATCGTGACCGCGCCCGCCCGGCTCGCAGAGGTCGAGAAATTCCTCGACACCGTCGCCATCTGTCCTGGCCAGATCGGCCAGCATGCGGCCCTTTGGGGGATGCAGAACCTGGCGCAGTGGCTCGCCGGGGAACGCAACGAAATACTGACGCGGCGCGGCGCCATTGAGAGCGGGTTTCACCGGTTGGCCGCGCAGGGCTGGAGTCTCCTGGGATCGGGCGCGTATTTTGCCTATATGGCGCATCCGTTTGCCATAAGTTCGGCGGATCTTGCCCCCAAACTGGTGCGCGATCAGAGCATCCTGTGCCTGCCGGGGACGATGTTTTGCCCTCAAATCGATCCTGATGGCACGCAACAGCTGCGCATCGCTTTTGCCAATCTGGACACTAGCGGCATTGAGGTGCTCTTTGAGCGTCTGATTGCGATGCACACAAGCCCCTGAGCCCCCTTGCCCCCCGGCGCGCGGGCGCATAGACAGAAGGCCAAATTGTGACAAGCGCCGCGCGCGCAAAGGGTGATTATGGCCAAGGGCACGTCTAGCATTTCAAAAACCGCCGTCTGGATTCTGATGGGTCTGCTTATTCTGGGTCTGGCTGGCTTTGGGGCCACCAACCTGTCAGGGAACATCCGCACCATTGGCACGGTGGGCAACCTGCCCGTCGCCGTCGATGATTACGCGCGCCAGTTGCAACAAGAAATGCAGGCCGTACAGCGCCAGACCGGCGAACCCCTACCCTTCGCGCAAGCGCAACAAATCGGGCTGGACCGCGCGGTCCTGCAACGCGTCGTTGCGACCCGTGCGCTCGATCACGAAGCCGCGCAGATCGGCCTGTCCATTGGCGATCAAAACCTGCGCGACCGCATTCTGGAAATATCCGCGTTCCGGGGTGTGGATGGTACGTTTGACCGGGACGGATACCGTTTTGCGCTGGAACAGAATGGCATTACCGAAGCGCAGTTCGAAATCCAGCTGCGCGAAGAAGTGGCGCGCACCCTTATTCAGGGCGCGATCCTGAACGGTGTTGTCATGCCCGACGCCTATGTCGATACGCTGGTGAATTTTGTGGGCGAACAGCGCAGCTTTACCTGGACCCGGTTGGAGGAAAGCGATCTTGTCGCGCCGATCCCTGCGCCGGATGATGCCACGCTGCGCGCACATTATGACGACAATGTTGACGTCTTTACCCTGCCCGAGACTAAGAAGATCACCTATGCCGTACTCACACCGGATGCGTTGATCGACGAGGTCGAGATTGCCGAGGCCGACCTGCGCGAGGCTTATGAGCAGCGCAGCGCCGAATTTGACCAACCCGAACGTCGTCTGGTCGAACGGCTTGCCTATTTCGATGATGCCGCCGCGCGTGAGGCCAAATCCACACTGGATGCCGGTGCGCGTTTTGAAAGCCTCGTTGAGGCGCGCGGGCTGGAGCTGGCAGATATCGATCTGGGTGATGTGAGCGAAGCCGAATTGGCGCAAGCCGGGGCAGAGGTATTTGCCGCACAGGTCGGCGCGATTGTCGGGCCGTTGCCCAGCACGCTTGGACCTGCCTTATTTCGTGTGAATGCGGTGCTGCCTGCGCTGTTCATTCCCTTTGAGGAGGCGCAACCTATCCTGCGCCCTGCGATCGCCGCCGATCGCGCCCGCCGCCTGGTCGAGGCGCAGGCCGAAAATCTGGACGATCTGCTCGCGGGGGGGGCCACACTCGAAGAGCTCGCCACGGACAGCGATATGCTTTTGGGCACCATCGACTGGAGCGCGCAGAGCACGGATGACATCGCCGCCTATGAAGCCTTCCGCCGCGCGGCCTTTGCCGTGACGGTCGAAGATTTCCCCGAGATCGAACAACTGGATGACGGCGGGCTTTTCGCCCTGCGCCTTGATGCGGTTCTGCCGCCCCGTCCCGCCCCCTTTGAAGAGGTGCGCGAGGACGTGCTGGCGCATTGGCAATCCGCTGAAGTCGCGGCCGCCCTGGCGGCGCAGGTTGACGCGCAACTGCCGCAATTGCGGGAGGGAACGGATTTTGCGGAACTGGGCCTTGACGCGGTGCGCGAAGAGAACCTCTTGCGCAGCAGTTTCGTCATGGGCACCCCGCCCGGTTTCATGTCGGATGTGTTTGATATGAACCTCGCCGACGTCGCGGTTCTGGAGGATCAGGCCGCCATCGTGGTGGTGAGACTGGACGGCATTGCCGCGCCCGAAGAGACAGAAGACACCGCCGCCCTGCGCACGCAGCTGGCGCAACAGGCAGGGCAAGCGCTGGCACAGGATATTTTTGAAATCTATAACGGGGATGTGACCCTGCGCGCCAATCCTCAGATCAACCCGCTGGCCTTGCAGGCCGTGCATGTGAATTTCCCCTGATCCATGGCGCTCACACCGCAATTTGACGCCTTTGAAGACGCCTATGGCGCGGGACGCAACCAGATCGTCTATACACGGCTGGCCGCGGATCTGGACACGCCTGTGTCGTTGATGCTGAAGCTCACCGGGGCCTGCGAAAACGCCTTCGTGCTGGAATCCGTGACCGGTGGTGAAGTGCGGGGGCGCTATTCCATCATCGGCATGAAGCCCGACCTGATCTGGCGCTGTAACGGCGAACGCAGCGAGATCAACCGCGCCGCCCGCTATGATGGGGAGGCGTTTACGCACCAAGAAGGCAATCCGCTGGACAACCTGCGCGCGCTTCTGGCCGAGAGCAAGATCGCGTTACCCGATGATCTGCCGCAGGCGGCGGCGGGCCTGTTCGGGTATCTCGGCTATGACATGGTGCGCCTGGTGGAGCACCTGCCCGACATCAACCCCGACCCGCTCGGCCTGCCCGATGCGGTGATGCTGCGCCCCTCCGTGGTGGCGGTGCTGGACGGGGTCAAAGGCGAAGTCACCGTGGTGTCCCCCGCCTGGGTCGCGGAGGGGCAATCGGCGCGCGCCGCCTATGCACAGGCCGCCGAACGCGTCATGGATGCGGTGCGCGATCTGGAACGCGCCATGCCGATGGCCACGCGAAACCTTGGCGACGCAGACGCCCCCGGCGAACCGGTCAGCAATTTCACGCATGAAGGGTATAAGGCGGCGGTCGAAACGGCGCGCGACTACATCCGTGCGGGCGATATTTTTCAGGTGGTCCCGGCGCAACGCTGGACACAGGATTTCAAACAGGACCCTTTCGCGCTTTATCGCAGTTTGCGGCGCACGAACCCCTCGCCCTTCATGTTCTATTTCAACTTCGGCGGCTTTCAGGTCATCGGGGCCAGCCCGGAAATCCTGGTGCGGGTCTTTGGCAGTGAGGTCACGATCCGACCCATCGCAGGCACGCGGCCGCGCGGTGCAACGCCCCAAGAGGACGACGCTTTGGAGGCGGATCTGCTTGCCGATCAGAAAGAGTTGGCCGAACATCTGATGCTGCTCGATCTGGGGCGTAATGACGTGGGCCGGGTCGCCAAGATCGGCACCGTGCGCCCGACCGAAGAATTCATCGTCGAACGCTACAGCCACGTCATGCACATCGTCTCCAATGTTGTGGGCGAATTGCACGACGACAAAGACGCGCTCGATGCGTTTTTCGCCGGCATGCCCGCAGGCACCGTATCGGGTGCGCCAAAGGTGCGCGCGATGCAGATCATCGACGAGTTGGAGCCGGAAAAGCGCGGCGTTTACGGCGGCGGTGTCGGCTATTTCAGCGCGGGGGGCGATATGGATATGTGTATCGCGCTGCGCACCGCGGTGGTTCAGGACCAAAAACTCTATATTCAAGCGGGCGGCGGCGTTGTCTATGACAGCGACCCTGAGGCGGAATTCCAGGAAACCGTGCATAAATCCAACGCGATCAGGCGCGCGGCGGCAGATGCGGCGCGTTTTTCCGGACAAGGGAACGACTGATCCATGCCCAACGCCCCGTTTGAAATCGCAGGCAAACGGATCGCGCGCGGCAGCAGTGAGACCGTGCACCTGCCCGTATCGACAATGCCGGATCACACGCCTGTCAATCTGTCGGTGCAGGTGCATCATGGCAAACGCGTGGGGCCGACGCTTTTTGTCTCCGCTGCCGTGCACGGCGATGAGGTCATCGGTGTGGAAATCGTGCGGCGGCTGTTGCGCGCGCCCCAACTCAAGACGCTGCGGGGCACCTTGTTGGTCATCCCGGTTGTGAATTCATTTGGGTTCCTCAACCGCTCGCGGTATCTGCCGGATCGGCGTGATTTGAACCGCTGTTTTCCCGGTCATCCTTCGGGGTCTTTAGGCGCGCGTCTCGCGCATATCTTCCTCAATGAGGTGGTGCTGCGCTGTGATGTCGGGGTTGACCTGCACTCCGCCGCCATCCACCGCACCAACCTGCCCCAGATCCGGGTTTCACCAGGTGATGCCGTGACCCGGAAAATGGCCGCCGCTTTTGGCGCGCCGGTTGTTTTGACCTCGCCGCTGCGCGAGGGCTCTTTACGCGGCGAAGCAGCAGCGCGCGGCACGCCCGTACTGCTCTATGAAGCGGGCGAAGGTCTGCGCTTTGACGAAATGGCGGTGCGGGCCGGGGTCATGGGCATTCTGCGCGTGATGCGTAGTCTTGATATGATCCCAGCCAAAGGCATCGCCAAAGCCAAGGTTGAACCCTATTATTGTAAATCCTCCACCTGGTTGCGCGCCCCGGCGGGTGGGCTGTTGCGCACATTCCGCGCCGAGGGCGAAACCGTTGAGACGGATGATGTTCTGGCGACGGTGTCCGATCCCTTCGGCGGCAAGGAAACCGATCTGCTGGCCCCATCGCCGGGCATCCTGATCGGGCGCGCCATCCTGCCTGTGGTCAACGAGGGGGACGCGGTGTTCCATCTTGCCGCGCTGAGTCCGCGCGTTTCAGAGGATACAGTCGAGGATCTCGCGACTCAGCTGGAAACCGATCCCCTGTTTGACGAAGATGAAATTATCTGACCTTTGTGCAAACTAAGTTTGCAAACATGCACTACTGACTTTGCAAAGTGGCGGAAACCGGCGACAATGCCACGGTTTTGGCCCGGTCCTGTAGCCCCCAGATCAGCAATGCGGAGATTGTGTCTTCGCGCAACCGGCCCAGCATGATGACATTGCCCTCACGCCCCGCCTTGAACGCCGCTTGGTCCAGAAACCTGCGGATGACGGTTGGTGTCTGTTCCGCACTGTCAAAGTCGCGAAACACCACCGCCGAGGGCACACCGGATTTGGCTGCGAGTTTCTGTACCGTATTCAATCCGTTGTTTTGCGTCACAAACCCATGCCCGGTTTGCGCCAAAATATCCGCCACCTGCTGGGCTGCATCGCGACTGCCTTGCACACCTTCACCGACACCTTCCAGCACACCGACCGCCTCAGGCACAGCCTCTAGCGCGACAGAAAGGGTCACTTCGGCGTCCTGCGCGCTCGCCCCTGCGGGCAGATCCACGAGGGCGAGAACCTCGAACCCCTCAGCCCGATACGCCATCATCCGCTCTGAGGCGTCCGGCAATTTGGCGTCCACGGCAAATGTAACGGGATAGGGAAAACGACGCAAAGCGGGCAAACCGATATTACCGCGCGACAGATCCACGCCTTCATCCATCAAAACGATGGCCATGACGGGCTTGTTTTCACTGTTGTCAAACCGCACGGCAAATTGCTCCACCGGGCGCGGCAGCGACGCTTCGGAGGGGCCAACATCACGCGCAGGCCCGGAATTTACCTCCTCGGCGGACAGATCACGCACGACCGGCAACCTGTTTGTGACGACTTCGGAGGCCGCATTATTTGTAGACCCCGCAGAACCCTGGGGGTCCATTTCATCTTTTCGGTGCGATGGCTCTTCAGGGGGTGCCAGCCCATCGGTTGGCGCAAACACCGTTTGATTTTCCGTTTCAACCGGGGGCACAGGCAAGATGTCATCCGGTTCTGCATCGCGATCCGCCGCAATGGCGGCATCCTGTGACACGGTCCCGAGATCGTCCACCGGCGCGGGCACCTCAAAGGGCTGCGTTTCAAGCGGAACCGCAGGGGCGCGGGGCTGGTCGGGGTCTGCTGAAATCGAAGCGGCAATGCCGGGCGGGCTTTCGGGCGGATCAACCTCTTCGGTACCCCCGAAAACCATATCATCCGCCCGCGGCGGCATCGGTTGCACCGGGTCAATGCTCAGGGCCAACTCGGGATCGGCTGGCGCGATTGGTGGCTGCGCAGGGTCAGTTGAAACGGAGAGCGACGGCGTGTCGCCAGGTACCTGCAACCCGGCGGCTGGCGCGCTGGAGGTCACGGGCGCTTCACGCCGGCTCGTCTCAATTTTCGGCGCGCCGGTATCCACATCCGGGTCGATCAGATCGGAGGCATCACCTGTTTCGGGTTGCGCTGCGGATGCCGTCGCCTCCTGCGGCAAAGCGGCCAGTGTATCTGGCTCGGGCGCAGGCGCTTGTTTGGACGTGCTCCGGGTATTTTCATCCGGCACATCAACGGCCTCAAAGCTCTCCACGGTCTGTGGCGCAACGGCGATCTGCGCTGGCGCGACCCTCTCAACCTCGGACGTCGGCGCGGTTTCCACCTGCCTCACGGGCTCGGGCGTTTGGGATGCGACGGGTGCGGGTGCCGCGACCGTCTCCACCGGCCTCCGTGGACCTGGCGCAACTGTCGAGACCACAGCCAAGGCACAGATACTCACTGCGCCACCCCAAAAAGCTCCGCTCAGAAAACCTCGTGCCACGATCCGCTCACCCCATCTCGTCCCGTTTCATGCGTCAAGCCCTGCGCTGCGGGACCTTCTGCTCCAGTCACGTCCTGACCTTTTGTGCGTGTTTGCGCCCCTTGACGCAGCCTTGCAAGCCTGAACATGTATGCACCATATATACCGCGCTCGGGCCCTCCTGCTCCAGCCCCGAATTCAAAGATTTGACCATGTTGCTGCTGATCGACAATTACGACAGTTTTACCTATAACCTTCTGCATTATCTGGGCAGTCTGGGGGCGGATGTTGTCGTGCACCGTAATGATGCGCTGGATGTGCAACAAGCCATGGCGATGAACCCCGCCGGTATTTTACTCTCGCCCGGACCTTGCGATCCCGATCAGGCGGGAATTTGCCTTGCAATCACCCAGGCCGCGGCGGAAACCCGCACGCCCTTGATGGGGGTCTGTTTGGGGCATCAGACCATCGGGCAGGCCTTTGGTGGCAAGGTGGTTCAGGCCCGCGACATCGTGCATGGCAAGATGGGCCAGATCGAACATAACGGCACCGGCCTCTTTGCCGGGCTGCCCGCGCCTTTTGCCGCCACGCGCTATCATTCGCTGACCGTGGATCGCGACACTTTGCCCGACTGTCTGGAGATCACAGCCGACCTCGCGGATGGCACGATCATGGGGTTGCAGCACCGCGAATTGCCGATCCACGGGGTTCAATTCCACCCGGAATCGATCCGTTCGGAGCATGGTCACGCGTTGTTGCAGAACTTCCTCAATGAAATGAAGGTGCCGGCATGAGTGATGCGCTGAAACCTTTGATCGGGGCTGCCGCGAGCGGTGCCTTGAGCAAGGAGCAGGCCGAGGCGGCCTTTGAAATCCTCTTTGACGGCGAAGCCACGCCTAGCCAGATAGGCGGTTTTCTGATGGCGCTGCGCACGCGCGGCGAAACCGTCGACGAATATGCCGCCGCCGCCGCCGTGATGCGGCGCAAATGCCATGCAGTGCGCGCGCCCAAGGGGGCGATGGACATCGTTGGCACCGGGGGTGACGGCAAGGGCACGCTGAATATATCCACCGCAACCGCCTTTGTGGTGGCCGGTGCGGGCGTCGTCGTGGCGAAGCACGGCAACCGCAACCTCAGCTCGAAATCCGGTGCCGCCGATGCGCTGACCCAAATGGGGCTGAACGTCATGGTCGGTCCTAAAATCGTGGAAAAGGCATTAATCGAGGCCGGGATCGGCTTCATGATGGCCCCGATGCACCACCCTGCGATTGCTCATGTGATGCCGACGCGGGCCGAATTGGGGACGCGCACGATTTTCAACATTCTGGGCCCGCTGACCAATCCGGCGGGCGTCAAACGTCAGCTGACAGGCGCGTTTTCGCGCGATCTGATCCGCCCGATGGCTGAGACGCTGCGCGCTCTGGGATCCGAAAAGGCCTGGCTCGTGCATGGCTCGGATGGCACGGATGAATTGACCATCACCGGTGTGTCCTGGGTCGCGGCCCTCAATGCGGATGGTTCCGTTACGGATCATGAGGTCCACCCGGAGGACGCCGGGTTGCCAGTGCATCCTTTCGAGGCGATTGTTGGGGGTACACCCGAAGAAAATGCACGAGATTTCAAAGCATTGCTGGACGGTCAGGCATCGGCCTACCGCGATGCAGTTCTGTTGAATTCCGCCGCCGCACTCCTCGTGGCAGATGCCGTTTCGGACCTCAGGGAAGGCGTGGCGCGCGCAGCGGCAGCCATTGACAGCGGGGCAGCCCAGGATAAAATCGCCGCCGTCGCCAAAATCACCCAGACAGCGTGAGCGACTGTGCGCTGCGCGGTATTGGAGACTGGGCGCAATTGCCCTTTTTTGCACGCGACTGGCACGACATCAAGGCGCGGCTATGCGCAGATCAGCGCCAGATATTACCGCCCCCCGGCCTGGTGTTTCGGGCTCTGGAACGGGTACAGCCGGAGGCCGTCAAGGTCGTCATTCTCGGTCAGGACCCCTACCCGACACCGGGTCACGCCCATGGCCTTGCGTTTTCAGCGGATGCAAAAACCCGTCCCCTGCCACGATCCCTGGGCAATATCTTCAAGGAAATGCAGGATGATCTGCGGGCCGCCCCCCCCAACGCGGATCTGGGGTTCTGGGCCGATCAGGGCGTCTTGCTGCTCAACACCATCCTGACCGTTCCCGCCGGGGAAGCCAAGGGGCATGACAAGCTCGGCTGGCAAAGTCTGACGGGCGACATCCTAGACCGGCTGGAGGATCAACCCCGCGCCTATCTGCTCTGGGGCGCGGGCGCGCAGAAAACCGCGCGGCACGTCGATCCGACCGCAAATCTGAAAATCGAAACGGCCCATCCCTCGCCTCTCTCTGCACGGCGTGGGTTTTTCGGCTCGCGCCCCTTCAGTCGGGTCAATGCATGGTTGCAGGCGCGCGGCGCGCAGGCCATAAACTGGACGCATGCGCCGGAGAACATATGACCGATACCATCCTTGAAAAGATCAAAGCCTATAAATTGGACGAAGTGGCCGCAGACAAGGCCGCCAAGCCCCTTGCAGAGGTCGAAGCGGAAGCACGTGAAGCCCCCCCCGTGCGCCCCTTTGGGGATGCGTTGCACCATGCGACGTTTCATGGGTACGGGTTGATCGCCGAGATCAAGAAAGCCAGCCCCTCCAAAGGGTTGATCAGAGCCGATTTTGATCCGGCAACGCTGGCAGAGGCCTACAGCGAGGGTGGCGCGACGTGCCTTTCAGTGTTGACGGACACGCCAAGTTTTCAGGGAGCCAAAGAATACCTCGTGCAAGCGCGCGCCGCCTGTGATCTGCCGGTTCTGCGCAAGGATTTCATCTATGACACCTATCAGGTCGCCGAGGCGCGCGCCTTGGGGGCCGATTGTATTTTGATCATCATGGCCTCCGTCAGTGACGATCAGGCGCTTGAACTGGAAGCCGCCGCCGTTGACTGGGGCATGGATGTTTTGATTGAGGTGCATGACGGGCAAGAGCTTGTGCGCGCCGGCCGTCTCAAGAGCCGTCTGATCGGCATCAACAACCGCAACTTAAAGACCTTTGAGACAACCCTTGATACCACGCGCACCCTGTCTCGCGATGTCCCCGAAGACCGGTTGATCGTATCCGAATCCGGTCTGAGCACGCCTGCAGATCTTGCCGATATGGCGCGCTATGGGGCGCGGATCTTTCTGATTGGCGAAAGCCTGATGCGCCAGGCGGATGTCGCTCAGGCCACGCGCGATTTGCTGGCCAACCCGATGACCGCAGGGGGCATGTGACGTGACGGGCAAACTCACGCATTTTGACGCCAAGGGCGACGCCCATATGGTAGATGTGGGCGACAAACCGATCACGGACCGTGTGGCAACAGCGGGCTGTAACATTAAGATGATGCCAGAAACATATGATATCATTATAGATGGTCGCGCCAAAAAGGGTGACGTTCTAGGCGTGGCGCGGCTTGCCGGGATCATGGCGGCAAAACGGACCTCTAATCTTATCCCGCTCTGTCATCCGCTGCCGATTACCAAGGTCGCCGTCGAATTTACCCCCGATGCCGCTTTGCCCGGCTTTCACATCGAAGCCACTGTCAAGACAACGGGTCAAACCGGCGTTGAGATGGAAGCTCTTACCGCCGCCTCTGTTGCTGCGCTGACCGTATATGACATGGCAAAAGCTGTTGATAAAGGCATGATAATCAATGACCTGCGCGTCGTTCTTAAAGACGGTGGCAAGTCCGGACGGTTCGAGGCACAATGATACCCGTCGCTGAGGCGCTTGAGCATCTTTTCAGTCTGGTGACCCCGCTCGAGGTGGAATCTGTGCCGCTGCGCCAGGCCGCCGGTCGGGTGCTGGCGCGGGATGCCGTTGCGACCCGCACGCAGCCGCCTTTTGATGCCTCCTCAATGGACGGCTATGCGCTGCGCCGCTCTGAGATGGAGCCGGATGCGATGTTCAAAGTCGTTGGCGAGGCCGCAGCAGGCCACGGGTTTTCGGGCCGCATCGGGCCGGGTCAATGCGTGCGGATATTCACCGGTGCGCCAATCCCCCAAGACGTTGATTTTGTTGTGATTCAGGAGGACGTGACACGGCGCGGCGATCTGATCACGCTGAACCGCGAGATTGGCGACAAGGATAACATCCGTCCGGCGGGGGGCGATTTCAAACGCGGCGATGTCATCAAGGCCCCGCGCCGCCTTGGAGCGCCCGACGTCGCACTTCTGGCGGCCATGAACATCGCGATTGTCCCGGTCACGCGGCGGCCCATTGTGGCCATCATGGCGACGGGGGATGAATTGGTCATGCCCGGTGAGGTGCCCGGAGCGGATCAGATCATCGCCTCCAATACATTCGGGCTTGCCGCGCAGCTTGAGGCCATTGGCGCCGAGACCCGCATGATACCGATTGCACGCGATACCCCTGCCGCGCTCAAGACCGCCTTTGCGCTGACGGGCGGTGCGGATTTGATCATCACAATCGGCGGTGCGTCCGTTGGGGACCATGATCTGGTAGCGCCCGTGGCGGCGGAGCTGGGCATGGAGCAGTCATTTTACAAGGTCGCCATGCGTCCCGGCAAACCCCTGATGGCCGGGCGATTGAAGGGGGCGGCGATGATTGGCCTGCCTGGCAATCCCGTTTCGGCGCTGGTCTGTGGAACGGTTTTCGTGGCCCCGTTGGTCTGCGCAATGCTGGGCTTGCCTGCGCGCGCGATGGCCCGCTTGCAGACACAACTCGCCGCCCCCTTGCCGGCCAACGGACCGCGCGAGCACTACATGCGTGCCAGTGTTGATCCCGAAGGGTTGCGCGCCTTTGATCGCCAGGACAGCTCGCTTTTGACTGTTCTGGCGCATTCAAACGCACTTCTCGTGCGCCCACCACATGACCCCGCGCGCGCAGTTGGTGACACTGTCTCCTATCTGGCGCTGTGAAACCCTTAAGAAAACGTTGACACAAAACGGGAACATCCCTAGAACAAATGCAAATTCAGGCGTCGGAGGACCAAAAGATGCTCACTAAGAAGCAGTTGGATTTGCTGGAGTTCATTCAAAAGCGCATGCAGCGCGATGGCGTGCCTCCCAGCTTTGATGAAATGAAAGAGGCGCTCGATCTGCGCTCGAAATCCGGCATTCACCGGCTGATCACGGCTCTGGAAGAGCGCGGCTTCATTCGCCGCCTTGCCCACCGGGCGCGCGCATTGGAGATTGTGAAATTGCCCGAGAGCCTTGGCGGCGCGCCAACTGCCGGGTTCACCCCGCGCGTGATCGAGGGGGATAAGCCCGATGCCCCCATGCCGCCCGCAGCACAGGGTGTCACCACCGCTTTTTCGACCGAATTGCCACTGATGGGTCGGATCGCCGCGGGCGTGCCGATCGAAGCGATCAACCAGCAATCCCACAATGTCACAGTGCCAAGCCAGATGTTGTCGGGATCGGGCGAGCATTACGCGCTTGAAGTGCGCGGAGATTCGATGATCGAGGCCGGGATCAACGACGGCGATGTCGTGGTGATCAAGGAAACCAGTGTGGCGGATAATGGCGATATCGTCGTGGCATTGGTTGAGGACCATGAGGCAACCCTCAAACGCTATAGGCGCAAAGGTCAGACCATTGCGCTCGAAGCGGCAAATCCTGCCTATGAAACGCGGGTTTTTCGGGATGATCAGGTCAAGGTGCAGGGCAAGCTGGTCGGGCTGATCCGGACCTATTGATCACCGCGTTTTGGCTTGTGCCAGGGTGACCAGAGCCGGTCGCCGGTGACGTCCCTGACAGATATCAGTTTTACGCCCTCTGCGCCCGTTGTGATATAGACCGCGCCCATGTTTTTCATGCGCGCGGGATCCAGCAGGACGCAGCCGGTTGCGGTTTTGGGCAGGTCGAGATTTGCCACGATGATCTGATCCTGGGTGCAGCCCCGGAACCCCGCCACGGCTTTTTTGCCCGCCAGATGTGTGATACGAGTGCCTCCGGGCAGAAGGGTGGCGCGCCTGTCCTGCCAGCGCGCGGCGGCTGTGCCCTGATCGGTCATCTCACCGTCGTTTTCGAGCCAGTTGCGCGCAACAAAACCAGCGCCTTTCGCCTTGCTGAGCGCGCGCCCTTCGGCGGTCATGATCCCCACCAACGCGCCGTTTTCCGCGATCAATCCAATGGGGCGATCTGTATCAACCCAGAGCCAGAAGGCCGCAATGACAGGGAGGATGCCAACCATCCGCGTCCGCCCCTGCCACAGACAAAGCCACAGGCACCCCAGGGCAATCATGGGCAGGACGGCAATGCCCGGTCCGTGCACGAAGGAACGCGCACCGTCCAGATGCGCGATGAAAGTGCCGACCTCAAGAATCCAGCGCAGCCCCAGGCCCATGACCCAAAGACCGATCCAATCCAGCCCAAAGGGTGCCAGCAGCGCCGCTACAACCGCCGCCGGGACCACAACCGTGCCCATCATCGGAACCGAGGTCAGATTGGCCAGCAACCCGTAATGTGAGAGCGCGTTGAAATGCGCCGCCCCAATGGGGGCCGTTGCCAGACCCGCGACGCCCGAAGAGATCAGCACAGCAACAACCGGCTTTGCCCAGGTGGGACCCATCGAGATCTGATGATCCCGCATGTATCCAAAGACCGCAACCAGCGCCGTGGTGGCGGCAAAGGACATCTGGAACCCCGGCCCCAGGAGAGCTTCGGGGCGCAGGAACAGCACGATGGTGGCGGCAATGGCAACCGCGCGCAGGCTGATCGCGCGCCGGTTCAGCATCAAGGCCGTCAGGGCCACGGCGACCATGATGAAGGCGCGCTCGGTCGCCACATTCCCGCCCGACAAGGCGAGGTAGCAGCAGGCCACGATCAACGCCCCACCCGCCGCCATTTTGCGCGCGGGGATGCGCAGAGCCAGCGGCGGGATCAGCGCGATTGAGACGCGCAGCAAGGCAAAGACGAAGCCGGTCAACAGCCCCATATGCAAGCCCGAAATCGCCAATAGATGTGCCAGATTACTGGCGCGCAAATCCTCAAGCGCCTCCTGGCTGATGGCGCTGCGCGAGCCGGTTGTGACCGCCACCGCCACGCCACCGACATCACCGGGCAGGACCTCAAGCATGCGCGCAGCGACCGCCATGCGCACCCGGAAAATCACCAGATCAAGCCGGCCATCCTCTGGCAGTGCAATCGCCAGCAAAGGGACCCGTGAATACCCGACGCCGCCCAATTGGCCAAACCACGCATGGCGTTGGAAATCGAAACCACCCGGCTCGACCGGCCCGCCGGGGGGGGAGACATGCGCTGTGGTAAGCACCCGCAGGCCCGGCGTGGGGGTGACGCTCAGGCTCTGATCGCCGTGCAGCGATATGCGCACCCGTTCCGGCGTGCGTTCCGGTGGCGTGCGTTCCAGCACTACCTCATCGAGGGTCAGGCGCAGCGCATCCGAGCCGCTGCGGTCAATGTTGACGATGCGCCCTTCCACCGGGCCGTAATAGCGCCACCCCATCACCGGACTTGCGACATCATGCGCGCGGTATGCGGCCAGTAAAAAACCGGTGGCGACCAGCGCCGTAGCGATCAGTAACGGACGAAACGCATCCCCCAGCAAGCGCGCCAGACCCAGGCAAGTGATTGCGGATAAACCGATCGCGCCCAAAAAGGTGTCCGAGGGTTCAAAGCGGATCAGGAAATACCAACCAATACCAATGGCCAGACAAATCGGCACCCATTCAAACAGCGCGCCGCGCTGCTCGAGCAAGATCGCCCGGATTTGGAACACGCCGCACCTCCTTGCCCCCGTCCACCGCACTGGATAGACAGACGGTCTAGATTTACGCCCCTCATGGTTACTGAAAGGTAAACGCAAGCATGTCAGCGCCCGTCGTCACCCGTTTTGCCCCCTCTCCTACCGGATTTCTGCACATCGGGGGCGCGCGCACGGCGCTTTTCAACTGGCTTTATGCGCGCGGTCGGGGGGGCAAATTTCTGCTGCGCATCGAGGATACGGACCGCGCACGTTCCACGCCGGAGGCAACGGCGGCGATCCTGCAAGGCATGGGCTGGCTCGGGCTGGATCATGACGGCGAGATCGTCAGCCAGTTCGAGAATGCCCCCCGCCACGGCGCCGTGGCGCATGAGCTGCTGGCGGCGGGCAAGGCCTATAAGTGTTTCGCAAGCCAGGAGGAAATCGCAACCTTCCGCGAGCAAGCCCGCGCGGCGGGGCAAAACACCCTCTACCGCTCGCCCTGGCGCGATGCCGCCCCTGCGACCCATCCGGATGCCCCCTTTGTCATTCGCATAAAGGCGCCCCAGACCGGGCAGACCATCATCCGGGATCGCGTCCAGGGTGACGTCACGATCCGTAATGATCAGCTCGACGACATGGTCCTGCTCCGTTCGGATGGCACGCCCGTCTATATGCTGGCGGTTGTCGTTGATGACCATGATATGGGGGTGACCCATGTGATCCGCGGCGATGATCACCTCAATAATGCGGCGCGTCAGATGATGATCTATGAGGCGATGGGCTGGGAGGTGCCGGTCTGGGCGCATATCCCGCTGATCCATGGGCCGGATGGTAAGAAACTGTCCAAACGCCACGGCGCTCTGGGCGCGCAGGAATATCAGGCCATGGGGTATCCGGCGGCGGGGATGCGCAATTATCTGGCGCGCCTGGGATGGAGCCATGGAGATGATGAGTTCTTTAGCGATGCGCAGGCAAAGGATTGGTTCGACCTCTCCGGGATCGGCAAAAGCCCTGCCCGCTTTGATGTGAAGAAACTGGAAAACCTGTCGGGACAGCATATCGCGCAGGCCGATGACGCCGCGTTGCAGCATGAAATTGTCGCCTATCTTGAGGCCTCCGGGCAGGCCCCCTTGTCACAGGCGCAGTCAGACATGTTGTTACGTGCCATGCCCTGCGTCAAGGAGCGGGCAAAGACATTGCCTGAACTCCTTGAAAAAGCACACTTTGCGTTAACGACTCGTCCGGTAGAACAAGATGAGAAAGCCGCGCGGCACCTGGATACGGTATCCCGTGGTATGCTCAGAGAATTGACGCCGCATTTGCAAACTGATAGCTGGGGGAAGGAAAATCTGGAGAACGTGCTGAACCGGTTTGCACAGAGCAAGGATACGAAATTCGGCAAGCTGGCCGGACCTCTGCGCGCCGCACTTTCGGGGCGTGCCGCAACACCTTCGGTTTTTGACATGATGCTGGTTCTGGGCCAGCAAGAGACCCTCGCCCGATTGAGCGATGCCGCAGAGGATGCAGGGGGATGACCCGGCACCGATAAACGACTGGACGCAGATCGCGTCAGAAGCCGCACGTCAGGTGCGCCCGCAAGAATGACAGGAAGGACCACGCATGTCTGAAAATACAAAATCCGCGAAGTTGAGCATTGACGGTAAGGAATTCGATCTGCCGATCCTCTCCCCGACCGCGGGGCCGGATGTGGTGGATATCCGCAAACTCTATGCGCAGGCGGGTGTATTCACCTATGATCCGGGCTTCACCTCAACGGCGAGCTGCGACAGTACAATCACCTTCATTGATGGGGATAAGGGTGAATTGCTGCACCGGGGATATCCGATCGACCAACTTGCCGGTCAGTCGCATTACCTCGAGGTCTGTTACCTGCTGCTCTATGGTGAGTTGCCCACACCCGCCGAGCTCGAAGATTTCGAATGCCGGGTGACCAACCACACCATGCTGCATGAGCAGATGATGAATTTCTTCCGCGGATTCCGCCGGGACGCGCATCCAATGGCCGTTATGACTGGCGTGGTCGGTGCCATGTCCGCCTTCTATCACGACAGCACCGATATATCCGATCCCTGGCAGCGCGAAGTCGCCTCGATCCGTCTTATTGCAAAAATGCCGACCATCGCCGCGATGGCCTATAAATACACCATCGGGCAGCCCTTCGTTTATCCGCGCAACGATCTGGATTACGCCTCCAATTTCCTGCGCATGTGCTTTGCCGTGCCTGCGGAGGATTATGAGGTCAACCCGATCCTCAGCCGGGCGATGGACCGCATTTTCACGTTGCATGCGGATCACGAACAGAATGCGTCAACCTCCACCGTGCGGCTCGCCTCTTCATCCGGGGCAAACCCATTCGCTTGTATCGCGGCGGGCATTGCCTGCCTCTGGGGTCCGGCGCATGGCGGGGCGAACCAGGCCTGTCTTGAGATGCTCAACGAGATCGGTACGCCGGATCGTATTCCCGAATTCATCGCCCGCGCGAAAGATAAAAATGATCCCTTCCGCCTGATGGGATTTGGGCACCGGGTTTATAAGAACATTGACCCGCGCGCGAAAGTCTTGAAGCAATCCGCCGATGAGGTGCTCGATCTGCTCGGGGTTGAGGACAATCCGATCCTACAGGTTGCCAAGGAACTGGAAGCCGCAGCGCTGGCCGATCCCTATTTTGCCGAAAAGAAACTCTTCCCGAATGTGGATTTCTATTCCGGTATTATCCTTGAAGCCATGGGGTTCCCGACCTCCATGTTCACACCCATTTTCGCGCTCAGCCGGACGGTCGGCTGGATTTCGCAGTGGAAAGAGATGATAGCCGATCCGCAGAATAAAATCGGGCGTCCTCGCCAACTCTATCTTGGCAGCACTGCGCGCAACTACGAGGATATCGAAAACCGTTGATCGATGGGGCGCGCCCGTCTCCTGAGACAGGGCGCGCGATGCCAAAATGGCGCTGCCCACGCGGCGGAGGGTCTTGAGCTGATCGCGCCATGTGAGCCAGTCTTCGGCGCGGCCTTAAAAGGATTGGGGAGGGTCAGTGCGAAAGCCGCGCAGTCTTAGCGTCCCTCAAAACGTGCAGGGCGTTTTTCGGTGAAAGCAAGGACCCCTTCCTTGAAATCTCGCGATTTGCCGCAAGCGCCCTGCTGTTTCGCCTCAAAGCTCAGCTGATCTTCCATGCTGTTGTCCCAGCTGCCACGGATCACTTTCTTGATCGCGGCATAGGCGGCGGTGGGTCCTTGCGCCAAATGCTGCGCGCGCGCGCGCCAATGGGCCACAAAGGCGTCATCCGGAACTGCTTCCCAGATCATGCCCCAGTCATCTGCCTGACGCGCGGTGATCTTATCGGCAAAAAGCGCCGCCCCCATCGCTTTGGCGGTCCCCATCGTGCGCGGCAGAACATAGGTCCCCCCCGCATCCGGGATCAGACCGATGCGCGCAAAAGCCTGCAAAAAATACGCGCTTTCCGCTGCAATGACCACATCAGCGGCCAGCGCCAGATTGGCACCGGCCCCCGCGGCGGCCCCATTCACGGCAGCAATCGTGGGCACAGGACACTCGGTGATGGCGCGCAACATCGGTGCATATTCATCGCGCAGGGTGCGTTCCAGATCAAGGTTCGCCGCACTGACCCGGTCGCCCAGATCCTGCCCCGAACAAAAGGCGCGCCCTGCCCCGGTCAAGACCACGACACGGGCGGTCTTGCCCGCCTCGGACACGGCATAGGCAATTTCGGCGCGCATCTGCGTGCTCAACGCATTCATCTTTTCCGCGCGGTTCAGGGTAATCGTTGCGACGCCGTCTTCTGTGTCACACATCAGGGTTTGATAATCCATCGGGGTTCCTTTTTCTTCGGGCTTGCCCCCGTCATATCAAAATGAGCGCATCAGAACAGAGCAACGAAGCGTCACTCTTTCATGATTTCGCGCAACCGCGCCGCCTCTGCTTCGGACAGGACGGCTTCCTGCGGCGATGTCAGTTTGGAGCGCCCGCGAATATACCCGATGCCCAGCCCAAGCCCGGTGAGCAGCATCAGCGGCCCCGCAGCCCATAAAAGCCAGTTCGACCCGCTCACACGCGGGGACATCAGGACGAATTCGCCGTAGCGCGCGACGAAGAAATCCATCACATCATCGTCACTCGCGCCCCCGTCCAAAAGCTCGCGCACCGTGCGGCGCGCGTCTTCGGCCCAATTGGCATTGGAAGAGGCCACAGATTCCGACTGGCAGACCACACAGCGCAACTCGTGATCAATGACACGCGCGCGCGCCTCCAGTGCCGGATCCTGCAACATTTCAGATGGATCCATCGCCCAAAGCGGGCTCGCCAGCAGCAACAGGACGAGGCTGATACGGGGTATCATTCGGCTGGCACCGGTGAGGCCGATTTGCTGCGCGCGCCCGCAGCCACCCGGAAACGTCGATCCGACAGGCTGAACAACCCGCCGAGCGACATCAGGCCGCACCCGATCCATATCCAGTTGGTGAGCGGTTTGATGTACGTGCGCACCGCCCAACCGCCGCCAACCTGCTCATCGCCGATCACCACATAGACGTCGCGCGCCAGATCATAGTCAATGGCGGCTTCGGTCGTGGGCATCTGCGCCACGGGATAAATGCGTTTTTCCGGCTCCAGCTGCGCGATCACATTGCCGTTTTCCGAGAGGGTGATGTAGCCCGTCGTCGAGAGGTAATTCGGCCCCTCGCTGCGCACCACCTCATTCAGCGTCAGCGTATAGCCGCCCACCTCGAAAGGCTCACCAAATTGCGCGACCTGGATATCCTCTTGCTGCCAGGCCATCAGGCCGGACACCCCCATGATCGTCACGCCGAGACCGGCATGGGCAATCATCTTGCCCCAATCCGCCCGCGG
This sequence comes from Roseobacter fucihabitans, assembly GCF_014337925.2. Lineage (NCBI taxonomy): Bacteria > Pseudomonadati > Pseudomonadota > Alphaproteobacteria > Rhodobacterales > Roseobacteraceae > Roseobacter > Roseobacter fucihabitans. Next base: position 1,868,356 of record NZ_CP143423.1, on the reverse strand, counting down.
CAAACGGGTCAGCCGTGCCAGACGCCCCGGCCCCCGGCCCGTGCGTTGTGCCAGATCGACGATTGTACCCATGACCACCCAAGCGGCCAGAAACATCCCGATGGGACCCAACAAAGTGCGCCCTGTCTGCATCGCAAACACCAGCCCGCCAATGGCCAGAGCCAGTATAAATACGTATTTCAACGGCCGCATCGCGCGCAGCATGCGCGCCCGTTTCCAGGGCATGGCCGACCCGATGGGCAGAATGAGACCGAGCACCAACATGAAGGGCGAAAACGCCATGTTGAAGAAGGGCGGACCCACGCTGAGCTTGCGATCAAAGAACATCTCGGCAATCAGCGGCCACATCGTGCCGACAAAAACGACAAAGCACGACACCGCGAGCAGGAGGTTATTGGCCACCAGCGCGCTTTCACGGCTGACCACGCCAAACACGCCCTTCGCCTCCATTGTGCTGGCCCGAAAGGCAAAGAGCAGCAAGGCACCGCCCATGAAAAATGCCATGATCATCAGGATGAACACACCGCGTTCAGGGTCATTGGCAAAGGCGTGCACGGAGGTCAGAAGCCCCGAGCGCACGATAAATGTGCCGATCAGCGAAAAGCCAAAGGCGAGAATGGCCAGCAGGATCGTCCAGCTTTTCAAGGCCTCACGTTTTTCCACGACGATTGCGGAATGCAGCAGCGCGGCGGCCAGCAGCCATGGCATGAAGGAGGCGTTTTCGACCGGATCCCAGAACCAGAAACCGCCCCAGCCAAGCTCATAATATGCCCACCAGGAACCCAAAGCGATACCGATGGTTAAAAATACCCAAGCCGCAAGGGTCCAGGGGCGCACCCAACGGCCCCAGGCCGCATCCACGCGCCCTTCAAGCAGCGCCCCGACCGCGAAACTGAACGTCATGCTGAGGCCCACGTAGCCGAGATAGAGGAATGGCGGATGAAATGCGAGACCGGGATCCTGCAACAACGGGTTCAGATCCTGCCCGTCAAAAGGCGGCACCGCGAGGCGTATGAAGGGGTTGGACGTAAATAGGATGAAGGCGAAAAACGCCACCGCAATCGCGGATTGAACCGCCAACACACGCGCACGTAAAGTGGGGGGCAAATTCCCGCCAAACCAGGCCGCCATCGCCCCGAAAAGCGTCACAATCAACACCCACAACAGCATGGAGCCTTCGTGATTGCCCCAGGTGCCGCTGATTTTATAGAGCATCGGCTTGGCGGAATGGCTGTTGAGCGTGACCAGCTGGAGGCTGAAGTCAGACACGATAAACGCATACATCAGCGCCCCAAAGGAGAACGCGGTGAGCCAGAACTGCGCGGTGGCCGCGGGTTCCGCCACCGCCATCCACGCAGGCCAACGATTATGCGCCCCGATCAGCGGCACGATCATCTGAACAATGGCCACGATAAAGGCCAGGATCAGCGCGAAATGTCCAAATTCTGTAATCATGAACGAACTATACGCCGCCGTGCAAAAACGTCCAATGACATTCGCGCTTTTTAGCGCATCACTTTGTCGCGGTCTGTTTGTGGCGCGCCTGCCAATCCGCAAGAGCGGAGTTGCCATCGGGCAAAACGGAAAGGGCGGACAGGCGCGCATCATGTCCTGTGTCCGCAAGCCCTGGGCTGGTCGGCCTCAGGGTGTTGAGCGTTGTAATGTTTTTGATCACCTGGGGTGCCACGGCCATTGTCTGGGCAATGGATCGTTGAAACTGTTGGCTTTTAATCTGATGGCGCGCGCCAAAATAGAACGAAACCACCACGCCCAACAGCCACCAAAGCGGTTCGGGCACAAGCGCGATGCCCTGCATGCGCGCGGAAAACCAGATGGGATCAACCATCGCGGCCACAAAGAGCCCCAATGTCCCCAAAGCCAATGCCGGGCGCGGCAACCGATTGACGCCGTCCATGACGCGATCGAACCAACCCTGTTTTGAAGCTTCAAACTCTCGCGCAAACTGTTGCATCGCCTCAAGGCGCAATTCCTGGGATCGTGATGCGCCGGCCTCGGTATTTTCACGAAACACCTCAGCCGTGTCGACAATCACGTTGCGCCCGTTGCCAAAAATCGTGCTCAAAATCCCCGTTATCAAACCCATGACGCGACCCTTTGCTGAAACTGTTGTTCTGTCAGGTGATATCGGGCCGAGATGAATTCCTCGGCGCGTTTGATCCATCCGCCCTTGCCGCCTCTGCGGGTGCGCGCATATTTGCGACTTGCCGATCGACGATCTGCAATGCGGAAATAATAATTACGCCGCGCGATGCCATAGGCGTCCGCCAGATGGTGCGCAGCGGTTTCAAAGGCAACCTGTGTCGCCGCGATGCTCTGCGGACCCAAGGCGCCATCAACTGTGACCTGATGCCCCATATCACATAAAAGCCGTTGCAAAATCTTGATCGCATTGCTGCCCGCATTGACGTACATGTCGAAAACAGTGGCGTGCAAGGCGGGCGGCAAAAGCGCGATTAGTGGTTTTTCAAAGTAGTGTCTTTCGAAGATTTCAATCGCTTGTAGGCGGGTTAACGCGCGCACATCGGACACGGTGACGACGCCGTCCCGGTCCAGATCAATCCCCAAAGTGCGCATCGTATGGATGGTCACGCCAAAATTGGTGGCCCCGCCCGGATCATCTTCGTCGTTTACGAACCCGCCTTCGCGCGCCACGATTTCGGATGCGATTTCTCTGACGGTTTGCATGCATGTCCCCTTTGCTTGCCTGTCGCAGCGACAAAGATGGACTTAGAGAGGTTAATTCCGTTTGACCCCAGCGTGCGGTGCTACCCTTCGACGCCCTTGTAAACGCCTTGTGCTTTCAAGGCGTCAACGACCTCTGAGGGCATATAGGTTTCATCATGTTTTGCTAATATTTCAGAGGCCTCAAAGACACCGTTAATGTAACGGCCCGTGCCGACCATGCCCTGGTTTTCTTCAAAAAGATCCGGTAGCACGCCGGTATATGTCACGGGCACAACCGCCCCACCGTCCGTCACGCTGAACTTGATCGTCTTGCCCTGACCGCGCACAATTGAGCCTTCTTCAACCAACCCACCAATCCGAAACACCTCAGAAGGTCCGGGGGGTTCGGCAATGATCTGACTTGGGGCGCGGAAAAAGTTAATCCCGTCCCGCATCGCATAGCCAATCAGGGCGGTGGATAGCGTTAACGCCACGGCAGCAACCGCAATCACCTGTATACGTCGTTGTTTCTTAAGGCTCTTCATCGCACCCTCACGGAAAGAGAGGTGCCATCATGAGCCCCTCCGTCTCTTTGATACTTAGCATTAGGTTGGCGTTTTGCAACGCCTGCCCACTCGATCCTTTGGTGAGGTTATCGAGCGCACCGACCAGAATCACCCGCCCCGGCGTGCGATCCCCCACAACTCCGATATGGCAGAAATTTGATCCACGGATATGGCGCGTGCTCGGGGTTTGGCCCATGGGCAGCACATGGATGAAGGGTTCCTCTGCATAAGCCGCCTGCAATGTTTCATGCACGCTCACGGCGTCCCCTTTGACATAGGCTGTCGCCAAAATTCCCCTATTGGCGGGAATGAGATGCGGGGTGAATTGCACATGGACAGGACGCCCAGCCAATGCCGTAAATTCTTGATCAAACTCGCCTAAATGGCGATGTGTCCCACCAACGGCATAGGCATGATACCCCTCAGAGAGTTCCGCATGCAGCAGGTTTTCTTTGAGGCTGCGGCCCGCGCCGGAGACCGCGCACTTCATATCGAGGATGATATCGTCAAAATCAATGCATCTCGCCGAGATTAATGGCCGCAGGACAAACTGCCCCGTGGCCGCATTGCATCCGGTCCCAGCAACCAACCGGGCGGATGCGATCTGGTCACGGTAAAACTCGGTTAGCCCATAAACCGCTTCTTTCTGCAAGGCCACCGCCGCATGATCGTTTCCATACCATTTCTTATAGTCCGCGGGGTCGCGGAGCCTGAAATCCGCGCTCAAATCCACAATCTTGAGATCGCGAGGCAAGCTGGCAATCACCTCCTGGCTGGTCTTATGCGGCAGCGCGCAAAAGCACAGATCAATATTTGCAAAGTCGATTTCAGAAATTTGCAAAAGAGGTGGCAGATCCAGGTGGCGTAAATGCGGAAAGACATCCGTCACGGTTTGGCCGGCTTTGGAAAATGCGCCAAGCGCAGTTATTTTCATGGCGGGATGATCGGCGATCAACCTGATCAACTCTGCTCCGGTGTAGCCGGAGGCCCCGAGAATTGCGATGGAATAAGTCATGTGAAACCCGTCTTGAAGAGTGTTTATACGTTACGCAGATTGGAATGTAATCTGTCGTCGCAAGAACTGCGTCGCCCGGTCGCCAACCCGATGCGGATCACCGGTCGTCAGAAACGCACTCTCCCCGAACCCTGCCATCTCCGGGTGGCGCACCAAGTAATCGGCAAGGCTTTCAGCGACCAGATTGGCCTGGCTGAAAACGCGCACCTCATCACCAAGCGCCTTTTGAAATTGTTGCTGCATCAGCGGATAATGCGTGCACCCCAAAATCGCGGCATCGGGCGTGGGCATTTTGCGGCGCAGCGCGTCCACGTGGCTGCGCACCAAAGCCTCTGCCAGAATCATGTCACCCTCTTCGATGGCATCAACGACACCGCCGCAAGCCTGCGCCTCCACATCCACACCGATAGCACGAAAGGCCAATTCACGCTGGAACGCCCGACTGGCCACCGTCGCAGGGGTTGCAAAAAGGGCCACATGTTTGACATTGACCTCGCGCGGCGGCGAATTGTCGCCCCATTGGCGTTCTGTCATCGCTTCAATCAAGGGCACGAAAACACCCAACACCCGTTTGTCCGGAGGCACCCACGATTCCTGCATGCGCCGCAATGCCGCCGCCGACGCGGTATTGCAGGCCAGAATAACCAAACTGCACCCCGCTTCGAAAAGTCGCGCGACAGCCGCACAGGTCAATTCAAAAATATCATCAGCGGTCCGCACGCCGTAGGGCGCATGCGCGCTATCGGCAAGGTAAACAAACGGCACATCGGGCAACCGCTTTTGTACGGCATCCAGCACGGTCAACCCGCCCAAACCACTATCAAAAATCCCGATTGCCATGGTGTGCGAACCCTCTTGGACATCCGGTCAAACGCGATGCCGATCTTCAATGTCATTGCCCAGAACAAACCGCTTTTCCGGGTACGTGCAAAGCCCATACGTTGCTTTGCAAAGAAAATCCATCATCGCTTTGCAATCTGTTGCCCATGGCTCAATGATGTCACGCCCAATTGCAATGCGCACCGGCGCATTCGCGAAAGCCCTTGATCAGCAACTCCGCCTGCGCATGGCTTACAATCTGAAACAGGCGATTGGCGCGAGTATCAAAGTCAACCAGCGCACGATTGCGCCACGATCAGAGCGGTGAAACCGCGCGATCTCATGGAGATCTGCTTTCGAGAATGCACCATCTGCTTGCGCCAAGTTTAGCATCCGCGCAACTCCACAGTTATGTGACAAATCACTCCGCTGCCTCAGCGGATTGCACACCGCCAGATCGGATCACCGTCAAGAGGGTTTCGCGCGTTTTCGCGGCTTCTGTTTCATGCGTCTGCTTGACCGGTCCAAACCCTCTGATCTTCTGCGGCAAGGCTGCGAGGGCAACGATTGCAGGGCGCGTGTTGTCATTCAAAAGGGGGAGAACCTCCGCGATATCGCGCTCGAATTGCCGGATCAGCGCGCGCTCCATGCGCCGCTCATCCGTGTAACCAAAAGGATCGAGAAATGTGCCACGCAGCCATTTGAATTTTGCCAAGAGCCGCAGAAGCTTTTCCAGCCACGGGCCAAATTCCCGTTTCATCGGGCGCCCATCCGGACCGGCTTTGGACAGCATCGGCGGCGCGAGGTGAAAGGTCATTTTGAACGCACCGTCAAATGCCGCCGCGGCCTTTTCACGGGTTGAGAGCAACAGGCGCGCGACCTCATATTCGTCCTTATAGGCCAAAAGCTTATGGTAGGATTTCAAAGCCTCTGCCTTCACCTCGTCATCTTCGATAGCATTGATCAAGGTCTCATATCTCTTGGCTAAACGCTTGCCCTGATAGGCCTTGAGGTGATTAACCCGAAAGGCGATCTGCTCTGCCTGGCTTTCGGGTGTCTTGACCACATTGGGGCGCGATACCGCGCCAGCTTCCTGCGGAAACAGCACCGACCAGCGTCCGATTTCAAAGGCCCGCCTGTTGCGCTCCACGGCGGTGCCATTTAATGCAATCGCTTCCTCAATCGCGCCAAGGGAAAGAGGAACCAGGCCGCGCTGCCAGGCCGCGCCAAAAATCATCATGTTGGAAAAGATGGAATCCCCGAGTGTCGCGCGTGCCAGTTCGGAAGCATCAAAAAGATCAACGTGATCCTTGAGGCGCGCCTCAAGCGCGAGAGACAGGCGCGCGCTTGGGAGTTGGAATTCAGTGTCGCGGGTGAAATCCCCGGTTATGATTTCATGGCTGTTGACGACGGCACCCGTGCGCCCCGCCCGTGTCAGCCCAAGGGTTTTCGCCCCCGCTGAGACAACAAGATCCCCGCCGATCAAAGCATCCGCCTCACCGGTGGCGACCCGTATCGCGCGGATATCCCCCGGCTTTTCGGCGATGCGGCAATGGATGTGCACCGCACCGCCTTTTTGCGCCAAGCCCGCCATTTCCATCATACCCGCGCCTTTGCCGTCGATATGCGCGGCTTGCGCCATGACCGCCCCAATCGTGACCACGCCCGTACCCCCGACACCCGTGATTACGACGTTCCATGTGCCGTTGATCACTGGCAATTCCGGGTCCGGCAGGGTCGGAATATCAAGCGTTGTCGTCGGCGATTTACGCGGCTGCGCGCCTTCCAATGTCACGAAAGAAGGGCAGAACCCCTTGATACAGCTGTAATCTTTGTTGCAGGAGGATTGATCGATCGCGCGTTTGCGACCCAGTGCCGTTTCTTTTGGAACGATGGACACGCAGTTGGATTGAACCCCACAATCACCGCAGCCTTCGCAGACGTCTGTGTTGATAAAGACACGTTTGTCCGGATCTGGAAAAAGCCCCCGCTTGCGGCGTCGTCGTTTTTCCGCGGCACAGGTTTGGATGTAGACGATGGCAGAAACGCCCTCAATCTTTGCAAACCTCTCCTGTACAGTTTGCAAATCTGCACGCTCATAGGTTTGCACCCCTGAAAAAGCGCTCAGATCGACGTCTTCCTTCTCATCATAGACCACAGCGATTTGCGCCACGCCCATGGCCTGCAATTCGCGCACGATGCGCGGCGCATCCAGACCCCCGTCATTTCCCTGGCCCCCCGTCATCGCAACCGCATCATTGTAGAGGATTTTATAGGTAATATTGGTCCCCGCACCTAGCGCCGCGCGAATGGCCTGCACACCAGAATGATTATAGGTGCCATCGCCGATGTTCTGGAACATATGGGGACGTTTGGAAAACGGCGCTTCGCCAATCCAATTGGCCCCTTCCCCGCCCATATGCGTGAAGCCTGTCGTCTCCCGATCCATCCATTGCACCATATAATGGCACCCGATCCCGGCATAGGCGCGCGATCCTTCGGGGAGTTTTGTCGAAGAATTATGCGGACAGCCCGAACAGAAATAAGGCAGACGTTCGGCGATATTTTCCGCGTTATCATTGCGGCATGCCTCATCCAATACCGCAAGCCCGGCGCGCAGACGTTCGGTATCGCGCCCTTCTTCAAGCAGGATCCCGCCCAGTTTCTGCGCGATCATGATGGGATCGAGCGCCCCGCGCGTAGGAAAGAGTTCCTCCCCATGCATAGAGCCCGCGCCGCCGCCCTTGTGCCAGCCAAAAACCCGCCGCTCCCGACGGTCATCAAAAATCGCTTCCTTGATCTGGACCTCGATCAGTTTGCGCTTTTCCTCAACAACCACGATTAAATCGAGACCTTCGGCCCAGTCGTGGAATCCGCGCATGTCCAGCGGAAAGGTCTGAGCGATCTTATAGGTCGTGATCCCGAGCCGCTCGGCCTCAGCCGCGTCAATATTGAGCAGACTCAGTGCGTGCTCAAGGTCCAGCCAGTTTTTCCCGGCGGCCACGAACCCTATTTTTGCGCCCGGTTTTCCCCAGACACGTTTGTCCATCTTATTGGCATGGCTGAACGCCTCTGCGGCAAATTTTTTGTAATCAATCATGCGCGCTTCCTGCGCATGTGGCGTGTCAATCAGGCGGATGTTCAAACCACCCTCGGGCATGTCAAACTGCGGCGTCACAAAACCTGCCCGCGCCAGATCGGCATTTACCACCGATGTAACTTCGACGGTGTCCTTCATCGTCTTGAGGCCGACCCACAAACCGGAAAACCGGCTCAGCGCGAATCCGTAAAGCCCATAATCCAGTATTTCCTGAACGCCGGCGGGGCTCACAACCGGCATATAGGCATCCACCATGGCCCATTCGGATTGATGCAAAACGGTCGAACTTTCGCCCGTGTGATCATCCCCCATCGCCATCAGGACGCCACCATTTGCGGAACTTCCCGCCATATTGGCGTGGCGCATCACGTCACCGGATCGATCCACCCCCGGCCCCTTGCCGTACCACAGACCAAAAACACCGTCGAATTTCCCCTCACCGCGCAACTCAGCCTGCTGGCTGCCCCACAGGGCGGTGGCCGCCAGATCCTCGTTCAGACCGGGTTGAAAGCTGACATCATGTGATGTCAGCTGCTTCAGCGCCCGGTCCATCTGCATATCCACCGCACCCAGCGGTGAGCCGCGATACCCCGTGACAAGCCCGGCGGTCTGCAGCCCCTTGGCCCGATCCAGAGCGTTTTGCATCATCATCAGACGGACAAGCGCCTGCGTGCCATTCAGCAGCACATGGTACTTGCTCAGATCATAGCGATCATTCAACGAGATTTTCTGAGTGCTCATCGGACGCCTCCCCAGCGTTGAACCAGTGTTGCACATTCTGCGTGTTATAATAGGTCACATTAGCTGACCTGTATACCCAATTTCTTGTCTATGGGGAAATTTGCAGCACGCACCCCTATATTTCAAAGCCGGATACCGCTAACAGGGGCGTGATGATGCGTGGGGCGTGGGTATGGACTGGGACAAGCTGAGGATATTTCACGCGGTTGCGGATGCGGGGTCCCTGACGCATGCGGGCGATAAGCTGAACCTGTCCCAATCCGCGGTCAGCCGACAGATCCGGGGTTTGGAGGAATCGCTCAACACTACTCTGTTTCACAGACATGCGCGTGGGCTGATCCTGACCGAACAGGGAGAGTTGCTTTTCGACGCCACAATCGCGATGACCAAACGGCTCGATACGGCTTCCGCACGGATTCGGGACAGCGAAGACGAGGTCTTTGGCGAGCTGAAGGTCACGACCACCACCGGTTTTGGGACACTATGGCTGGTACCGCGCCTGCCAAAGCTTTATGAGCAATATCCCGATCTGAAGATTGATCTGATGCTGGAGGAGCGCGTTCTGGACCTGCCGATGCGCGAGGCCGATGTCGCCATCCGAATGAAAGAACCCAGCCAGGCAGACCTCATCCGCAAAAAGCTGATGATGATCCGGATGTGTCTGTTTGCGACACCCGATTATCTGAATGAAAACGGGACGCCCGGGGACATTGAGGACGTTAAGGACCACCGCCTGATTTGTCAAAACACCGATAGCAATCAGGTCGGTGCCGGGCTTAATCTCGTGCAACATCTCATGACCTACGATATTCGTTCAACCCTCACGGTGAACAACTATTACGGCGTCTTGCAGGGCGTCTTGAACAATCTCGGCATTGGCGTGCTGCCGGATTACGTTACCGAGGATTTTCCCGATCTGGTGCAGGTGCTGCCGGAAGCAGAATCGGCAGACGTGCCCGTATTTTTGGCCTATCCCGAAGAGCTGAGGCACTCTCAGCGTGTTTCCGCGTTCAAGGATTTCGTACAAGAAGAGATCATCAGCTACCGCAAACAATTGAGAGACAAGCAAAAGTCTTAGCGGCGCAGAGGGCTATGCATGGAATGCATACCGGACATGACTCCCCGCGTTTAAAAACAGCCTTGATCGCAGGCAATATGCTCCCTATTTCATCTCATGAAGGCGCTGATGCTTGCATCCGCTTTCATACCTCCCTGTTGGACTTGGCCGAGCTTCGTGCTCGGCCTTTTTTTTGCATGCAACACAAGCGGCGAAAAATAGTGCCATTCGTTGGCCCCGGTAATGCCAACTACGGGTTTAAGTGCTAGGTGTTACGGATGGACCGACCAACCTCAACCAAGCCGGACGTCAGATACTACGCCCTTGCGGTGGCCGGTGTGCTTTTTGCGTCCATCTGTTTTGGCTTTGTGCCCTACTTCAGCCGGGGACTCACCGATCAAGGGCTCGCTCCCTACGCCGTTGCTTTTTATCGCTACATTTTGGCGGCGATTCTCCTGTTGCCAGCGCTCCTGAAGCATCGCTCAAAGGGGCGGGAAATCGTCTGGGGTATGGTTGCAGGCGCGGTGATGGGCCTTGGCTGGGTCGGCTATGTTACGGCTCTTGAAACAGTTCCGGCATCCACGGTTGGCGTTCTCTATATGACGTATCCGGTGTTTACGATCCTCATCTCTTGGGGACTGTTCAGCGACCCACCGACGCGGCGTAGCCTTATCGCCGCTGGGCTCATTGTGGTCGCCGCGATTATTGCGGGGTCTCCAGCCTCGGTGCCTCCAGAGGAAATTCCAACGCTACTTATCTCATTGGCGGCCCCTTTTGGATTTGGCTTCGGCATATGTGTCCTCGTGCACCGCTTGTCGCGCATCGCCCCTCTGGCCAGAATAGCCTCTGTCTCACTTGGCTCGGTCATTGGCCTTGCCCCTCTCATTCTCTCGTCCCAGATCGATGCAATCCTGCCAAAAGACGGGAATGACTGGTTTCTGATTATCGGGATCGGCCTTGTAACAGCGCTTGTGCCGCAACTGATTTACACCCTCTGCTCCCCGGTGATCGGGGCAACGCGCACCGCCGTCATCGGCAGCATCGAACTGCCCACAATGTTTGCCGTTGGCGTTCTTGCGTTCGGTGAGGTGATCAGCGGGGCACAAGCCATTGCCTGTGCGCTGATTTTGGGTGCCATCGCGCTCATTCAAAACCGCTCAGCACGACCTGTGATGAGCGGGATTGGCAAGTAACCAGATCGGTAACTTAATATCTGTGACAGCCCTTGACAGCATCCCGGAACTACCGCCGCCCCTCTTCGGCATCCCGCGCGCGCGCCATCCATGCCCACCCCGGCGATACAGAACGCCCATCCAATCTCCCCTTTCCCCCCGCCAGCCCCTGTTCTAAAGACATCGCACAAGGACACGAGGAAGAAGCGCCCCATGCAAGAACCTGCCATCACCCCCGATCTGATCGCCAGCCATGGTCTGAGCCCGGATGAATACCAGCGCATCCTGGAGATCGTCGGGCGCGAACCGACCTTCACGGAACTTGGCATCTTTTCGGCGATGTGGAACGAGCATTGTTCGTATAAATCCTCCAAGAAATGGCTGCGCACCCTGCCCACGACCGGCCCGCAGGTCATTTGCGGACCCGGTGAGAACGCCGGTGTGGTCGATATCGGAGATGGTCAGGCGGTTGTCTTCAAGATGGAAAGCCACAATCACCCCTCCTATATCGAGCCCTATCAGGGGGCCGCGACGGGCATGGGCGGCATTTTGCGCGATGTCTTTACCATGGGCGCGCGCCCTGTGGCGGCGATGAATTCGCTGAGCTTTGGTGACCCCTCTCATCCCAAGACGCGCCAATTGGTCAACGGTGTCGTCGAGGGGATTGGCGGGTATGGCAATTGTTTCGGCGTGCCGACCGTGGGTGGAGAGGTGCGGTTTGACCCCGCTTACAACGGCAACTGTCTGGTGAATGCCTTTGCCGCAGGTTTGGCCGATGCGGATAAGATTTTCTACTCTGCCGCCTCTGGTGTCGGCATGCCGGTTGTGTACCTCGGGGCGAAAACCGGGCGCGACGGGGTTGGCGGTGCGACTATGGCGTCGGCGGAATTCGACGATACCATCGAAGAAAAGCGCCCCACGGTTCAGGTCGGCGATCCTTTCACCGAAAAGCGTTTGATGGAAGCCACGCTGGAGTTAATGAAAACCGGTGCAGTGATTTCCATTCAGGATATGGGCGCGGCAGGTCTGACCTGTTCCGCCGTGGAGATGGGTGACAAGGGTAACCTTGGCGTGCGGCTTGATCTGGAGCGCGTTCCCGTGCGCGAAACCGGCATGACGGCGTATGAAATGATGCTGTCGGAAAGTCAGGAGCGCATGTTGATGGTGCTGCGCCCAGAACTGGAGGCCGAGGCCAAGGCGGTTTTTGATAAATGGGACCTCGATTTTGCCATCGTGGGCGAGACCATCGCAGAGGACCGCTTTTTGATCCTGCATCACGGCGAGGTCAAAGCGGACCTGCCCTTGAAAACGCTGGCTGGCACGGCACCGGAATATGACCGGCCCTGGGAACCCACACCGACGCCCGCGCCTTTCACTGAGCGGCTTGAGATCGATCCCGTTGAAGGCTTGAAGGCGCTGATTTCCAGCCCGAACTACGCCTCCAAAGCATGGGTTTTCACGCAATATGACACGATGGTCATGGCCGATACCGTGCGCGTGCCAGGGCTTGGCGCGGGTATCATCCGCGTGCATGGCACGCATAAGGCGTTGGCGTTTACCTCTGATGTGACGCCGCGTTATGTGAAGGCCAATCCGGTCGAGGGTGGTAAACAGGCCGTGGCCGAAGCCTATCGCAACCTGACGGCTGTGGGGGCAAAACCCTTGGCCACCACGGACAACATGAATTTCGGCAATCCCGAAAAGCCGCAGATCATGGGGCAATTCGTCGGCGCAATCCAGGGCATCGGTGCCGCCGTCCAAGCGCTGGATATGCCGATCGTGTCGGGCAATGTCTCGCTTTATAATGAAACCGACGGCACCGGCATTCTGCCCACGCCGACCATCGGGGCCGTGGGGTTGCTGGCGCATACGGATGATATCATCGGCTGTGATGTGCAGGCGGGGCATGTCGCGCTTGTCTTGGGCGAAACGCGGGGTCATCTGGGCCAATCCGCGCTGCTGGCCGAAGCATTCAACCGCGCGGAGGGCGATGCCCCTGCCGTGGATCTCACACAGGAATCCGCACATGGCGATTTCATCCGCGCCAACCGCGCCCATATTAGCGCCTGCACCGACCTTTCCGATGGGGGGCTGGCACTGGCAGCTTTTGAAATGGCTGAAAAAACCGCCGTTGGTATCCGTTTGGACTCCGGTGATACCGCTACACTCTTTGGCGAGGATCAGGGGCGTTACCTGATTGTGTGCAGCGAAGAACAGGCCGTCGCATTGGCATTTGCCGCCGCCGAGGCGAGCCTCACGCTTGCGCGCGTCGGCAAATTTGGCGGTAACGATGTTCAAATGGGGGACAGCAGCGCGCCCCTCGACGCCCTATCAAAGCTCTATCGCGGCGCGTTTGCCGCGGCGGTGGCCTAAAGGTTACCCGCCGATCAACCGCATCAGCCGGTCTTTTTCGCCCATATCATCCGGGCGGGACAGCGACGTGGCAAGCTCTTCAAGCGAGGCAATCGAATGGCCTGCGCGGAAACTGTCCACATGCGGCAACATCGCGCGGATACCTTGGGCCTTGGGTGCGAAACCCTCCCAGCGGAGCAGCGGATTGAGCCAGATCAGCTTTCGCGAGGACAGCTGCAACCGTTCCATTTGACGCGCGAGCGCCTCCGGGTCATCCCGGTCCAGCCCATCGGTGATCAGCAGAACAACCGCCCCCTGCCCCATGACCCGGCGCGACCAGTCGCGATTGAACCGCGCCAGACATTCCCCGATCCGCGTGCCACCTTCCCAATCCTGCGCCTCCGCCCCGGCGGCGGCCAGTGCGGCGTCCACATCGCGATGCCGCAGATGGCGGGTGATATTGGTCAGACGCGTGCCAAAGGTAAAGGCATGCACCTTGGCCCATCCCGCCCCCTTGGCATTGGAGACCGCATGCAGAAAATGCAAAACCACCCGGCTGTATTGGCTCATCGAGCCCGAAATATCGCAAAGCACCACAAGGTTGGGCCAGCGCGGGCGCGGCGCGCGATAGGCGATCTTATGCATCTCCCCACCCTGCCGCATGGCGGCGCGCAGGGAGCGCGCACGGTCAACCCGTCCCCCTGTCAGACTGGGTTTTGCGCGCCGCGATTTGATCGGCGGCACCGGCAGGTTCAGCTTGGCCAGCATCCGCTTGGCAGCGGCCATTTCGGCATTGCTCATCTGCTCAAAATCCAGACTGCGCAGGCGTTCCTGCGAGGACATGGTGAGGGAGGCATCGATCTCGACCTCGGTAGTCTCCTCCTCACCGCTTTTTTCGGGGCCGAAATCCGGTGCTTCAGCCCCATCCAGCAAGGCCTCCGCCGCGCGTTTCTCAGCCGATTGCGCGCGGCGACCCTCCTGCACCCCGCGCACCGCCGGGATCATGTAGGACATCATATGTTCAAGATATCGCGGATCGCGCCAATAAAGGCGAAAGATCTGCGCAAACACCAAACGGTGCTCGGGCCGGTTCACGAAACAGGCATGCAGCGTCCAGTAAAAGTCACGCTTTTCGGTGAAGCCTGCGGCCTGCACCGCGCGAATGGCCTCAATCACACGACCCGAACCGATGGGGATACCCACCCGGCGCAAGGCGCGCGCGAAATGGGTGATGTTGCCCGCCAGTTTCGGGTTTTCGGGCAGGTCGAGGGGGGCGCACTCAGGCATTGGAGACCAGATAGATTGCCCAAACTGCTATGACCATAGGTGCAAGAAATCCCCAGATCGCGACATAGCAAACAGCCGTCACTTCATATTTCCAAAGACCGCTTTCGAGTTCTTTGAAAACACCGGTCACATGATCCAGTTTTGCATCATCCAAATTCTCATTGGTAGTATCACTTGCTGCACTCTCCAAAGAGTCTAAGACAAACTCGACACGACCTTTGATTTTACTGCCACCGTCCCATACCGTTTCCACGCGTTTTTCGCTCATAAACGAATTCCATTTTCCGAGTGAAACGAAATCACCCGTCCAGTTTACGACCAGCGCGACGAGCAAAACAAAGAGGCTCCAAAGCGTCGCGGTTCCAAGTTGGTCCTCTGATATTGGAACATCAAAAACCGACATCTGCGATGTATCAATGTCCAGCGATACCGTCAGCACGGTCGCAAGAGACAGCAGCCAGAGGCTTCTGCCCGTCGCTTGAGTAGACCGGCTCAGCAACGGCCTCCCCGCAAAATTCACACCACCTCCAGCGTGGCTTTGACCTGATCCAGAATGCGTTTGGCCTCAGAACCTTGCAGCTTCTGAATGTCGTCCTGATATTTCAGGATCGCGCCCAGCGTATCGGCAATCACCTCGGGGCTGAGGTTGATCGCATCCAGCGCCAGCAGGCATTTCGCCCAGTCGATGGTTTCCGCCACACCCGGCTTCTTGAACAAATCCTCGGTGCGCAGCTGCTGCACAAAGGCCACGACCTCCCGGCTCAGCGCCTCTGATGCCTCCGGGGCCTGCGCTTGCAGAATTTCCATTTCGCGCTCGAAATTCGGGTAATCGACCCAGTGATAGAGGCACCGCCGTTTGAGCGCATCATGCACCTCGCGCGTGCGGTTGGAGGTGAGGATCACGATGGGCGGCTCGGGGGCCTTGATCGTCCCCAACTCCGGGATCGTCACCTGAAAATCGCTCAGCGCTTCGAGCAGGAAGGCCTCGAAGGGCTCATCCGTGCGGTCCAATTCGTCGATCAACAACACCGGCGCGCCGTTTTCATCCGGGCGCATGGCATCAAGCAAGGGGCGTTCGATCAGAAATTCATCGCTGAACAGCTCCGTTTGCAAATCCTTGCGCGAGGCCCCACCCGTGGCCTCAGCGGTGCGAATGGCCACCATCTGCGCGGGGAAATTCCACTCATAAACCGCGCTCGACGCATCCAACCCCTCATAGCATTGCAAGCGGATCAACCGACGCCCCAGACCCGCCGAAAGCGCCTTGGCGATCTCGGTTTTGCCCACACCCGCTTCGCCCTCCAAAAACAACGGACGCCCGAGCCGCAGCGCCAGAAAAACTACCGTTCCCAACGATCTGTCACAAACATACCCCTGCTCTGACAACATTTGCTGAACGGCATCAATGGATTCTGGTGCGGACATGATCTCTCCTTTTGCTGAGCCTTAGCCTGCATCCCAGCATCCGGGCGTCAAGCACAGATCGCCTCTGTCACGGTGTTTGCAAAGCCCTTCTGTCCGCATGCATTCCCATCAGCCCCCTTCCGGCAGCAATTCGTGCCATATCGGTCGGCTGTTTCTGAAATTCTGCCTCATTCGAGCTGATAGTGATGAAAATGACCTGCCCGACCGGCACCCTGCGCCGCGTTTTGCCACCCTCCTAGGTTAATTGAACGCCCGCCCGCGGCCTCACTCTGGCGCTGGCGACACAGCTATGCTAGCGCAGAGCCATGACACAGACCCTGACCCTACGCCGCCCCGATGACTGGCATTTGCACCTGCGCGACGGCGCAATGTTGCAAACCGTCCTGCCTGCCACAACCGCCCATTTCGCGCGTGCCATCATCATGCCCAACTTAGTGCCGCCCGTGGTGACGTTTGCCGATGCAAAGGCCTATCAGGCGCGCATTCTGGAGGCCTGTCCAAAGGGCGCGGATTTCACACCGCTGATGACGCTTTACCTGACGGAAAACACCAATCCCGATGATGTCGCGGCCGCCCATGCCTCCGGGCTGGTGCATGCTGTGAAACTCTATCCCGCCGGTGCCACGACCAATTCCGCCAGCGGTGTCGCGGATTTCGACAAGGTACGCCCGGTTCTGGAGAAGATGGCCGAGATCGGTCTGCCGCTCTGCGTGCACGGTGAAGTCACCGATCCCGATATTGACATCTTTGACCGAGAGGCCGTTTTCATTGACCGTGTGCTGGATCCGATCCGGCGCGCCACGCCCGGTTTGCGCGTGGTGATGGAGCATATCACAACCTCCAATGCCGTGGATTACGCTCGCGCGCAGGATGACACATTGGGAGCCACGATCACGACGCATCATCTGGTGATCAACCGCAATCACATTCTGGCCGGAGGGATCAAGCCACATTACTATTGCCTGCCCGTGGCCAAGCGCGAGGAACATCGGCTTGCCCTGCGCGGTGCCGCCAAATCCGGTGAGGGGCGCTTCTTTCTAGGCACGGATTCCGCACCGCATACGGATGCGAATAAGCTCCTGCCCTGTGGCTGTGCGGGCTGTTTCACCGCCCCCAATACGCTGTCGATTCTTGCGCAGGTTTTCGAGCAGGAAAATGCACTGGAGCGGCTTGAGGGGTTCACCTCTCTGCATGGTCCGGCATTTTACGGCCTGCCCGTCAATGAGACCACGATCACGCTGGAAAAATCCGGCGCGACCTACCCGGCACATGTGCAAACCCCTGATGGCCCCGTGACGGTCTTTGATCCCGGTTTCGATTTGGAATGGGCCGTGCGTTAGGTCAGTGGCAACGCATTAATCCAGCAAAGGACTGCATCATGATCCCGACCAGTTACCCCGACCCTGCCGAAATCGCGCGTCTGAGCGCGCGTATGCTGCTGGAGATCAAGGCCGTGCATTTTAATGCGCAGGAACCCTTCATCCTCGCCTCCGGTCTGCCAAGCCCCACCTATATCGATTGCCGCAAACTCATCAGCTACCCGCGCATTCGCAGCACGCTGATGGATTTTCTGACCGTGACCGTCATGCGCAACGCAGGGTTTGAAGCCTTCGACAATATCGCGGGCGGCGAAACGGCAGGCATTCCCTTTGCAGCCCTTGTGGCCGAACGCATGGGCCTGCCTATGACCTACGTGCGCAAGAAACCCAAAGGCTACGGGCGCGGCGCGCGGATTGAGGGAGAGATGCGCGAAGGCGAGCGCGTTTTGCTCGTCGAAGACCTGACCACGGACGGCGGCTCCAAGCTCTCTTTCGTAGATGCGATCCGCGAAACCGGCGCCACTTGTGGCCACACGGCGGTGATCTTCTACTACGGCATTTTCCCGGAAACCGAAAAGACGCTGGGTGATCATGGCGTGCAATTGCACAGCCTGTGTACCTGGTGGGACGTTCTGGGCGAGGCCAAAAACCAAGGCGCATTTGATGCGCAAACCCTCACCGAGGTTGAGCGATTTTTGCATGATCCGCGTAAGTGGCAGTCAGATAACGCAAAATAAACTTACCCCCAGCGGCGGTATCAATTCGCGCGGGAATCGCCTCACAAAAAGCAGATGTTGCGTGTTTGATCTGCCCTGCTACAGTATGGGGTAGCAAACATGTGGTCCAGATTTTGTGCACAGCTTTATCCCTGAGTTTTCCCCGGAAATATGAAGATGGGGCCGGCGCGCAAACTTCTGTAAGACCGTGGCAGCATAAAACAAGGTGCGCCAAAGCGCGCCGTCCGGGCAAACAGGAACAGACATGAACGAAATTGCGGCCTTCAATCCGACCGGCGTTGACGTACAATCCCCCGACTCCATGCCTCATTCCATTGAGGCAGAACAACAGCTTCTGGGCGCGATCCTCACCAATAACGACATCTATGACCGGGTGGCCTCGATCATCGGGGCGAAACATTTCTATGACCCGGTGCATGCGCGTATTTTTGACATCGCCGCCGCGCGCATTGCCAAGAATAACCTCGCTTCGCCGGTGACCTTGAAGGCCTTCATGGAGGAGGATGAGGGTCTTAAGGAATTGGGCGGTCCGGCCTATCTTGCCCGCCTCGCCGGGGCGGCGATTTCCGCCTTTGCGGTGCGTGATTATGCCCAGATGATTTATGATCTGGCGGTGCGCCGCGATCTGATCCAACTGGGGCGTGAAATCTCTGATAAGGCCGCAACCGTGGATGTCGCCTCTGAGCCGCGCGAACAAATCGTCGAGGCCGAACAGGCGCTCTATAAATTAGCCGAACAGGGGCAGACCGAAAGTGGTTTTCAAAGCTTTCTCAAGGCGGTAACGGACGCTGTTAATGTTGCCAACGCCGCCTATCAGCGCGAGGGTGGGCTTGCAGGCGTGTCCACCGGGTTAATTGATATGGACAAGAAACTGGGGGGGCTGCACCGCTCTGATTTGTTGATCCTGGCCGGGCGTCCCTCTATGGGGAAAACATCGCTGGCGACCAATATCGCGTTCAATATTGCCAAAGCCTATAAGCGTGGCAAACTGCATGATGGCACTGAGGGTGCCGTTGATGGGGGCGTCGTGGGTTTTTATTCGCTCGAAATGAGCGCCGAACAGCTCGCGGCACGGATCCTTTCCGAGGCGGCCGAGGTTCCATCCGAGCAGATCCGGCGTGGGGATATGACTGAGGTTGAATTCCGCCGTTTTGTCGATGCCGCTAAGGCGCTGGAGGCCTGTCCGCTTTACATTGATGACACGCCCGCCCTGCCGATCAGCCAGCTTGCCGCCCGCGCGCGGCGCCTCAAACGCACCTATGGGCTGGATGTGTTGATCGTGGATTACCTGCAACTGGTGCGCGGCACGGGCAAATCCGAGAACCGCGTCAATGAAATCTCCGAGATCACCATGGGCCTCAAGGCCATCGCCAAGGAGCTGGACATCCCGGTCATCGCGCTCTCGCAGTTGTCGCGCCAGGTCGAGAACCGCGAGGATAAGCGCCCCCAACTCAGTGACTTGCGCGAATCCGGTTCGATTGAGCAGGACGCGGATGTGGTGATGTTCGTGTTCCGCGAAGAATATTATAAGGAGCGCGAAAAACCCGGCGATCATGACCTGGAAGCCATGGCGAAATGGCAAGAGGAAATGGAGCGCCTGCACGGGCGCGCCGAGGTGGTCATCGGCAAGCAACGTCATGGCCCCATCGGCACGGTCGAGTTGAGTTTTGAGGGGCGCTTCACCCGCTTTGGTAATCTCGTACAGCCCTGGCAGCAAAGCAGCGAACCGGAATACTGATCGCATTTGTGATTGGACAGGGCGCGGTTTTTCTGGCGCAATGATATTATGCGTCTGATCTTTGCTTTTTGCGCTCTTTTGGGGGCTACCGGTCCGGCAATGGCGCAGGACGTGGAGGTCGATGTCGAGTTATTCCTCGCCGTTGACGTCTCGCGTTCGATGTCGCCCGCAGAGCTGGAGATCCAGCGGCGCGGCTACGCAGAGGCCCTGACGAGCGCGCAGGTGGCAGCAGCCATCGACAATGGTTTGTTGGGGCGCATCGCGATCACCTATGTCGAATGGGCAGGCGAGCACGCGCAGCGCGTGATCGTCCCCTGGACGCTGATGCAGACCCCCAAAGACGCCGAAGCCATCGCACAGAAAATCACCGCGCGATTTGACGAAGGCCTGAGACGGACGTCGATATCCGGGGCCCTCCTCTTTGCCAAAAACGACTTTAGCACAAATGGGTTCAAAGGGTTGAGGCGCGTTATTGATGTATCAGGTGATGGCCCCAACAATCAGGGACGCCCTGTTACCCGCGTGCGCGACGCCGCCCTTGAGCAAGGGTTCGTCATCAATGGTTTGCCCCTGATGACGCAGGACGCGCTGAGCAATATCTGGGGCATTCCGGATCTGGACCTCTATTACCAGCATTGCGTGATCGGTGGGCCGGGCTCTTTCGTCATCCCGGTTCTCGCGTGGGACCAGTTTGCCGATGCGGTGAAACGCAAATTGGTGCTGGAAATTGCCGGCCTTCCCGCGTTGGTCATTCCAGCGCAATACGAACCGCCCCAGCCCTATGATTGCCTGATCGGTGAAAAGATGTGGGATCAGAACCGCGCCTATTTCGATATTCCGTAAAAGGAGACGCTTGGATCCCCGCAAGCCCTATTGTGTCCGCGCGATATGCTCTCAAACCTCTCATCTCGTCACCACCACCCGCCTGGATGCCCAGAGATACGCCAGCGCAATTGCACCAGGAACCGGCGCAGCCCAGGATGAACGGATTAGCTTGCACAGTCTCGATAGCCATAGCAGAATAGCATCGGATGGGGGATGAGATTTGAGTACAGGTATCGCAATTGACGCGCGTAATGTCGGCAAGGTCTATGGTGCGGGCGCGACTGCCGTGACCGCCCTGGGGGATGTCTCCATCTCTATCAAAAAAGGCGAATTCTTTACCCTCCTGGGTCCATCCGGGTGCGGCAAGACTACCCTCCTGCGCTGCATCGCCGGGTTTGAAACGCCAACATCAGGCGCGATTCACCTCTCCGGGCAGGACATCACTTACACGCCGCCCAACCAGCGCCCGGTCAATACCGTGTTTCAATCCTATGCGCTGTTTCCTCACCTCAGCGTTGCACAGAATGTCGGCTTTGGGCTTAAAATGCTTGGCAAACCGGCCGCTGAGGTTGCAAGGGCGGTGGCGCGTGTGCTGGGCTTGGTGAAGCTGGAAGACTTTGCCGACCGCCTGCCCGCCCAATTGTCAGGTGGCCAACAGCAACGTGTCGCGCTTGCACGCGCTTTGGCCCCCGAGCCGCAGGTTCTTTTGCTGGACGAGCCGCTCTCCGCGCTGGATCTCAAGCTGCGCAAGGAGATGCAGAGCGAACTCAAACGCCTGCAAACTGAAACCGGCATCACCTTCATTTTTGTCACCCATGATCAGGAAGAGGCGCTGACCATGTCCGACCGCATCGGTGTAATGTCCGCAGGCGCGCTGTTACAGGTCGGCACACCACATGATATCTATGAGCACCCCGTGAACCGGTTTGTCGCGGATTTCATTGGCGAGACGAATTTCTTGACCGGGCAGGTCGCGCAAGGCCGCGTGCGCATTGCCACCGGTGACGCGCTGGATGTGACGCTGGACGGGCAAGAGGGGACAGTGACCTTGGCGGTCCGGCCCGAACAGATCCGCGTGGGCCCTGCTGGCACTGGCCTGCCCGCCCGCATTGTCGAGACAACCTATCTGGGCACCGATACGCATTACACGCTGGCCTTGAGCGAGGGCAGCCAGGTGGTGGCCCGCGTGCAATCCAATGCGGGCCATTCCTTCGCCGTGGGCGATGCGGTTGGCGTCATCATAGATGCGCAATCCGTGCAGGTTCTGGCCGCATGAGCACCAAGACCCCCGGTCGCAGCAAGGGGCTGAACGGGTGGCTATTGTCCACCCCGGCGCTGGTGCTGCTTGTGCTGGCGGCCAGCGGTCCATTGATCATCGTGGCCATCTACTCGGTGCTGGAAAAGGGCGATTATTCCGGCGTGCGCTGGATTCTGTCAGGGGATGGCTGGTTCGGCGTGCTGTTTCAACGTGACATCTTTGATCAGACCGTCAGCCTCGCAGATGCCAACCTGACGATCTTCTGGCGCTCGGTCAAACTCTCGATCATGACGACGCTGATTACCTTCGCCTTTGGTCTGCCCACGGCGTGGTTCATCGCCACGAGGCCCCCCAAAGCCCGCGCTTTCTGGCTGTTCCTGATCACCATCCCTTTCTGGACGAACCTGTTGATCCGCACTTTCGCGATCATGGAGGTGATCCGCAATCAAGGCATCCTGAACACCGCCCTGATCCACTTTGGGCTTATATCCGAGCCAATCCAGATCCTTTATACCGACACGGCGGTACTGATCGGGATGACCTATGTTTATCTGCCGCTGATGGTGCTGCCGCTCTATGCGGCTATCGACCGGTTTGATTTCAAGCTGATCGAGGCGGGCTATGATCTTTATGCCACGCGCTGGCAGGTGCTGCGCGGGGTGATCCTGCCAATCATCAAGCCCGGCATCATCGCGGGCAGCATCCTCGTCTTCATCCCCAGTCTCGGGGCCTATGTCACGCCGCGCGTGCTGGGGGGCGGCAAGAATATGATGATCGGCAATTTCATCGAACTCCAATTCGGTCAGGGCCAGAACTGGCCTCTGGGGGCGGCGCTTTCCACCGTACTTTTGCTGATCGTGCTGGTCTCGCTGGTGGTCTACACCAAAGCCTCCACGCGTGAGGGTCCGCATGGCTAAACCCCGCGCCTTTGACGTCACCACCCTGCCCGGCTTCACTTTTGTCGCGATCCTCGCCTTTGTGCTGCTCTATGCGCCCATCGTGACGCTGGTGATCTATTCCTTCAACGGCGGCAATTCAGTCAACCAATGGGGTGGTTTTTCGCTGCAATGGTACGCTGTGGCCTGGCAGAACGAGGCGGTGCAGGACGCCACCGCGCGCTCGCTGATCATCGCGCTTTGGGCCTCGGTGATCTCTACGGCACTCGCCACCATGGCCGCCCTTGGCACAACGCGCCGGGGCCGCTTCAAGGGGCAAACGGTGATCTATGTGATCATCAACCAACCGCTCATGGTGCCCGAAATCGTCACAGCCGTGGCGCTGTTGATCTTCTTTTCTTCCGTAAAAATCGCCACCGGCTATACCGGGCTTGGCTACCTGATCCTTGCCCATTCTGCCTTTTGCATCCCCTTTGCCTATCTGCCGATCAGGGCGCGGCTGGAGGGGATGGATACCGCGATGGAAACCGCCGCCGCCGATCTTTATGCCACGCCCTGGCAGACGTTCCGCTATATCACTCTGCCCTTGCTGTTGCCCGGCGTGATTGCGGGCGCAATGCTTGCCTTTATCATCTCGCTGGATAACGTCATCATCACCGAGTTTGTAAAATCTGCCGGGCAAGATACCCTGCCCACCTATATGCTCGGCCAGTTGCGCCGCGCACTGACGCCTGAGGTCAATGCCATTTCAACCGCCCTTCTGGCGTTGACGGTGGTGATCCTCACAGGTTTTGTTTTCGTTACCAAAAAGCGGGATTAACCCGTATTCATCAATAGTGGAGATCCAGATGAAGACCTACCTTATTGCGACAACCGCCCTGTTGGGCAGCACCTTCGGAGCCTATGCCGAAGGGCAATTGAACCTGTTCAACTGGGGCAATTACACCAGCCCCGAGATGATCGAGAAGTTCACCGCTGAGACCGGGATCGAGGTCACGATCACCGATTATGACAGCAACACAACCGCCCTCACCAAGGTCGAAGCGGGTGGATCGGGCTATGATCTGGTGGTGCCCTCTGGGAACTATGTACCGGTTTTCGCCCGAAAGGGGCTGATCGTGGAGCTGGACCATTCCCGCATACCAAATATCGGCAATATTGCCCCGCAGTGGATGAACGTGGAATGGGACGAAGGGCGCACATATTCCGTGCCGTGGCAGTGGGGATCGGTCGGGATCGCGGTCAATACCAGCGTTTACAGCGGTGATGTAAACACCTCCGAGCTGTTCCTGAACCCACCGCCCGAGCTCGAAGGCAAAATCAACGTCGTGCCCGAAATGACGGATGTTCTGAACATGGCGATCTTCAATGTGGGCGGTGAGGCCTGTACCGAAGACCTCGACGTGCTGCGCCAGGTGCGCGACAAGATGATGGCGGCCAAGCCCAAGTGGCTGTCGATGGATTACGGCACCACCGACAAGCTCTCCACGGGTGATTATGCGGCTTCGGTCAACTGGAACGGCTCGACCATGCGCGCGCGGATCAACAACCCCGATGTGGTCTATGGCTACCCGGTTGAGGGCTATCCGCTGTTCATGGATTCGGTGGCCTTGCTGGCGGATGCACAGAACGTCGATGAGGCGTATCAGTTCATCAACTTCATCCTGGAGCCAGAGAACGCCGCGATGATTTCAGCCTTCGCGCGCTATGCCAATGGCGTGGCCGGCTCGGAAGAATTCATGCCCGAGGACATGAAAACCGCCCCCGAGATCGTCACACCCGCGGAATTTGCAGCCGCCGGACAATTCCTGCCGACCTGCCCGCAATCCGCGACCGATCTCTATACGGCGATCTGGACGGAACTGTTGAAATAATTTGCTGCTGCGGGGCTATGACATGGCCCCGCACGTGCGTCATGTCTGATGGTTCCACGCTCAAACGCGCGGGCGGCAAACAGACATCTGCGGTTGCGCCACAAAAGAGATAATTCAGCCGGATTGTGCAGTCGAGCGCCGACGAACTCCGAAGATCTGTCCGTTCCAGGCGATCATGATCAGTGACGACATCAAAAAGGCCGAAGCCGGCAAAGGCACCGCTGAGGGCGGATTAACGGATTGGATACCGGTTGACTTGGTTGTCGCATTTCTGTCGACAACAAATTGCAGATATCCGGTCACCTGCCCATCGGCCACGTTGAGTGATGCCTCATTCGGTCCCTTCACCATGAAAACGTTAATTTTGGACAAGTCATTGGTCACTGAGAGAGATATCAAATCGCCAAGATCATACTGTTCTATCAAATCAAAGGACGTGCATGGTAGCGATATGGTTAAGGAACAGTCCAAACCGCCGTTGTAATGGATCCCAAGCATCGTTGCTTTGGTAATAATATCCGGGCTTCCAGTGGTGGCACCATGACCGGTGCTCGGAAATCCTGAGGGATTATATGTTACTTCACCATCACCATCGCTATCGGTACCTTCAAAATCAAACTGCAGTTTGGAATAGGCCGTCAGGCTCGGCGCATATCCAATGCCGGTCAGTTCTTCATACTCTGAGTAGTAGGTTTTGGAAAAACTGATCGTTGTGGCTTGTGCTGGGAACGTGGCCAAAACCAGTGCTTTGAAAATCAGGCAAAATCGTAACATCACATCGCTCCTTACGTGTCTGCCTGATTATACCTACAAATGATTGAATAAATCTAGATAGCAACAACCCAAAAGGGAATTTGTTTTCCAGACCTGTGACAAACGCCCGCGCGTGAATGATGCGCCCCTGTTGCGCAGCACACACGCGCATGGCAGGGGTACAAGGGTTCTCGACCTTCGCAGGATCTATCCGATAAGACATGGCGAAAAGACCCGCTCATGCATCCTGCAAACCCTCCAGCACATTGACCGTGTTGATGCCCACAGCCTCGATGGCATAGCCCCCTTCCATACAGACCACCGTGGGCAATTTCATACCTCCAATGCGCCGCCCCGCGTCCGTGAAATCATTGCTTTCCAGACGGAAGAAGCTTATCGGGTCTTCCTTGTAGGCATCCACGCCAAGCGAGAGCACCAGCGCCTCGGCCCCCCAGTCGGTGATCTTGGCAATCGCATCGTCCAGCGCGGCACCCCACGTCGCATAATCCGTCCCCGGCGGCATCGGGTAGTTCAGGTTCAGCCCCTCCCCGGCCCCAGCCCCCTTTTCATCGCCATATCCCAGATAATAGGGATAGGCGTCCTGCGGCGCGCCGTGCAGGGAGGCAAACATCACATCCGACCGGTCATAAAACAGCGATTGCGTACCATTGCCGTGATGAAAATCAATGTCGAGTACGGCCACACGCCCGGCCCCGGCATCCGTAAACATCTGTGCAACGACGGCGGCGTTATTGATGAAGCAATAGCCGCCATATTGATCCGCTGTGGCGTGATGTCCGGGCGGGCGGCAGAGCGCAAAGGCATGATCCGCCCCGCCCGCCACAAGCCGCTGCGCGCTCTGCGCACAGGCCACCGACGAGAGCGCCGCGCGCCATGTGCCTTGGGTGATCGCCGTCTCGGAGGCATGGCAGTAATAACCGACCTTACCGTCGATATTGTTGGGAATGCGGTCCATATGCATCCC
Source organism: Roseobacter fucihabitans (assembly GCF_014337925.2). Classification (NCBI taxonomy): domain Bacteria; kingdom Pseudomonadati; phylum Pseudomonadota; class Alphaproteobacteria; order Rhodobacterales; family Roseobacteraceae; genus Roseobacter; species Roseobacter fucihabitans. The sequence goes on along the minus strand of NZ_CP143423.1, from coordinate 1,841,752 downwards.
GCGCGCCGGAACATTGGCGGCGATAATTTCGCCCGCCATGCCTTCGGCTTTCCACGCCGCCCAGGCCGTTTCCAGAAATTCGAGATATCCTAGATCAAGCAGCGCCTGCACCGGTGTCATATCGACCGCTTGTGGCGCGACAATGTCGGTCAGCCCGCGTTCCTTGAGCCGGTTCAGCACGTATTCAACCCGCGAAGGCCGCTCAAAAGGTGTCACGAATTGCCCGCCCGAGAGTTCCGCCTGTGGAAAGTGAAGCCTGTGGTCTTCGCTATGAATGATACGCATCTATGTGACGCTCCCTTTGAATGGATGTGCTGCAGTACCGCGTCACATGCGCGAAACGACAGGTGCACTCTATTTTCAAGCACCATCCCTTGCCAAGTCCGAAACCTATGGGCGCGTGCAGGTCGCGACATTATTGGGTGCGGGGTCGGTTGCGCCGCCCGATGATCCGCGCGTCCTTGCCGGCAGCCCGTGCAATAGCGGCTCGAACGTCCGTTTCTGAGGCCTTGGTTTAAAACAATCGCCCGGTTTCAAGATTTATCAGCTCAGATCTCAAAAAAACCATATGACTTGAATGCGCTATGTCCTAGGAGGAGACGCGATCTGGGAAACGATCGCGCCTCACGTCAGCAAACGGACATCGCAACACATGTATGACCCCAAGGGAAACAGCACCGAAAAAGCCGTTCAGCCCGTGCAGTTTGGCGAATTTGAACCGCCCCGACATCTGCGCGCCATTGTGCATCGTTTCCTGGACCTCAAGACCGAGGGCGTGTTGGAGCAAGATTATCGCTTTCACGCCCTGCCGGACGCCTGCACCTATCTGGTGTTCGATCAGCGTGATCCAAATATCGCCGGGGTGACGAAACTGCGCGCCTCCTCTGACGAATTGAACCTGGGCCGGGAATTTCATTATATGAACATCCGGTTTTTGCCAGGCGTCTGGCAAAGCCAATCCGCGCCGGTTGGGTATGGCATGGTCAACAGCGCCTATACCGGGGATCTGCCGCTGATCGCGACCAACCGCATGCTTTGCAAAACCGATATCACCGGTGCGCAACCAATTTTATCCGACCTAGTGGATCAAATGGTTGCGCGCGGGCTGGTGATCGCCAACCCGGTGACCGAAAAGATTTTTGAACATATGGAAGAGATTTATTCCGTGGCGGATATGGCCGAAGTGGCCAGGTTGTCGACGCGCCAACTCCAGCGCACCTTGAAACGGACAACCGGGTTTAGCCCGCATGATTTCCTCAAGATCCTGCGCTTGCAACAGGCGCTCAAGGGCGAGCCATCCCTGTCTTATGCCGATCAGTCGCATTTCATTCATTCGTTCCGAAAGGCGACCGGCTACACGCCGGGGCGTTATTCACGCAAATTCGATGTCTGAAATGCAGTGTCCGAAATCTACAATACAGGCCCCCGCGGCCTTGATAGGAAAGGGACATGATCGACATTAAAAAGGAATGAGACATGTCAAAGATGAATGCAGTAGGTTGGTTCGACATCCACGTAGACGACCTGGACCGCGCCGTGGCTTTTTACGAAACAGTGCTGGCGTGCAAGCTTGAGCGCATGGAAGATCCAACGGGCGAGACACAAATGATGAGCTTTCCGGGCGATATGAGCGCCTATGGTGCCGCCGGTGCCTTGAGCAAATCCGAACACGGGCGTCCCGGAGTTGGGGGCACCACGATCTATTTCTCTGTGCAAAACTGTGCTGTCGAAGAAGCGCGCGTGGCAGAGGCAGGCGGAACCGTGATCCGACCCAAATTCTCAATCGGCGCATTTGGTTGGGTCACACTGTGCCAGGATACGGAGGGGAATATAATTGGCCTGAATTCCTTGCAATAGGCCCTTCGGGAGATACCATTAAACGGTCGCCTGTGGGGTCCACATCCCGTGACATACGCAGCCAAGAACATCGATGCCCTGCTCCCCGCTCAAGGAGGCAGGGCATCGCCCGTCATAACACCCCACGCACCAGCGCCAGAAAGAGCCCCGCCCGAAATGCAACGCAAAATCCGGTCATATCCGCGCCGACGCTTGTATGTGGTGAACGCGCTCATCGCCGCTCTTGTGATTATCATATCCGTTGCCGTCCTGGAAACCGCGCGGATCGGGGTGCAGATTTCAAGCTTTGAGATCGATGCAACACCGGTCACGCATTACACCACGGGGCCCGGTCCCATGGTCGTTCTGGCGCATGGTTTTGCGGGTTCGCAACAGATGATGCAGGGGTATGCCTTGCCACTGGCGCGGGCGGGTTACAATGTTTTTGCCTTCGAATTCATGGGGCATGGACGCCACAGCCAGCCCATGTCGGGGGATGTCAGCGCCATAGAGGGCACCACGCGGTTGCTTGTGGCGCAAACACAACGGGTCATCGACGCCGTGACCAACGACAATGGCAAAACCGTCCTCATTGGTCATTCGATGGCAACCGATATTCTCGTGCGCGCCGCCGCAGAGCGCGACGATATCGGGCCGATGGTTTTGATCTCGGCGTTTTCACAGGAAATCACCGCCACCAAGCCGCTCAACCTCCTGCTGGTCAGCGGGGCCTGGGAGGCGGGCTTGCGCGGTTTTGGCCTGGAGGCGGTTCAGATGATCACGCCTGACGCTTCTGAGGGCGAAACACTGTCCAAAGATGGTATTACGCGCCGCGCTGTTGCGGCCCCGTTCAACGAACATGTCTCGGTGCTGCAAAGCCGTGTGGCGCGCCGCGAAACGCTGATCTGGCTCGATGGGTATTTCAACCGCCAATCTGACGTGCGCATCCTGCCAACGGGGTGGGCGATCCTTGGCCTGCTGGGCGGGCTGGTCGCGCTTTTTTATAACATGATCTCCTTTCTGCCCGCCCGCGAGCCTGTCGCCCTGCCCCCGAGCCGCCTGCAAATGGTCATCACGCTGGGTGCCCCGGTGCTGGTGGCCCCCCTCCTCGCCGTTCCGTTAAAACCCAGTTTCCTGCCGGTGCTGGTTGCGGATTATCTGATGCTGCATCTGCTGATCTTTGGTGTAATCCAATTGGGTTTGCTGCGCTTTTGGCGCGCCACTTTAGGGCGCGGCCCCTTTGGTGGGCTTGCCATGCTGCTCGCCTTCTGCGCGATTTTTGCCTTTGCGCTGGATCGCTACGCTGCCAATTTCATGCCGACGTCCGAACGCCTCTGGATCATCGCGATCATCTTACTGGGCACCCTCCCCTATATGGTCGCGGACACCGTCCTGAGCACGCAGGCCTCCCTGCTCCGGCGCGCCTGCCTGAGAGGCGGGTTCCTTGTGTCACTGGCCATCGCCGTGTTTCTGGATTTTGAGGGTTTGTTCTTCCTGATCATGATTGCGCCGGTCCTGTTGCTGTTTTACGCGGTTTTCGGCACCATCGGGCGCAGCGCGGCGGCAAAATCGGGACCTTTGCCCTGTGGCATGGCCCTGGGTTTCGTCTTGGCATGGGCGCTCGGCGTCAGTTTTCCGCTGTTTCAGCCCTGAACCCCTTCAGGCCCGGTCGGTAACAAAGCTAAACCGCGCGACCAGACCACTGTATTCGGCGAGATCCGCCCAGTCGCCCTCCGCGTCCTCAAAGGTCCTCAGAACATGCAAAAGCCGCTCGCGTCCCGCAGAGGCCTCCAATTGACCGGCCCAGTTGAGCAATTCCATCGGAGCGGTGGCAATCTGGCGCGTCACAGCCTGAAAAGGGTCCAGACCATCGATCTGATCGATCTGGCCGACCTGTAAAGCGAGCAAGGCCAGCACGGGTTTATATCCGCTTTGAAGCATCTTCTTGCGCTGTCCGGGCGGCAGGCTGGCCTTGATCAGCCGATAGGAGCTGACAAACCGCAAAGATCTGCGCGGGGAGCCATCAAGCCCCCCGGCCAGCGCCTTGACGAATTCTCTTTCCTCATCGCTGAATTCCAGACGTACCGGGGCAAGTGGATCGGACGTCTGTGCCGGTTCATGTGTTGTCGGGGTTTCGGTTTCCGTCTCCAGCGGCGCATGGGGTGTTTCGACATCCGGTGCCGGCTCGGCCATCTGCACAGATGCATCGAGGTCCGATTCGGGCTCCCGCAACGGCCCTCCCCGCATCAAATCGGACAGTAAATCTTGCGTGTTTGTGGCTGTCATCGGGCGCACCCAATAGGGTATCTGGAAAATCTTCTCCAGGTAATCCCCCGGCGTGGCTGTTCCAGCGGCGGTGGCGGTTTCATCCTCATCCAGAAATTGCGGATAAGCCTGCGCCAATGCCGCCTGCAACCACCGCACATCCACCGCCACAAAGACGACAAACAACGGATAGGCCAGCAGCAGGTGGATCGCCTGCAACACCATCACGACCTGATCCGCAGGGCAGCGATCCAGATCATCAATATAAAGAACGATCCGTTCGAAAACCGGGGGTTCGGCACCCGCTTCAAGCGGCGCATAGGTCGCACGCAGCCGCTCTTCTTCCGGACCCTCAAGCAGCCCCTCCTTTTGCGCCGCCGCGATGAGGTCTTTGACGCGGGTTTCATGCTGTTTGCGGCGTTCTTCGGAGCCGTGGGGCGGGGATTTACGGCTCATCAACAGGCTCAATTCATCAAAATCACGCCGGATTTCCGCGATAAAGCTCAATTGACGGCGATAATCGCCTGCGCTGACACGGTCGCGCACGAATTTGAGAATACGCCCTTTGCCCTCCTGGCTGAGATATTCCAGTCGCGCCGCATCCAATGCCGCTTCTTTCTCACGCAACTTCTCGACGGCACTGGCTTCTGCCTGTCGTGCCGCTTCCAACTCGGCGCGCGCAAGGTCCTGGGCGCGTTGTTGTTTTGCACTTTCACGCGCCATGGCCTCCTTGACCTTGACATGGACCGCGCTGAGGTGCCCATGCGCTTTTCTCAGGCCCCGCGTTACGCTGCTCAGGAACAGAACCGCCGGGGCGATAATCCCCGCCACGATCCCCGCCGCCGGAGAGGTTGCCGTCCCCGCAAGCGCCGCTGTCAGCACAATCGGTAACAGCAAAATCCCTGCGACCAGCGCAATGCCCCAAAGGGGTCTGCTGCCGATAAAATGCAACCACGCGCGGCTGGATTGCGGACCCTTATCGGCCGTGTAAAGCTCCATTGCCTTGCGCATGTCATCGACGCCTTCGGGCAACTCCTGGGACAACCCCAGATCACGCGCCGCCTTTTTGGCCGCAGGGGTAACATCGCTCTCGAGCACCTCATCCCAAGCGGCCTTCATCCACAGTTTGGGATCATCCGCAATCTGTTCCTGCTTATGCTCCAGCGCCGCCTGTGCCGTGGACAGTTCCGCCTCTGCCTCACGCTTGGCGCGCCGTCGCTCCACCAGGTCCTGCGCCGCACTCAGCGTCCAGTCCCGCGCGCTGTCGAGTTGCTCAAACATCCGGTCGGACGTGTCACCCTGGCTATGGGCCTTGGCCCAGGCGTCGAGTTTGGTGAGGATATGATCCACCAGAGAGGCCCAGAGGTTGGTTTCCGCATAGTGCCAGGCATTGAAACGTATCTGCACCACGTGATCCAGAAACCGCTCTTCGGTGTCGCCGTCCTGTGTCTTTTGCGCCGCAACGCAGCGTCGTTCAATCGCATCATGCACAAGGCGCATGAAGAAAGATTTACCCGTCCCCCAATTGCCAAAAACGCCCACGGCCAGAGGCGGATCAAGGTCGCGCCAGCAGATCATCGAAGCAAAGGCCTCCGCCTCCAGCGTGGCCCCGGAGCGATCAATCACATCGCCCGCCCAAGGATCGTCATTGCCCGGCGTGGCCACCTCCTCGGCGCGACGCGGACGGATGTCGAGGGCAAGAGCTGAGGGTAGGGCTTCGTCAATAAATTCTTGCCAAACGTCCGGGTCTTCGCCCGGCTCCATGTCTTTGAGGCAAAAATCGGCAATGGATTGCGCCAGAACCATGGGATCAGTCCCGCCTTCTGCCATCTTCCGGAGAGAGTCGAAACCGTCCACCTCTCCCAGAAGTGCACCAATCAAGACATGGCGCAATCCGATATAGGCGTCTTTGCCACCTGTCGCGCTGCGCAATTCAATGGCGCCGCGCAACAATTCGGCCATTTCTTGCGTGCCGCGCGCACGCGCCCATGTATACCGGCTAAAGTCCTCTTGCTCCTTACCAGTCACAAATTCATTTTGTCGGTTAAAGATAGATGCGGCACCGTTCCCCGTGACGCCATCACTACGCGCCACCGCCGCCAAAAATCCAAACACACTCCAGCGACTTGAACTATAGCCGCTGAAGTTGCCAGATTTCATGTTTTCAAGACTGCGGCGACGAATACTCTCATCCAGCGAATATCGTTTGGGCTGCTCACTCACTTCACTAGCATCCAACGCCGCGCGCAAGGAGGGCGAAAACAGCCGCTTGCGGATCAACCCTTCGTCATCACCTTCCATCAAATCCTGAACCGGCGTCTCTGGCTCTTTCATGGCGTGACCCTGCCTTGTTGTTGTATCAAATCCTCAAGCGGCGCGGCAAAAGCATGGGTGGGCATTTGATCCGCAAACCACGCCATGACGTCGCGCATCAGGAAGCCCAGGGACAGCGATGCATCAGTTCCCCCCAAAACCGCATAGGCCCCCCGCCCGCCATCATAGATCAAAATACCCGCCAGCACGAAAATCGCCTGCCTGTCGACGGGATGTCGGCAGTCGCTCAGAAGCGAGGGGTTGGCCAGACAGCCAAAAAACAAATCGGCCACGCTGCGCCAGCTTTCGCGGTGATACGCGTTCGGGGCTGCCCGGCTCATTTGCACAAATCCACCAATCGGCAGGGCCGACAACAGATCCAAGGCATCCTGGTTGCCACCGTAGCCCATTGGAAATTTGAGCCAAGGGCCGGGAGAAGAATCCGACAGGTCTTCAAATGGGTTGTCTTGTCCCAAACGCCGCCGGACCGCATCAAGTGCACCGACCGATTGCGACCAGTTGGCACGATCACGGCGCGCAAAAGGCGGCTCTGTTTTCACCAACACCTTTGCCACATGAAGCAAGGCCACCTCCAAAAGAAGCCCCGCTTCGTGACCCAATTCGCTGACATCGCGGTGCCATGACGCCTCAAACGTCATGGCCGCTGATATCGCACCCGATTGCACGCCCCCCTGGCGCTCAAGGTCCGCGATCCGCGCCTGATACAGCTCACCGAAACGCGCAAGGTTGTTTTGAATGTCGCTTTCCCCTTCGCTCAGCGTTGTCGGCTCGATATCAGCAGGTGGCGCGCCTTCTGGCCCCGCGGGCGGCGTCGGTCCAAGCCCCGCAGCACCATCCCCGCCGCCCCCCGACAGATAAAGCCGCCTGACAAATTCAACCAACGCGTCAAGCGTGGGAAAACCAACCTCACTCTCCCCATCCAGCGAAAACCCCAGCTGAAAGGAGCGCGTAGCGGCGGCCAGTCCGATCGCACGAGAGCCCACCGGTTCGGGCTGAAAATCAGGGGCCGCAATGCGCCAGGACCGGGATTGCCCGCTCAGCGATGGGGCCAATAAATCCGCGCCGCGCGTACTGGCAAAGGCAAGACCACCGTCACCATCAAGCGCATCTATGAAAAAGAGCGCCGTCATGCGCGGCTCCGACCAGTTGCGGTAACGACACGGCATCGCATACCTGAACGTTGTGCCAAAGCCTGCACCGCCCGTCGGCGATGGCGCCACAGGAGGTCACAGACCGAAGACACAGGCCCCCGCGTCAGAGCATCCGCGATATGCCCCTGCTTGGCCACGTCCTGCGCCGACAGCCGGATTTCATGAACATCCGCGGGCGTAAAACCCGCCGCAAGCACCACCTCGATGTAATCCTCATCCTCCAGAAGCCGGTCCGATATCTGACCGGTGGTCAAGCGCCTCTCGCTCGGTGGCGCATGCTGGAGCAGCTTTACCACCGCCATATCTGGTACATCCTGCGACCAAAGCCCCGCCCATTCACGCACGCGTCGAACCGCGCGTTTATGGGTCCGGGTACGATCCCCCGGCACATATAAATTTGCGACAACCGGCGCGACCGTCAGATCGTAACTGTTGCGAAGCAAAGTCAACGTATTCTGGGGCACCGCAGCCGTTTTCAACACCAGACAGATGTCCCCGAAATACGCCATGCCGGTGCCGTTTAGCTCCATGGCACCGTAATGGGCATTCTGCGCGCTCAGGGTGCCGGGTGCGATATCGGCGAGCACATCATCCACACGGTCGCGAATGGTAGACCCCTTCAGAGGTTGCCCCACGACACGCGCCGCCGCCCGGCGGTTCAGATAGGCACCGCGCCCCGGCTTGCCAGACTGCACATCCAGAAAGGCCAAGGCGTTTTTGGCCGAGATGTTGAACACCACACGCATACCCTGTTCGGGGTCCGCCACGGTCCGATGCGGTCCCTGGCCTGCGAGCGTGTCGCGGATCACCTCAATATTGGCTATTCGGTATCTATCCGCCTCATCCTTGACCCGAATTGGGAGGATTGCCCGCGCGCGGTTCGGCCAGCTCATATCTCTGCCCACCTTGAAAGTTATTTACCTTAATAAGGGTCAAGCATAGGCGCTTATGCGAAAAATAGAAGGTTTTTGACGCTGATCCGATCCAAAACGTAGTTTTGATATGCGTTGGCAGGGTTATAACACTGCTCGGGTCGGGCTCAGTCGCAACGCCGACCTGCGGCATCAAAGAGCATCTCATCTGCATCCGACCAGCTCAGACCAACCGCAGCTCCTTCTTGCGGCAAGGCATCGGATGCGGGTTGGCGCACCGTGACCATTGCGCCATCGGGCAGTTTCACATGGACAAGCGTTTCCGCCCCCAGCGCCTCACTATAGAGCACAACGCCGCTCACGCGCGGATTGATCGTGGCGATGTTCATATGCTCCGGGCGCACACCCAATGTCCCGGACCCAGGTTGGCGCGCCTGTGCAAGATCAGCCGCCATGAAATTCGTCGGCGGCGAGCCGATGAAACCGGCGACAAATTCGGTCGCAGGGTTGGCATAGACCTCAAGCGGTGCACCGATCTGATCCGCGACACCGCCGTTCATCACGATCATCCGGTCCGCCAGCGTCATCGCCTCCACCTGATCATGTGTCACATAAAGCGAGGTGACACCGAGGCGGCGCTGAAGCTGTTTGATCTCCAAACGCATCTGCACGCGCAGTTTCGCATCCAGATTGGACAGCGGTTCGTCAAAGAGAAACACCGAAGGTTTGCGCACAATCGCCCGCCCCATCGCCACCCGTTGACGCTGACCGCCTGATAATTCACGCGGACGCCGTGTGAGGTAGGGTTCCAGTTGCAGCAGTTTGGCGGCCGTATCGACACGCTGCGCAATTTCGCTTTTGGGGGTCCCGGCGATTTTCAGGCCATATGCCATATTGTCAAAAACCGACATATGCGGATAAAGCGCGTAGTTCTGAAACACCATGGCGATGTCGCGGTCCATGGGTTCCAGATCATTGACCCGCGCCCCGTCAATATGCACCGCGCCGGATGTCACCGTCTCGAGACCCGCGACCATACGCAGGAGTGTGGATTTACCACAGCCAGATGGCCCGACGATCACGATGAATTCACCGTCCTTGATGTCGATGTCGATGCCGTGGATCACATCGGTTTTGCCGAAGGTTTTCTTAACATCTTTGAGGCTGACTGTGGCCATGGGTTATTTCTCGCTATCGACAAGGCCGCGCACGAACAGGCGCTGCATGGAGACCACAACGATCACCGGAGGGATCATCGCGAGGATCGAGGTGGCCATGATGACCGGCCAGTCGGCGGTGTCATCCCCCGAGGGAAACATCTGTTTGATGCCCATCACGATGGTGTTCATCGACGGATCCGTGGTGATCAGCAGCGGCCAGAGGTATTGGTTCCACCCGTAAATGAACAGGATCACAAAGAGTGCTGCGATATTCGTGCGGCTCATCGGCAGCAGGATGTCCCAGAAAAACCGCATCGGTTTGGCCCCGTCCACACGGGCGGCTTCGGCCAGTTCATCCGGCACGGTCATGAAGAACTGGCGAAACAGGAAGGTGGCGGTGGCGGAGGCGATCAGCGGGAAGATGAGACCCGAATAACTGTTGAGCATACCAAAGCCCGCAACGACCTCATAGGTTGGCACGATACGCACCTCGACCGGCAACATCAGCGTCAGGAAGATCAGCCAGAAGAATGTTTTGCGCCCCGGAAATTTGAAATAGACGATGGCAAAGGCCGAGAGCAGCGAGATCACGATTTTGCCCAGAGCAATGCCCATCGCCATGATCAGAGAATTGAACATCATCCAGGCCACGGGCGCGTTGATCCCCGAAAACAGCGCACGTTTGTAGTTTTCCAGGAACTGGTCGCCGGGTAGCAGCGGCATGGGTGGGCGTACAATTTCAGCTTGCGTCACGGTGGAGGCGACAAAAGCCAGCCAGATCGGAAAGAACACGAAGAGCAAGCCGATGATCAGCCCCAGATGGGTGAGCCAGAGCCCCGCGCCGCGTTTTTCGACCATGCCTGTACGATCCGCCATCAGTAGTGCACCCGGCGTTCAATGAATTTGAATTGTACGATGGTGAGCAGCCCGACGATGAAGAGCAACACCACCGATTGCGCCGCCGAGGAACCCAGGTCCTGCCCCACAAAGCCATCCGAGAAGACCTTATAGACAAGGATGGTCGTGGTTTGCTGCGGCCCGCCCCCGGTGATCGTATGGATCACGCCGAAGGTTTCAAAGAAGGCGTAGACGATATTCACAACCAGCAAAAAGAAGGTGGTGGGCGAGAGCAGCGGAAACACAATTGTGCGGAACCGGGTCCAGAAACGCGCGCCATCAATGGCCGCCGCCTCGATCACCGATTTCGGGATCGCCTGGAGCCCGGCGAGAAAGAACAGGAAGTTATAGCTGATCCGCCCCCAGGCGGAGGCGACAACCACGAGGCCCATCGCCTCTTCGCCGTTGAGCACATGGTTCCAATCATAGCCCAGAAGGCCGAGATACCAGGTGACCACGCCGACGCGCGTGTTGAACATGAACAGCCAGAGCACGCCAGCAACAGCCGGGGCCACGGCGTAGGGCCAAATCAACAGCGTGCGATAGACGCCGGAGCCCTTTATCAACCGATCCGCCAGCACGGCAAGATAGAGCGCGATGCCCATCGACACCACGGTGACTAGAATGGAAAACACCGCCGTCGTTACAAAAGACGCGCGGTAAAACGGATCGCCAAAGAGATATTCGAAATTGCCCAGCCCCACATATTGCATGGACAAACCGAAGGGGTCGGGGATGAAGAGCGACTGCCAAATCGCCTGGCCTGCGGGGTAAAAGAAAAACACAGCCGTGATTGTGATCTGCGGCAGGACCAGCAGCAGCGGCAACCAGATGCCTTTGAAAGTAACGCGTTTTTCCATGGTATGAACGGCGCGCCCCAGCGGATGCGGCGCGCGCCTATGCCTTAGCGGTTGGCTTGCTCAAAGCGGCGCAGCAGGGCGTTGCCGCGCTCGGCTGCACTGTCGAGCGCCGTTTGTGCGTCCTTGTCACCGGCCCAGACGGCTTCGAGTTCCTCATCGATGATCCCGCGGATCTGGTCAAAGGAGCCCAAACGCAGGCCCTTGGAATTATCCGTCGGGGCCTTGGCGGTCATCTGAATCACGGCGACATCTGTGCCGGGGTTGGCTTCATAAAACCCCTGCTCACGGGTCAGCGTGGCGGCGTCATTGGTGATCGGCAAATAGCCCGTATCCTGATGCCATTTGGCCTGAATTTCAGCGGAAGAGAGGAAGTTCAGGAATTCGGCCACGCCCTTATATTCTGCATCCGATTGCCCTTCCATGACCCACAAGGAGGCCCCACCAATAATGGTGTTTTGCGGCTCGGCAGCCACGGCGGACCAATAGGGCAAGGGGCGCACGTCAAATTCGAATTCGGCCTCGGATTTGATACCCGCATAGCCCGCAGAGCTTTCGGTAAAGAGCGCGCATTCGCCAGCACGGAAATTCGCGCCACCCTCATTGCGACGCCCCGCGTAGATGAATTTGCCATCCTGCGCCCATTGCCCCATCGCGCCGATATGCGCAACCTGTGCCGGACCATTCAGCGCCAATTCGGTGTCCACGCCGCCAAAACCATTGGCCTTGGTCGCAAAAGGCGTGTCGTGATAGGCAGAGAAGTTTTCCAGGTGAATCCAGCTTTGCCAGGCGGTCGTGAGCGGGCAAGTGTTGCCTGCGTCTTTGAGCTGGCTCAGCACTTCGCCGACCTGTTCCCATGTCGAGAGATCCACATCCGGGTCGATATTTGCCGCCGAAAGCGCGTCGCGGTTGACCCATAAAACCGGCGTGGAGGAGTTAAACGGCAGGGACAGCATTTGGCCGTCGCTGGAAGTATAATAGCCTTTGACCGACCCGATATAGGCATCCTGGTCAAATGTCGCGCCTGCGTCTTCCATGACCTGATAGACGGGTTTGACCGCACCGGATGCTGCCATCATCGTGGCCGTGCCGACCTCAAAGACCATGAGGATATCAGGCTGCTCGCCCGCGCGGAAAGCCGCGATCCCGGCATTCAGCGTTTCGGAATAATTGCCCTTGTGGGACGCCGTAACAACATAATCGGATTGGGATGCGTTGAATGTCGTGACCTGTTCGGCCACCAATTCGCCCAACCGCCCGGTAAAGGCATGCCAGAATTCGATTTCGGTCTGCGCCATGACGGGTCCGGCCAACACGATGGCACAGGCGCTGGAAAGTAATGTATGTTTCATGATCGTTTATCCTCCTGAGTGTCGATCACTGCCTAGGGGCAGCATTTTTCATTTTTGTGACACTCAAGCGAGGATGGCCGAAGAATACAACCGAATATATAGAAAACTTTGAAATTCACAGGTAGCGCTCCGGCGATCCAAGCAAGGCTGGGAAAACACCACCATATGCGCGGTTGATTTCTGCGGGGCCTTAAAGCCTGGATCAACACGATTTTGGCTGGGCTTTGCACTGCACGGTTGAGTGATGCTCAAACCGCCCGATCAACCAGGGCAGCGATCATGTTCAAACGCCAAGTGCATGGTGGGAAATGGGCAAGCAAGGAATGAGCGGCATATATTTTCTGTTCAAATACAGCCGGTTACGACACGATCATTTAAGATCCAGCGTCGTGCCGAAAGGTACAATTGGAGCGACGGCCTTCAGAAACTCGGGCGTCCCGCAGGCAAAGCGCAATTTATCATTGAGGTCAAATTGCGTCCAATCCAGCGTAGTTTGAATGCCGATTTGTTCCAAGATCGGCACGGGCCCCATCACATCCCAGGAGGATTCGCCCATCCCCAAATACCCATCAACCTGTCCCAACGCGACTTCGATCATCGACAGCGCCGCCGAGCCACAACAACGAAACGACATCTGCGCCTCTTCCAGCACAAAGCGCAAGGTCTCCAGCCGCTGATCAACCGGGACCATCGGATGAAACCCCACACCACAGGAGGCCTGCCCCGGCTTCATGCCCTTGCGCTGCGCAATCGCGGCACCGTTGAGCGTGCTGGGGATGCCCTTGCCACCCAAAAGGGTCTGTTTACGCAGCGGCACATGGATCACGCCAAAGGTTGGAACGCCACCCTCGTAAAGGCCGATCAAAATCGCCCATTGATCCCCCCCGCGCACGAAATTGAACGTACCATCAATCGGATCAATCACCCAGGTGCGTCCCGAACGCCCCGGTCGCGCGGCACCTTCTTCGCCGAAGACACCATCCTCCGGAAAAGCCGCGACAAGGGCTTGCGTGACAAAGGCCTCAACCTCCTTATCGGCGGCGGTGACCAGATCGAGGTGACCCTTGGCCTCCACCGGAACGGTGCTGAGTTTGTGAAAATGCGACAGGGCCAGTTTGCCCGCCTCCAGCACAATCCGTTCGATGGTTTGAATACAGTCGTTTGTTACAGCTTGGGTCACAGGGGTACGCACCTTTTGTGAATTGTCATGGTTTGCTGCGGATCAAGGCGCAGGATGAAATAGGCATAGGGCTCGCTGACCGCCCCCGGCTCGGGCGCCTCGGGGCGCAAATCAAGCGCGTGCTGGAACGCGGGGCTTCCGGCGACCTGACAGAAGGCCCCGTGCCAGATCGCCTGAAAGGGTCGGTGGATGTGCCCGGCAAAGATGTAAAGCGGTGCCTCATACGCGGCCACAAGGCCCGCAAACGCCTCTCGACCGTCGCGCAAGGCCATGGCGTCCAACGGCGCGCAGCCCGAAGGGAAGGGCGGATGATGCATGAGGATCATTGTTGGGGTGGTCGCGGCGTGATCAAGGTTGTCTTTCAGCCAGCCCAGTTGCGCGGGGTCAAGTGCACCATGGACATGACCCTCCACCAGCGTGTCGAGCGCCAGGATGCGCAGATCCCCGAGTTGGGTCGCGTAGTTAAGATGAGGCCCCGGCCCAAGCGGCAACACATCCTGAAACGCGGCGCGCAGCCCGGCGCGGGTGTCATGATTGCCCGGCACCACAAACACCGGCATGTCCAACGGCGCAAGGATGTCCTTGAGGAGCGCGTAGTCATCACCCGACCCGCCATCGGTCAGATCGCCGGTGAAAAGCACCGCATCCAGAGTTGGTTGGTGGTCAGCGATATCCGCGATGACCTTGCGCGCCGCATCAGCCGCATCCGCGCGCACGAGGGAAGTTTCGGGCGCGTCGGCAAAGACGTGGAAATCTGAGATATGGGCGATCAGCATTGTCTTATCCATAGGGCATTATTTGACGCCACGCGCATGAAATTCACTTAATCCCTGCGCGCATGAAATTCGCGACAAACTGGCGTTGGAATATCACAAAAGCAATAATCAGCGGGGCCGTGGTCATCAGCGTTGCCGCATTGACCAGGGACCATTCGACACCGCTCTCCACCGTGGCAAAGACACTCAGACCCACAGTCACAGGGCGCACTTCGGGCGAATTCGTGACGATCAACGGCCACAGAAAATTGTTCCAATGAAAGCTGATCGAGACGAGCCCATAAGCCAAATACACCGGTTTGGCCAGCGGGACATAGATGTTCCAAAGCACCCGCCAGGCACCGGCCCCTTCGATCTGGGCCGCCTCATCCAGCGACACAGGCACCGTCATAAATGTCTGGCGCAGCAGGAAAATGCCGAAAGCCGAAGTCAGATAGGGCAGCGCGATGCCGAGGATCGTGTCGATCATCCCGATCCGCGACAGGGTCAGGTAATTCTCCACGATCAGGATTTCGGGCGAGATCAGAAGTTGCACCATGATCAGCGCAAAAAGATACCCCGACCACCGAAACCGGTAGCGCACAAAGGCATAGGCCACCAGCGTGCAGAGGATCAGATTGGCCGCCAGAACGATGCTGATCAGGATGAACGTATTGAGGAAATAGAGCGCGAAGGGTGCTGCCTGCCATGCTTCAACGAAATTTTCCAAAGTGAGCGGTGCGTTCCAGACGAAATTGGCCGAATAGATTTCATCGTGAAAGGCGGTCCATACGGAGTAGAGAAAGGGCAAGCCCCAGATGGCCGCAAAAACCAACCCGAATGTGGTCCATAGGATTCTGTCGAGGCCTTTTGTCATTGGTAATGCGCCTTTCTGTTGAGCACCCAATATTGCACGGCCGCCAAGATCCCCAGCAGGCAGACCATCAACACCGTGAGCGTCGCGCCATAGGCAAAATCACGCTGGGAAAACGTAACCTCATAGATGTAATAAAGCAGCAAGGCACTGGAATTATTCGGCCCGCCCCGCGTCATGACGATCACATGATCCACCAGACGAAAGGCATTGATCAGCGCGTTGACGGCCACAAAGATGGTCGTGGGGCGCAAAAGCGGCATCACCACATCGAAAAAGACGCGCACCGGCCCCGCGCCTTCAAGCCGGGCGGCGTCCTTGAGGGTGGTAGGCACCGCTTGAAGGGCGGCGAGATAGAAGATCATGAAGAGCCCCGCCTCTTTCCAGACCGCCACGAACATCATGGAGAGCAGCGAGGTTTCGGTGCTGCCCAGGAAATTGATCGGCGGCAGGCCGAAAAGACCGAGGATCTGGGAGGCCAGGCCAATGCCGGGCGCATAGAAAAACAGCCAGATATTGGCCACGGCGATCATCGGCAACATGGTGGGCATAAAAAACGACAGGCGCATCAGCGAGGTGCCGGGGAGTTTCGCATTGACCAATAGCGCCATGCCAATCGCTAGCCCGATGGCCAGCGGGATCGTCCCCAATGCATAAAGCGTGCTGTTGAGCATCACCTGCATCAGGCGGTCGTCTTCCAGAAGCGTCTGGTAATTCTCGACGCCGACGAACTTTGAGGGGCGTCGTGAACTGGCGTTGTTCCAGAAGGAATTCATCAGCGCGCGCGCGGCCGGATAATGGGTAAAGGCCACCAGCAAAACGCAGGGAAAAACCAGCAAGATCAGGCCAAGCCCGAGTGGCAATCGCTTGTTCACAAATCCGTCCCTCTCTGGTTTGACTGATGCCCCGCGCGCGTCATATCACGCGCAGGGCCGCACGCTGTGTCGCTCAGCGGTAGTCTTTCAGCACGTCATCGGCACCTTCCTGCGCCGCCTTGAGGGCGTCAGCCGGCTCGGCATTGCCGGTCACAACGCTTTCAATGGCCTCCACCAGATATTGCGTCACCTTGGCGCGCTGGAACGTGGCGAACTCGCGCTCGGCATATTGCAACTGATCAAGCGCGACCAGAGCCTGCGGCAATCGCTCGGCATAGGCTTTCATCTCAGGCGTTTCCCAGGCATCCGCGCGCGGTGCGACATAGCCCGTGGCAATGCTCCATTTGGCGGCGTTTTCAGGCGATGTCATGAACTTGATAAAGTCCAATGCGGCTTCGCGCTCCTCCCCGGTGGTGTCCTTGAAGATGTAGAAATTACCGCCCCCAATAGGCGCACCCGGTCCGTCACCCCCCGGCAGAAAACCAACGCCCCAGTCAAAGGTTGCGTTCTCCTCGACAAAGGCCAGATTACCCGTGGAGGTCCACATGGACGCGGTCTGCCCTTCCAGGAATGCCTTGGGCGTATCGCCCCAGGAAATACCGCCAGGTGCCATGACCCCCTCCTTTGACAGATCGAGCAGGAATTCAAGCGAAGCCTGCGTCGCCGGTGTGTCAATCCGCGCCTCAATACCCGTTTCGGTGGTCAAAACATCGCCCTTGGACACAACCAAACCGCCAAACAACCATGCGCCGCCAAGACCAAGCGTTGGGATGCGCGTCCCCCATTGGGTGACATTGCCATTGTCATCCTTGAGGGTCAGTTTCTTGCCCATATCAATCATTTCATCCCATGTCGTGGGCGGGGCCTCCGGGTCCAGACCGGCAGCGCGGAACGCATCCTTGTTGTAATAGTAAACCGGCGTTGAGCGCTGGAAGGGGATCGCGTAGGTCTTGCCCTCAAACTCGGCATCCTTCATGAAACCATCATAAAACCCGTCGATCCACGCCTGATCTTCAGGCGTATTGGCGATATCTGAAATCGCGACGATCACGTCCTCCTCCACCAGGGTAAACAGATCGATGGACAATAACACCGCGACTTGCGGGGGTTGTCCTGCGTTGGCGGCGGTCAGGGCCTTTGTGGTGGTTTCCTCGTAGTTCCCGGCATAGACGGCCTTAACGCTGTGCTGTGGGTTCTGCGCGGCCCATTCATCCGTCAGCGCCTGAATGGTTTCAACCGCCGGTGCATTCACGCCGACCGGAAAGTAGAACTCCAGATCAGCTGCTGAAAGAGCGGTTGCGCTGAGGCTGAACAAAGCCGCCGTGCAGCAAGAGGCTGCGAAGTTTGTGGTGATCGTCATTTGGGTCTCCTCCCCGATTGAGTGATCTTGTTTCGGCACGTCGCCGATTAGGTTTACCTGTTCGAAATGCGTTGCCCCGACGCTTTGGAAAAAAGATGCGCGGCATCATTGGCCCATCCGACATCGAGTTCCTGTCCCGGTTCAGGCTCATCGGCACCGTGATGCGCCACAATGAAGGGCGCACCAGATTGTGACTGTAAATGCACCAGAAAAACGCTGCCCTCATATTCCACGCTGGCAACCTTACAGGGCACGCGAAAATCCGCGCCCTGCCCGTCCAACGTCATGGCTTCCGGGCGCACGCCGACCAGGACATCCCTTTGCTCTCCCGTCGCGTCATCTGCCACCCATCCCGGCAAGGCCACATCCGAGGCCGCCAACAGGTTCATCGGTGGCGTCCCAATGAAGCTCGCGGCAAAGGTGTTGGCTGGCCGATCATAGAGATCTTTGGGCGTGCCGATTTGAACCGCATTGCCATCGCTCATCAACACAACCTTATCCGACATGGACAGGGCCTCGCTCTGATCGTGGGTTACATAGACGACAGTGATACCCAGCCGTTTGTTGAGCGAGCGAATTTCGCTGCGAATTTCGACGCGCAGTTTGGCGTCAAGATTGGACAGCGGTTCATCCATCAACACCAGCGGGCGCTCTGAGACGAGAACACGGGCCAAGGCCACGCGTTGTTGCTGCCCGCCGGAAAGCTGCGCAGGCTTGCGATCCAGCAGCTTACTCAAAGCCATCAACTCCGCCACCCGCTTTAGGGAAGCTATTTGCGTGGCCTTCGGGATTTTGCGGACCTTGAGGCCATAAATGATGTTTTCCGCCACGCTCATATGCGGAAACAAGGCGTAGTTCTGAAACACCATGCCCAGGTTGCGCTCGGCGGCGGGCTTGGCCGTGACATCCTGCCCGGCGATCAAAATCTGGCCATCTGATACGTCCTCAAGTCCGGAGATCAGCTTGAGCGCCGTGCTCTTGCCACATCCCGACGGCCCCAACAACGTCAGAAACCCCCCGGCCTGAATGTCAAAATCAACCCCCATCAACACATCCGTCGCACCCCAGCTTTTACGCAGGTTGCAAACTTCTAGCGACACACCAGGCGCGCTCATGCGAGCACCAGGTCAAGATCGGTTTCGCGCAGCACATCAAGGCTGTCCTGGCCGAGTTCACGATTGGTGATGACGCCTGATATCTGCGAAAATGTGGCCGTGCGCATGAAGGCGCTCGACCTGAATTTACTGGCGTCGGCAATGACGTAGTTTTTGCGCGAAATACTCATGACTTCCTTCTGGACCTGGCTGTAGGCCTCGCTGGCGACACTGATGGATCTGCTCTCAAGGTCGATGGCCGAACAGCAGATGAAAGCGACATCAAAGGACAGCGCGCGCAGGGCGGCGACCGCTAAAGAGCCTGCAAATGAATCATTGATCGGCTCATAAGAGCCCCCGATCAGATAGAATTTGTCGATCGCCAGCGACTGGAGCGTATTGGCGATCCCGAGCGAGGTTGTCACATAGGTGCAGGCAGGTTTGCGGGCCGCCTCCACCGCCACGGCATGGGCCGTGGTGCCCGCATCCAGAAACACCACCTCATCGCCGCGCAGCAGGTTGATCGCGGCCCGCCCGATCCGTCGTTTTTCATCTGCACCGATTGATTTGCGCTGCTCATTGGGAAGATCCACCAGAACACTGGAGGTCTTGATGGCACCGCCATGGGTACGCGCGATGCGCCCCCCCTCCTCCAGCGTTTGCAGATCTCGCCGCATCGTCGCATCCGACACCCCGAAATGATCGCAAAGCTCGCGCAATGTCATGGCACCCCGCGCGACCACCTGCTCGGCAATTCTGCGCCGCCTGACGGCGGCCAATTCGGTGTTTTCGGAGGGTTTCATAAGGGTGGCGCTCATTTCAGGATTCGGTCCAATCAAGTATTTCGCTCACAAGCAGTCACTATCGTTCGTACTCGCTCATGTTCAATCAGGCAAGATATTTTTCATTTTGCACATGCCACAATAGGAATAAGGGCCCCGACGGGAGTCTTTGTTTTGTTGTGCCCTGCCAAATTCGCAAACCGGAGCGGATGCGCGACTTTACTTTGCGCGGCTCCTGAGGCCTGTGAAGCCGTCAGATGATAGCCCCCCGCACTTTCGCAGAAACCCACTCCGAAATCACCACCGCCAGCAAGATCACCAGCAAGATCAGCGACACCTGCGGCCAGGCCAACACGTTCAGCGAGGAGGATAATTGCAATCCGATGCCCCCTGCTCCGACCAACCCCAGAACGGTCGATTCGCGAATGTTAATGTCCCAGCGGAACACCGCGATCCCGGCAAAAGCCGGCAAAATCTGCGGGATGATGCCATAAGCCATGACCTGCCAGCGCGAGGCCCCCGTAGCGGTGATGGCTTCGACCTGGGTCGTGTCGATCTCCTCGATCGCCTCATAGAGCAGCTTTGCGCAGAACCCGATGGAACGGATCGCGATGGCGATGACCCCGGCGAACACGCCCGGCCCGATGATGGCGATCAGCAAAAGCGCCCAGATCAGCGAGTTGATGGAGCGGGTCGAGACAATGATCAGCAGGGCAATGGGACGGATGAACAACGTGGACGGCGTGGTGTTGCGCGCCGCCAGAAAAGCCACCGGCACGGCCAGCACCAGCGCGATGAGGGTCCCAAGCGTTGCGATGTTAAGCGTATCCCAGATCGGCTCACCCAGCTGCGTGATGTAGCTCCACTTGGGCGGGGTCGCACGGGTCCAGATATCCTCGGCGATGCGCGGTGCGTCCCAGACGAAAAACCAGGTCGTGGCGTTTGAAATCTGCTGCCAGCAATAGGCAAAAATCGCCACCCCAATCAGCCACATCACCCAATGGGACAGGCTTTCGCGCCCGCTGCGGCGTTGCCAGATCTTCTGGCCCTCTGTGTCACGTATCGGCATTATTGCACCCTCGCCCGGACGATGCCCGACAGATATTCCAGCGCCATGACGATCACGATGATCATGATCAGGATGGCCGCCGCCGTATCGTATTCATAGCGATCAAAGGCCGTGTTGAGCGTCGCACCGATGCCCCCTGCGCCCACGAGACCCAGAATAGCGCTTTCGCGGAAATTGATGTCGATGCGGTAAATCGACAGGCCGATCAGGCGCGGCATGACCTGCGGCTGCACGCCGTAGTTGATCCATTGCGTCCAGCGCGCGCCGGAGGCTTTGATCGCCTCGGCCTGTACCTTGTCCATGCTTTCGATGTCCTCGGCCAGAAGCTTGGACAGGAACCCGATGGTTGCAAAACTCAGCGTCAAAAACCCCGCCAATGGGCCGAAGCCAAAGATCGCCACCAACAGAATTGCCACGATGATTTCCTGAAGTGCGCGTGAAACGGCGATGATGCCCCGGCAGATCAGATAGACCGGCAAAGGGGCGACATTGCGCGCGGCCCCCAACGCGATGGGAATCGAGATAATGATGCCCACAACCGACGCCGCGACGGTCATGATGATGCTCTCCAGCATGCCCTCATAGATATCGCTGGAGCGGGTGGTGAAATCCGGGCTGGTGAAGGCGAGCACGAATTGCTTGCCCCGCTCGAGCCCCTCATAGACGCGCGACCAATTCACCTCGATGGTCATATAGGCCGCGATCAGATAGGCGATGAAGCCCAACATCAAGCTCCAGCGCAGCCAGCGGCGTTGAATGAAGGGCGGCTTTTTCCAGGGACGTCCCAGCCGCGTTTCAAGGTTTGTTTCGGAAAGGCTCATGGGGCAGCCTCGATCTCTTCGTCGTCCTCGACGGCTTCGATGGTCGCTTCCCAATCTTCTTCGCCGTAGATTTCGGTCAATTTATCGGGCGTCAACCCGTCGGGTGGGCCGTCATAGACCATCGCCCCAAAGCGCAACCCGATCACACGTTGCACAAACATCTGCGCCAGCGCGACATCGTGGATGTTGATGATCGCGGCCAGCCCGCGTTCCTTGCACAGCTCGCAGATCAACCGCATGATCTGGCGCGAGGTCTTGGGATCGAGCGAGGCGGTGGGTTCATCCACCAGCAAAACGGCAGGGTCCTGGATCAGGGCGCGGCAAATGCCGACGCGCTGGCGTTGCCCGCCGGAAAGCTCATCCGCACGTTTATCGGCCATATGCGCGAGACCCACGCGGTCCAGCAAGCGGAAGGCTTCGTCCACATCCGATTGCGGGAACCTGCGCAAAAACGAGCGCCAGAAACCAACATACCCCAAACGCCCTGACAGGACGTTTTCCATGACGCTCAGCCGTTCAACCAAGGCGTATTCCTGAAAGATCATGCCCATACGGCGACGTTCGCGCCGTAGCGCGCCCGAAGACAGGCCGGTCAATTCCACATCGCCCAGATAGACATTGCCCGTCGTCGGCTCCACCAACCTGTTGATGCAGCGGATCAGCGTTGATTTACCGGCCCCGGACGGGCCGATCAGGGCCAGCACCTGGCCCTCTGGTATTTCCAGATCGACCGCCTTGAGCGCCTGATCCCCGGTCTTATACGTCTTCACAAGCTTCTCAAGCCGCAGCATCAAAGCGTCCCCCCCTGCCCTATTATTATTGGATCGGGCGAGCACTGAGGCCCGCCCGGTCGGTCTTTATTCGCAGGCGTAGCTGACGCCGTTGGCCGTGTCGATCTTGCGGATCACATCCCAGAAATCCTTGTAATTCATCTCCAGGAACTGCCCTTCGTTGGACTTTTCGAACTCCGCTTTCAGCGAGGTGCCTTCCCACTCGAAGTTGAAAAAGGCGTTGCGAATGGATTCTTTCAACTCCGGCGCAAGGTTATGGGCTGTGCCGAAACCGGTGGTCGGAAAGGTCTGCGATTTATAGATCGATACGACCTGATCGGGCGTGATCACGTCGCGCTCGATCATCCGACTCATCACCGAATTGGCAATGGCGGCGACCGCGTAATCCTTATTGGCCACGCCGAGGATCGAGTTGTCATGCTTGCCCGAATAGACCGGCTCGAAGTTCTTCTCCGCTTCCAATCCGAATTCCGCTTTGAGGATCGCAGAGGGCGCTTTGAAGCCGGAGTTGGACGTGGGCGAGGTAAAGGCCATCTGCTTGCCTTCGATGTCGGCAGGCGATTCGATACCCGATCCGGGATAGGTTATGATCTCCATCTCATAGCCGAAATTGCCGTCCTCTGACGCCATGATCGTGAAGGGGCTGAAGCCCGCACAATTCACCGCCAGCGGGTTGGAGCCCGTGTTAAAGCCCGCGATGTGCAGACGTCCCGAGCGCATGGCCTCGATCTGGGCCGCGTTATTCTGAACCGGGAAGAATACCACGGATTTGCCGGTCTCCGCCTCCAGATGGGTCAAAAAATCGGACCAGGCTTCTTTATAGACCGCGGGGTCTTCGACGGGCGTATAGGCAAAGATCAGCGTGTCTGGATTGACCTGATCGGCCGGGTCGGTGGGGGTGTCGGCCACAAGGTCGCCATCGACATCGCAAAACCGTGCGTCCAGATCGCCGCGCGGGCAATCCTGTGCCGCCACGGTTGTGGAATAGGACATCAGCGCCACCGCACATGCCCCAAATAGCAATTTGAATTCAACAGTCATATTTTCCCTCCCAAGGATTTTATTGTTTTACTATGTGCTCATCGGCATCGCGCCTGCAACGCCAATATCAACACGGGCCGCGTCCCATGATGCCAGCAGACCCTTTTGGGTTTGGCATCCAAGCAGCTCATGCAAAGCTGCCGCAATTTGCCACCCCGTGCCAACCCCTTTCGAGCGAATTTCTGTGACGGGATCAAAAGCTGACGCAGGGTGCCCTGTGCCACGCTGCGGTTCATGACGCCTGAAAACCCGCGCAACAATGGCCGTGCCGCCGCGCCGACAACCGCGTATTTGTAAGCTCGATACGCATCCCGATGGGGCGAAACTTTTTATCACTTCGATGCTGGTTGGCCCCGGCACGATCATCACCGTTTCATGGTTTTCCAGTTTGGAGGTGGCACGATGCGCGGTGGCGTCGCGGTCAACAAGAGGTGCATTTGTCTGTTCGGTGAGCGTCGAAATATGCCGCCGCAGTCGCGCCAAAAACCGACCGGACCGAAGCCCAATCAAGGCGTTTTTGACCAAGGTGCCCGGATCGCACCGCAACCTCTCACCAACAGGTCTCAAGGGGTTCGCCAAAGCGCTGAAACGAACAGGGGCACGCAGCTTCATTTCCAGAAGACACCCGCGAAGGCGTCCAGAATCCCCCCACGCAAGCCCTCCTCAAAAATCATGTGACGCCACTTCTGACAAACATCCGATCCAACCCAATTCTTGGTAATCCTTGTGGTGTTTCGGGCTGAATTACAATTATTTTGTTGCATCAACTACATTTCGATGCTGACCTTTGCGCAGGACCTAGGAATTTCACGAAACAGAAATGACGCAAGCGCCTCAGAAGCCTTGCACATCAGAACCGGGCAAACCGGACCATAAGAACCACTTGGGAGGAGTGAGAATGAAACGTTTTACAACCACAGTTGCGGGATCATTGATCGCCTTGTCGGCGTCCATGACAGCGGCGCAGGCGGACAAGCTGACCTTTTATTGCAGCGCACAGGAAGACTGGTGCCAGTTGATGGCGCGCAGCTTTGAGGATGCGAGCGGGATTGACGTGAACATGACACGCAAATCCTCCGGCGAGACCTTTGCGCAGATCAAGGCGGAATCCGCTAACCCCAAAGGCGATGTCTGGTGGGGCGGCACCGGTGATCCGCATCTTCAGGCGGCCGAAGAAGGCCTGACGATGGCCTATGTCTCGCCGATGCGCGATCAATTGCATGACTGGGCGATCAACCAGGCGACAAGCGCCGGTGACCGCACCATCGGCATCTATTCCGGTGCTTTGGGGTATGGCTATAACACCGACCTGATGGCGGCGAATAACCTGCCCGAACCCGCCTGCTGGAAGGATCTGTTGAAACCCGAGTTCAAAGGCCATGTGCAGATGGCGAACCCCAATTCGTCGGGCACGGCCTATACAACGCTGGCCTCGATGGTGCAGATTTTTGGCGAGGACGAAGGCTTTGAATTCATGAAAGGCCTGCATGCCAATATCAACCAATACACCAAATCGGGTTCTGCCCCGATCAAGGCGGCAGGCCGGGGCGAAAACACCGTCGGCATCGTTTTCATGCATGATGCGGTGGCACAGGCCGTGTCGGGTTTCCCGATCAAAGTCGTCGCGCCTTGCGAGGGCACGGGCTATGAAATCGGGTCCATGTCGATCATCGACGGGTCGCGTAATGAGGAAGAAGCCAAGAAGTTCTATGACTGGGCGCTGAGCGCGGAAGCGCAGAACCTCGCGCTCCAGGTCAACGCCTTTCAGGTGCCCTCCAACAAGGGCGCGTCCACCTCGGAAAGCGCGCCCGACATGAGCACGATCAAGCTGATTGATTATGACTTCAAGAAATACGGCTCCTCGGATGAGCGCAAACGTCTGTTGCAGAAATGGGATGAGGAAGTCTCGGTGCTCGCGCAGTAAGTGATGTCCGATCAGACAAGTGAACGCGCGATCCATCCGGTTCTGACCTTCTGGGTCATCGCCGGGTGGATCGGCTACTGCCTTTTGCCATGGTATATGCTTGAGGACGGGCTGCTGTCTTTTGACTGGCTGCGGGAGGGATATCCGTTTGACCCCGATTATGCCCCGGCGGCGTTTCTGATCGCGCAGGGTGCCAAGCTCTGGCTCGCCCCGCTGGTGATTGCACTGGTCTTGCCATTGTTTGCGCTCAGACGCCCAAAATCCGATCCCCGGTTTGCGACCTTGCTGCTTCTATCCGGCACGCTCGGCTTTGGCTGGCTGATCGCGCAGGGCTTCGGCATCGGCATCCGCGGGTTCAATTTCGACTGGCTCACCGCATCATTTGGCCCGCTTGGGGATCGCCAATTCGGCATGGGGTACGGCGCGATGATCACCGCCTCCGCCTTCCTGTTTCTGCTGACACAAGGCATTGCGGCCCGCGGCGCGATCAACGGCGACGTATTCGTAGTCAGCGCCATCGGCGGCGTGATCACCATTGTTACCGTATTTGTTTTCTTTCCCATCGCCAAAATGCTCTTTGCGGCCTTTGTGACCGAGGATGGAGCCTATTCCATCTCCGTATTTGCCGCGAAATTCTTTGATGACAGGCTCTGGGGTCTGGGCTGCCTGACGGGTGCCAAATGCGGCGCGGCCTGGAATTCGCTGTTCCTCGCGCTGATGGTCGGCTTCATCACCACGGCTCTGGGATTGTGTTTTGCGCTTGTCGTCACGCGCTCGGGGTTCCGGTATAAACGCGCGATCCGGGCGCTGACCGTCCTGCCCATCATCACCCCGCCCTTTGTGATCGGCCTTGCCCTGATCCTGCTTTTTGGCCTCTCGGGGTCCGTCACGGTCTTTTTCGCCGACCTGTTTGGCGTGCAACCCACGCGCTGGCTCTATGGCATGCCCGGCGTCTTGATCGCGCAAACGCTGGCCTTTACCCCCATCGCTTTTCTGGTGCTGATTGGCGTGGTCGAAGGCGTCAGCCCATCCATGGAAGAAGCCGCCCAAACCCTGCGCGCCAACCGTTGGCAGACTTTCCGTACGGTTTCGCTGCCGCTGATGCGCCCCGGTCTGGCCAATGCGTTCCTACTTGGCTTCATCGAAAGCATGGCTGATTTTGGCAACCCGCTGGTTCTGGGCGGCAATTTCGACGTGCTATCGACCGAAATATTTTTCGCTATTGTCGGCGCGCAATATGACCAGGGACGCGCGGCGGTTCTGGCGATGGTGCTGTTGTTCTTCACCCTCTCGGCGTTTTATGCACAACGCGCGTGGCTGGGCAAAAAAAGCTACACCACCGTCTCGGGCAAGGGCGATGCCGGGGTGCATCCCTTGATGCCCACGCGCCTGTCCCTACCGGTATTATCCATCGCTTTGGGATGGGCGGTTTTCACCATGGTTGTATACGCGATGATCATCTACGGCAGCGTGGT
This sequence comes from Roseobacter fucihabitans, assembly GCF_014337925.2. NCBI lineage: Bacteria > Pseudomonadati > Pseudomonadota > Alphaproteobacteria > Rhodobacterales > Roseobacteraceae > Roseobacter > Roseobacter fucihabitans. Next base: position 1,814,987 of record NZ_CP143423.1, on the reverse strand, counting down.
TGAACTTTGGGGCGTTAATAACTCGCTGACCTTCAAGCATTATGTCACTGCTTTTTCGGTGCGTTTCGAGGAGAGCGGCATCCGCTGGACCGGCGCGGCCTGGGATAGTTTCTGGACCACAATCACCATCGCGGCCATCGCCGCCCCCTTGACGGCGGCAGTTGGCCTTGTCACCGCCTACCTGCTCACCCGCCAGAATTTCGCGGGTAAAAACGCGTTCGAATTCGGCACGATGCTGTCCTTCGCGATCCCCGGTACGGTTATCGGTGTGAGCTACATCCTCGCCTTTAACGTCCCGCCCCTCGAGATCACCGGCACCGGCGTCATCCTCGTCATCAGCTTCATCTTCCGCAACATGCCCGTGGGCGTGCGCGCTGGGATCGCCTCGATGAGCCAGCTCGACAAATCGCTGGATGAAAGCTCGCTGACGCTTGGGGCCAACTCCTGGCAAACCTTCCGGCTTGTGATCCTGCCACTGTTAAGACCGGCGATTTTGGCCGCACTCGTCTATTCCTTCGTGCGCGCCATGACGGCGATTTCAGCCGTCATCTTTCTGGTGTCGGCGGAATATGACATGGCCACCAGCTACATCATCGGTCGGGTGGAAAATAACGACTACGGCCTCGCCATCGCCTATTCCACGACATTGATCTTCGTGATGCTGAGCGCTGTTGGGCTGCTGCAATTTCTGGTCGGTCGCGTGCAGATCGGACGGCGGAGCCAACATGGAACGGAGGCATCGACATGACTGAGGCAAAAATCGCAAGCAAGGCGGCACCGGTTCGCTTTGAGGGCGTGTCCAAACTCTTTGGCAAAGATGTAATCGCGGTCGATGCCATTGATCTGCATGTCGAGGCGGGTACATTGGTCACGTTGCTCGGCCCCTCGGGCTGTGGCAAGACCACCACTTTGCGCATGATTGCCGGGCTGGAGATGGCCAGTTCCGGGCGCATCCTGATCGGAGAGCGGGACGTGACGAAACTGCCCGCGACCGATCGGGATGTGTCGATGGTGTTTCAATCCTACGCGCTGTTTCCGCATATGAGCGTGGTTGAGAACGTGATGTATGGGCTCACATTTTCCGGTTTCGGCAAGGAGGAGGCGCGCGCCCGCGCGCAACAGGGTCTGGAGCTTATCGGCCTCAACGGCTTTGACAAACGCCTGCCGTCCGAGCTTTCAGGCGGGCAACAACAGCGTGTCGCCGTCGCGCGCGCGCTCGTGCTGGAGCCGCAGGTGCTGTTGTTTGACGAACCGCTCTCCAATCTGGATGCCAAATTGCGCCGTCAGGTGCGCGAGGACATCCGCGCGATCCAGCAGGACCTCGGGCTTACCGTGATCTACGTGACGCATGATCAGGAAGAAGCCCTCGCCGTTTCCGATCAGATCGTCGTGATGCGCAACGCCGCCATCGCCCAGATTGGCACCCCGCGCCAGCTCTATGACGCGCCCAATGACCGTTTCGTTGCGGATTTTATCGGGGAGGCCAATCTGATCGGCTGCCAGATCGTGGCGGTTGACGGCGAGATGGCGACCATAGAGATCGAAGGCTACCGCCACCACCTGCCCGCCCGCGGGCTCGGTGCGGGTGCAGCCACCCTGGCCATACGCCCCTCCCGGATTGTTTTGGGCGCATCCGAGGGTGTCGCAGCCCGGATCATCAAAGCCACTTACGTCGGGGTGCGGATGGAATACACGCTTGAGGGAGCATTTGGCAAAGTCTTCGCCGTGCAGGACAACGTCGATGAACCCCTGGAAGTCGGCACCGATCTGAGGATGTCCTTTGCCGAAAAAGGTCCCGTACTGCTGCCTCAGGAAGACTAGGCGGGACCGCTTTCTGGGACGGAGCGGCTTAACTCACCCCCGGCGTTTGGTCGTCCTCATATGGATGCGGGGCGCGGTACAATAGCACGTCTTTTATCCGTCCTGCACCAGCATAACGACCCGCGCAACGGCTCCAGCGCTCATTGCCCTGCCGGACGCGGCCGCCCCCGCTCACATCCCGAGCGCTTCTTTATACATCTCCATCACCGCTTCTTCTTCGGCGATATCATCTGCGTCTCTTTTGCGCAGCGCAATCACTTTACGCAGAACTTTCGTATCATAACCGCGCGCCTTGGCCTCCGCCATTACTTCCTTTTGCTGCTCCGCAAGGTCCTTCTTTTCCGCATCCAGCCGCTCGATCCGCTCCACGAACTGACGTAATTCATTAGCGGTTACGCGATAAGTTGCATCGCCTTGCGTTTCGATGACGGAAGGATCTGTGGCGGTGTCACTCATGGTACGCTCCTGAAAGAAGTGATGTTAAGGACCCTTGCCTAGCGGTCTGGAACGCGCGCTGCAAGCGGCTTTCGTATCGGCATGGCTTTCGTGTCATCCCCTATTTTCGGACGCCCGGAGTGTCCTTTTGCATGCTCGTTTAAGGCACCATCATCCGCCGCGAGGGTCCCAGAACCGCCCCTTCGAACTCCCGTTTTGGAAGGGCAAAGCTTGGTGAAAATGCCGTGCAAGCACAGCTCAAGCACCAGTTCAAAAAACTCTTGCGCCCCCGTCTTGCGCTTGGAACGGCGATTGGATAGCTGCTTTTGCATGGAAAATACGCAAACACCTTTTATATTCGAACTCCTGATCTGGGGGGGTGCAGCCCTCTCTCTTATAGGCCTTTTTGGATTGCTGTGGTGCATCCTCTATGTCGCCCGCGCCAGACGCGCCAAACTTGATGACACGGAAATGCGCGCTAAATTGCGAAAAGCGTTGCCGATGAACCTCGCCGCATTGTTCCTTTCCGTGATCGGGTTAATGCTGGTCATTCTGGGCATCTTTCTGAGCTGACGGTTTCACTTGCAAGGCCCGTCGGGTGGGCTCTATGCTCACCGTCAAACAGGGAGTGTGCCGCATGTCGCCAGATGTCAAAGCCTTCTTCGATACCGCAACAAATACAGTCAGTTACGTCGTACGCGACCCGCAAGGAACGGCCTGCGCCATTGTGGATTCCGTGTTGGATTTTGATCAGGCCTCGGGACGTACCAGCACCCGATCTGCGGAGTCAATCATCGCCCATATCCAAGCAGAACAATTGCAGGTTCAGTGGATTCTGGAAACACATGTGCATGCGGACCACCTTTCTGCCGCCCCCTACCTTCAGGAAAAGCTGGGCGGAAAAATCGGTATTTGCGAGCAGATCAAGACGGTCCAGGACACCTTTGGCAAGGTCTTCAACGAAGGTACGGCTTTTCAGCGCGACGGCAGTCAGTTTGACCGGCTTTTCGGCGATAAGGACAGCTTCCACATTGGACAGATGCGCGCAGATGTGATGCATACGCCCGGTCATACGCCGGCCTGCATGACCTATGTGATTGGCGATGCGGCTTTTGTTGGCGATACGCTTTTTATGCCCGATTTCGGGACCGCGCGCTGCGATTTTCCGGGAGGGTCAGCGCATGACCTTTACCAATCCATCCAACGCATCCTAACGCTTCCCGATTGTACCCGTATCTTTGTCGGGCACGACTACAAGGCACCAGGGCGAGAGACATTCGCCTGGGAAACCACCGTTGCAGCCCAGAAGGCCGCCAATATTCACATCGGTCAGGATCGTGGAGAGGAAACATTCGTGCAAATGCGCGAGGCGCGTGATGCAACGCTGGGTATGCCCAAACTTATCCTGCCTTCTTTGCAGGTGAACATGCGCGCAGGTCACATGCCCGAGCCGGACGAACAGGGCGATGTGATGCTTAAACTTCCCATTAACAAAATCTGACAGCGCGAAGAGTAGCGCGGGCGGGCTGGATTTTGGGTCGCGCGGCGCGATATTGCATCCGCCCTGCAATCGCAATTCAACCGGGTCAATGAGCCAGGCCTGCGGTCTCATCGGCGAAGCAGGCGGTGTTGCGGCCGCGCGGAACTGGACCTGTCGCGATTTAGTGACGTGCCCGGTCTCCAAGCACCATTGATGCGGCCTTTCGTTTCAAGACGACAGGGCTTTTGCCGCCTAACCTCGCGTACCGCCGTCGTGGATTATTAAACCCGTGTGTGGATGCTCCTTTCAATGTAAAACGTTTTTCAGAGTGCATGGAACAGGTGATCGAGTTAGGTTTTCTTTTTGCGGGATAGCCAAGAGCGGGATAGCTCGGTGCTTCAGGGTCATCGTTCTCTTCGAGGTCGCGCGGTGCGCCTCACTATGGTGTTCGGGGTTGATTGGTCTTGCCACGTTTTAGTTCCGGTCTCTTTCGAGCAATGTTTGCTATGAAGGAGATAGAGAATGGCACCGAGATACACAGACGAGTTTCGTCTTGATGCAGTACGCATCGCAACGACCAGTGGGCTGACACGACCGCAAGCGGCAGCGGATTTAGGAGTTGGGCTTTCGACGTTGAACAAGTGGGTTCAAAAGCATCAGCATGACAACCTGATGTCGGGTCCTCACGAGGATGTCGAGAAAGAGAACGAACGCCTTCGCAAGGAAGTTCGGTTGCTTCGCGAGGAGAGGGAAGTGTTAAAAAAAGCGGCAATCTTCTTTGCAGGCCAAAGTCGGTGAGGTTCGCCTTTATCGACGCCTGGAAAGAAGAATGGCCTGTCGAATTTCTTTGCCGCGTCATGCAGGTTACGTCGCGAGGATTTCGCGCGTGGCGAAGCCGCCCGATGAGCCAGCGACAGCGCGACGATATGGTGATCCTGGCGCATATCCGCGAACAGCACCGCTTAAGCCTGCAAAGCTATGGCGGGCCTCGCATGACCGAAGAACTGCAAGAACTGGGTCTGCAAGTTGGGCACCGGCGCGTGGGCCGCTTAATGCGGGAGAATAGCATCAAAATCATCAGGACCCAGAAATACAAGGTTACGACCGACAGCAATCATGCGTTTAACATCGCCCCTAACTTGCTGGGCCAGGACTTCTTTGCAGATGGTCCAAACCAAAAGTGGGCCGATGACATTTCCTACATCTGGACCAGTGAGGGCTGGTTGTATCTGGCAGTGATCCTTGATTTGTATTCCCGTCGTGTCATCGGTTGGGCGGTTAGCAATCGTATGAAGCGGGATCTGGCGATCCGAGCATTGGATATGGCTGTGGCACTGCGGCAACCGCCGAAGGGCTGCATGCATCATACGGATCGCGGGTCGCAATATTGTTCAGGCGACTATCAGAAACGGCTGTCTAAACACGGCTTCCAAGTTTCGATGAGCGGTAAGGGAAACTGCTACGACAATTCCATGGTTGAAACGTTCTTCAAATCACTCAGGGCAGAGCTGATTTGGCGCAACCGCTGGGAAACCAGGCGTAAAGCCGAAGGGGCGATTTTCCAGTATATCAATGGGTTCTACAATCCACGACGGCGGCACTCGTCATTAGGTGGCAAAAGCCCCTTGGCCTTCGAACGAAAGGCTGCCTAAATGAGTTGAGAGACCGGAACGCAACCGCGACAAGACCAGATTGTCTCCAAATGTCATGCGCGGGGTCATCAAGCGGTTAGCTTTCTGCCCAACTGCACCCGCAAGATCAACCTGGCTCCGCTCCTTGGGACTTTGCTCCCAGCCGCCTCCTCCAGTGGAATTTCGGTGTTTCGTTTCAGGTAATAGCGATTCCTTTTCAACAGAATTCGGTTTCGTTTTTCCAAAGCGTCAGCATCAGCACCGCCATTTTTCGAACTGTTGCGACCGCGCCCTTTTTAAAACCCTTGCGAGCGGCAAGCCTTACAGCCCAAGTCTTTATTGGCGAGAACCGCTTGACCAAACCAATCAGCCTCAAACAATAGGCCACGCATTTGCACATCTCCACATTTCGATATTCGCCCAGAGTAATCAATCTCACCAGACCGGTGCCGCCAGGGTGTTAAGCCAAGGAAGGCACCGATATCCGCTGTTTTTCGAAACCTGTTCGCATCATAGACGTGGGCAATGACGCTGAGCCCAACAATGGACCCAATGCCGGGGTTTGTCATCAATCGTCGACACAGGGTGCTCTTGCGAGCGACGCAGAGTATTTCTTTATCCAGAGCACCAGCATCTGCGCAGAGTGTCTCGTGGATCAAAATGAAAGCATCTGCAATCGTCTCCAGCACAGGATCCGTTTCGCCTGCAGCTGCCAGCTGATCCCGAAATCCCTGGCGCAATCGCCCCTTGTTGACACCGATCATACGAATGCCAAAAATCTTCAACATCCCCCGGACGTGTCCCTCAAGATCCTTGCGTAGCCTGATAAGCCGGTCGCGGTCTCCCTACAAAGCGCATGGACTCTGCAGCTTCACTGCGAAGATGAACCCTTGAGCCAACAAAGACCGTGAAAGGCCCGCACCATGCGAACCAGCCCCTTCGATTCCGAATGCCAGAACCTTCCCAAAAGATCGCGACCAACCTTCCAACTCCAGATATCCCTTCGGATGCGTCGGAATGGACAGCGCAGCAAAACGGGCACCTCGCGTATCTATCGCAACGGCGACGTGGCTGGCCTTATGCGTATCAATGCCGATAATGATTGGATGTATGGTCTTCGTGATGCCCTCATTGCTAAGAATGCCCCGGCACCGATCCGAGCGGACAGGACTGTGATGATACGCTGACCGTCAGGCTCCTATAAAGTCACATCTCGCCTGTTGCCGGGGCGACTTCCTTCTCATCGAAACTATGTTTCGACTGCCAGGCAACGGACGGTCGACACGTCAACGCAATGACACGCAATCAATCGTAGCATGGGTCAGGCCATCAAGCCGCAATACCATACTCACGGTCATGGCAATTGCCTTCGCCACACATTGATACCAGAAAGCCGCGGTCCTTCACCCGTTTCTGGTGCCCGCCAGAATTGTATTGGCTGCCTTGATCCGTGTGATGCCCGCTCGACAGCACGATGCGCACTGCGTCAATCCGTTTAAGCTCCAGACCCAAGCTGCTTTGATGCAGTAAATGCTTTCAAGTCAGCAGCACCAAAACGCGACAGGTCCAGAGCGGTTTCTTGGCGTCAAGAACTGGCGACATGTTCCGCGTTTTCGAGGGTCTTATCAGGCTGGACACGCCCGCCGGGCTTTCGTAGCCTTTGACATGGATATTCGTCAGATAACGCCCGATTTTTTCACAGCGCCCCAGATTGTAGCAGAGGATATGCCACAAATTGCGGCTTATGGGATCAAACTCGTGCTATGCAATCGACCCGACAGTGAAATTCCACCGGACCTGCAGGCTGCCGCCCTGGCGCAGGCTGCGGCAGCGGCCGGTGTCGACTATGTTGTGCAGCCGCTCACGCATCAAAACATGACGCCGGATGTGATTGCGGCCAATTTTGCTTTGATCGATGCCTGTGACGGTCCGGTTCTGGCCTATTGCGCATCCGGCACGAGGTCTACGATTGCCTGGGCCCTTGGGGCGACAAAGGGTATGTCGGCGGATGCAATCATCAATGCCGCACGCACGGGGGGCTATGATCTGGAGCATCTTCGCCCAACGCTGCTGGCTCTTGAGGCCTCCAAAGACTGAGCCGCGATCAAGCGATCTTGAAGTCAGGAAGGTCTTCCAAAGAAGGCAGTGTGCCGTCACCTTCCAGGTCCGGCAAATCTGGTAAATCCGGCAATTCTGGCAAGCCCCCATCTTCAGACAAGCCCGGCAAGTCGGAGAAATCCGGCAAATCGCCAGCGTCATCAAGGGCTGGCAGGTCGGGTAGATCGGGAACCTCGAAAGATTCATGTTCGATTGCGTCCAAACCAATTTCGGGCAGGCCTTCTGAGGCGTTGCCCACAGCCGGTCCGGGCACCGCTGGGCGATTCGGTAACCCCATAGGGCCTCGCTGTTCGAGTGGTTTATTCGATCGCCCCGCATCACTATCTCTGTTTTCCAACTGAACCGCGCGTTTGCCCTCCAGTTGTCCCATGCTGCCACGGCTGATCACCCGCCGGTCACGCGTCACGATTTCGACCGAGTCAAAAGCATCAGGGTCAAGCGTGAGGACATCACCAGGAGACAATCGTCCCAATTCGACGATCGGAATACGGAGGCGTGCCAGAACGGCCGTCAGCTCCGCTTTGATATTCATGACGGATTTCTCAAGGGTCTGGACGGGCTTGGGCACCTCTGGTTCATCAGGCTCTGCCGCGCCTGCCCCCTTTTCCAGCACCGGCAACAAAAGCGTCAGCCCGGATTGACCGGTCCCGCCGGCGATATCGATCGTCAGCTTGAACAAGTGATACTCCAACTCATCCAAAGCCAGCGCAAACAACCGTGGCGTCTCCACCCGTGCGCCGAATTTGTAAGGGCACAGAATATCTCGGTCCGAATCTCTTTCCAAAAGACCATGTGCGCGTTGAAATACCGCATCCAGAAGCGGCGCGCAGAGTGCTGCATCCGTCTCGGTTAACTCGCGATCGGACGATGAAACATCAAACACCTTGCCCATTGTCTGTTGCTGTATCACGGCAGCGACGAGCTCCGGCCCCAAAATGGCACCTCCTGCACAGCCGCGTGGACCATCCAGCAGGACAAGTAAGGACCCTTCTTCTATCTTGGTGCTCAAATCATCACCGCCGCATAGCTCTTGCGTCGCGCCAATCACCGCCAGTGCCATTTCGAATATTTCGTCAGCCACCTTTGCGATGCTGACGCGCAGAGCTTTTGGCACGGACATTGCCCGCGCCTGATGTTCCTGTTTTCCTGCCTGCGCCTTGCGCTGCAAAACTGACATCTTCGGCCCTTGTCAAGATAACCCACGCATCAAAGGGTGCGCAGTAATGTTCTCTTTGGGATAAGGGCCAATCGTTACCATAGCCTTTATGTTACCCGACACCCGGTTAAATAATCGCAAAAAAGTCATTGAGCCGCCAAGGCCTGCGCGCGCGGTAAAGTGACACGAAAAGCCGTCCCACCTGTGCCCTCCAGATACCGCACATCGCCGCCCAGCCGGGTCATGATTTCGCGACAAATTGCCAGGCCGAGCCCGGCCCCCTTGCCATCCTGCGCCCCAATCCGACTGAATTTCTCGAACATGACATCGCGGGATGCAGTAACGATTCCCTCGCCATTATCGATAAAATCAACCGTGATACCGTCGCCGGATTGACCAACCTCAATGCGCAGTTGCGGCGCATCCGAGGCGCAGTATTTTTGCGCATTGGTAATCAGGTTGATAAAAACCTGACTGAGGCGGTCCAGATCGGTATGCAATGTAACGGTTTCCTGCACGCGCCTGCGCTTTAAGGCAATGCTGCGCCCTTCGCTCGCCTGCGCCATGGCGATAGCCTGATCCAGAACCTCTACCAGTGTACCGGATTGCTGATTGAGCGTGACCTGACCGTTCTCCAGCACGCTCAGGTCCAAAAGATCATCCAGAAGCCGGGTCAAACGGATCGCCTCGACGTGGATGATATTGGCGTATTTGGTTTTCTCCAACGTGCCCAGGCCCTCCGTGTCGCGCAGGATCTCGGAAAAGGCCCGGATCGACGTCATTGGCGTGCGCAATTCATGGCTGATCTGGCTTAGGAAGGCATCCTTTTGATTGCTCAGATACACCAGTTTCGCATTGGCATCGCGCAGCTGCGCTGCGGTCTGGCTGAGTTCACGCGACTTGGCCTCCAGCTGGTTGGAATATTCCATCAACTGTGCGGATTCATCTGCGACCGCCAATAAATCCTGGACCGACACCGCGCTGCCCCCCACGATCTGGCTGATCATGGCGTGGGCCGTCGCCCCCCCCACCGAACTGCCCAATTCGCGCTCCAGTCGTTGCAGGAAATCCGCATTGGGTTCGGGCAGGTCATCACCACGCCCCTGGGCTTCGGCTTCCGCGCGAAACAAGCGTTGTGCTTCACGCGCGCCCAGGATGCGTTGCGCCATGATCATCAGATCTTCGCTTTCCGCCACCGAAGCCTGCCACCCGCGCGTCTGGCCCGAATGGTCGAACACATTCACGAATTGCGCGCCCTGCAAGCGCTCCAACGGATCGGGAAAACTCGCCAGTGATACCAGAACGAAGCTGAGGGCATTGAGCAGGAGGCTCCACAAAATTGCATGCACGGTCGGGTCGAGCCCGGTAATCCCAAAAAGCGCCTCCGGGCGCAGCCACGCCAGACCCCAGAGGCCGGTTTCAAACGTCGCAGCACTCAGCACAGTCCCAACGCCGAAACTGGGCAGCAGCATGGTGAAGACCCACAGCGTAAACCCGACCCCCAGCCCGACCAGCGCCCCGACCCGTGTCGCGCCACGCCAGAAGATCCCGCCCAGCATTGCGGGCAGAAACTGTGCAACACCGGCAAATGAGATCAACCCGATGGCCGCCAAGGCGCCCGATCCGCCGGAAAGACGGTAATAGAGGTAGCCAAAACCGATGATCGCCAGGATGGAGAGGCGACGTGACAGGATCACGACATTACGCACATCCCCCGACTGCGTCGCCCCGCCCTGGCGCGCGTAAAGGAAGATGGGCATGACCACATGGTTGGACACCATCGTCGAGAGCGCCAGTGTCGCTACGATCACCATCGAGGTCGCCGAAGAAAAACCGCCCAGAAAGCTGAGCATGGCGAGCTTATCCTGTCCCTGACTAAGGGGCAGGCTGAGCACGAAGAAATCCGGGTTGGAGCCTGCGGGCAGAAGATCGAGCCCGATGACGGCGATGGGCACCACAAAGAGGCTCATTAACATCAGATAAAGCGGAAAGGCCCAGCTGGCGACTTGCAGATGCCGTTCGTCGTCATTTTCCACAACCATGACTTGAAACATCCGCGGGAGGCATAAGAACGCTGCCGCAGAGACAAAGGTCAGCCCGGCCCAACGGCTGCCATCCATCTCCCAGGTCCCCAGCGCCGAGGCATCAATGCGCGCCAGCGTCTCGCCCACGCCGCCCGCAATGCCCCAGACCACAAAGACGCCGACGGCCAGCAGGGCTACCAGCTTGACCACCGCCTCCAGCGCCACAGCGATCACCACGCCGTGCTGGCGTTCATTGACGTTGAGGTTGCGTGTGCCAAACAACACGGTGAAAACCGCAAGACCAATCGCGACCCACAGCCCGGCAGTACGCACCCCTGCCCCGTCAGAGACGCCATCCTGCCCGGCGGCCACGAAAATCGACAGCGAGGCCGTGACTGATTGGAATTGCAGCGCAATATAGGGCGTGACGCCGATGACGGCCATCACGGTCACGACAATCGCAAGCCCATTTGACTTGCCATAACGCGAGGAAATCAGATCGGCGATGGAGGTGACCCTGTGACTGCGCCCGATGCGCACGAGGCGGCGCAGAATCCACCACCAGCCGATAATGACAAGGCTGGGGCCGAGATAAATGGTCAGATATTCAAGCCCCGAGCGGGCCGCATAGCCGACCGCGCCGTAAAACGTCCAGGCGGTGCAATAGATCGAGAGCGACAATGTATAGACCAGCGGCGAGCGTAACAGCCGCCCCGCCCGCCCCCGCGCGCCCGCGCGCTCCGCTGCGAAGGCCACGCAAAACAGCACGAACACATAGGCCAGCGAAACGGTGACGAGGACGTTAAGTGACGCCATCACAAAGGCCCGGCATCATCCGACGTCTCGGGCATTCTGCGCTGCTGGCGCGCCAGCAGATAGGCCGCCGCGATCAGCACCCACCAGACACCAAAGATATAGAGCAAGGCGCGCGACATCGGCAGGCTCTCGCTGGTGCCCACACCGGCTGAGGGCCACAGCAAGGGCAGCATCCACAGGCCCGCCCCCAAAACCGCCAGTAACCGGACCGCATCCATCATGCGACGCTGGCGATACCGGCTGCGTTCCAGAAACACAGGTGTGCCCGGTCGCGCCATGCCTCAGCTCCTTTGCCCATGCACATAGAGCAGATCGCGCACCGCTGTGAGCACTTCGGTATTGGAAAACGGCTTGGTCATGAAACGGCTGACACCGGCTTTTTCTGCCATCTCGCGATCCCGGCTCTGACCGCGCGCGGTCAGCATCAGAACGGGCAAATCGGCGGTTTGCGCATTGCTGCGCAGCTCTTCGAGAATATCGAACCCGCTTTTGCCGGGTAGCATCACGTCCAGCACCACCAGATCAGGCTTGCGCGCGCGGATCACCTCAACCGCATCCGCACCATCAGAATGTGTATCCACCTGCCACCCTTCGCGGGTCAGCAAAAACCGGATCGCCTCGACGATGTTCAATTCATCCTCCACCAGAAGCACGCGCTTGCTCATGCTGGTCTCCCTCCAGATCCCGCCCTGTCAGACCTGCGGCCTGCCTCCCTCAGTGCGGATGTCAAACTATCAACGGTTTTCGGCAAGCTGTCAAAACCTAAGCTGTGCCAGGCGGTTCACGGGCGCATGCTCAAGAGCGAGGTCTCGCGCCGACCCGGACAGGCCTCGCGCGGACAGACTCCACAGGTCGCGCCAACCTCAAGCGCATGGCTGTCCTCGATTGCGGGATTTGGCAGCAGCAGCATTGACGCCTGTACCAGGGGCATCTGATTGTAATCCGGCGTCCCGATAGTTTCACCATAGGCATAACAATCAAACCGCGCACGGCCGCGCCCCAGTTGCACAAGCGGTGTATGAATAATCCGTCCCGGCTGGCCCAAGGCGGCATAAAGAGGCCAAAGCGCGCAAGCCGCACCAAAACGCGGAATGACAAAGCCCTGCGCGGGTTTGCGAAACAGAAAACTCCCCGCACGATCACAGATCACAAAACCAGCCTCCAATGCAGGCGCGCGCGCGATGCGCCGCATCACCACGGACACCGGGACACCCAAAGTCTGCGCCAGGCGCACCGGGTCGGGTCCATGCGCTTTCAGCGCCGCCTCAAAGTCACGCTTCGATGTCTGTTGCGCATCCTGCTGGATTTGGGCCAGAACGCCGCGCGCCATATGCCGCGCGGCATTTGATTTCAGAGTGGCGGCCCTGGAAATAACGCTCTCGGGGCTGGCCTCGCCCGCCTCCACCGCATCGAACATGTAATCATGCGCGCTGAGGAATGCCTCAAGCTCATCCTGCGGACTGGCAACAGCATCTTCGACGCCCTGATTGGCATCAAGATACTCCACCAGCGCCTTGGAGCTTTCCGCAAGACGGCGGCTGTCCTGGTTGATGTTGGCGTGAAAGCGATTGCGCCATTCCTCCGTCAAATCCGCCTCATCGGCCAGAATGCCCGCAGTCGAGCGGATCGCGGCGGCGGTGGAGAGCAGTTCATGCACCGACGCGGCCAGATGCGGATCATGCGTCAACCGGTCCGACAACGTCTCGACGGTACGCTCGAGCGTGGCGATGCGCCGATGCCCCGCCGCCAGCACCTCCGCCCATGCCGGAAACCGCCCCGCCAATTCATCCGCCCGCTCGGTTTCGGTGACGGCAAGATTGGCATTCACCGCCGCCTCGCGCAGCGTCGCAATCAGCGCCGCCTCCGCGCCCTCAGATAACATCGACGGCTCCACCTGAAGCAGCCGCGCGATGTCCAGCAGCAGTTTGCCCCCGATTCTGCGCCGGTTATGCTCAATCAGGTTGAGATAAGAGGCCGAAATACCCAGCGCCCGCGCCAGATCCGCCTGGCGCAGCCCGGCAACAGAACGACGCTCGCGAATGCGGCTGCCGGTCAATCCTTCTCTGGCCATGACCCCTCCTTGGTATTATCATGCGTTTTCAACAGGTTTCTGCGCCGCAATATCAGTTAATTTACACATTATACAGAGTGTTTGTAGATTCGTTTACAAAATTAATGAGCATTTCAAAGCACTTGTTGCGATATTTTCTTATCTCGGGCGATAACACCTTTGCACCATTGTGCCTCGCATGGCCGCCATTGTGGAAGTTGGTTGTCGTGTGAATTTAACTCCTGGGAGGATTTCAATGTCCAATTCGAAACTTACGCGTCGTGGTCTCATCAAGACCAGTGCGTTGGGTGGCGCAGGTCTTGCTCTGCCAACGATCTTCACCGCCGGCCGCGCCTCGGCCTTCACCAATGAGCCGACAGGCGATACCGTGACACTGGGCTTCAACGTCCCGCAATCCGGCCCCTATGCGGATGAGGGTGCGGACCAGCTGCGCGCCTACCAGCTTGCTGTCGAACACCTGAACGGTGAAGGCGACGGCGGCATGATGAACACCTTCACGTCCAAGGCCCTGCAAGGCAACGGTATCATGGGCAAGAAGGTCGAATTCGTTTCTGGCGACACGCAGACGAAATCTGATGCGGCCCGCGCCTCCGCAAAGTCCATGATCGAAAAAGACGGCGCGGTGATGATCACCGGCGGCTCCTCCTCCGGTGTGGCCGTCGCTGTGCAGGCGCTGTGCCAGGAAGCCGGTGTGATCTTCATGGCAGGTCTGACCCACGCCAATGACACCACAGGAAAAGACAAGCGGGCCAATGGCTTCCGCCACTTCTTTAACTCCTACATGTCCGGTGCGGCCCTCGCGCCCGTGCTGGTCAATAATTACGGTGCAGACCGCAAGGCCTATCACCTGACGGCGGATTACAACTGGGGCTACACTACCGAAGAAGCCGTGCGCTCTTCAACGGAAGCTTTGGGTTGGGAAACCGTCAACACGGTTCTGACACCGCTGACACAGACCGACTTCTCCTCCTATATCGCACCGGTTCTGCAGTCGGGTGCGGATGTTCTGGTGCTGAACCACTACGGCGGGAACATGGTCAACTCACTGACCAACGCGGTGCAATTCGGTCTGCGCGACAAGATGGTCAACGGCAAACAGTTCGAGATCGTCGTACCGCTCTACTCCGAGCTTATGGCACGCGGTGCGGGTGCCAACGTGAAAGGCATCTTTGGTTCGCAAAACTGGGATTGGAAACTCGAAAACCAGCTGGGCGAACGTTACGTGGGCACCAACGCTTTCGTGCAATCCTTCGGTACGAAATACGGCTTCCCGCCCAGCCAGGCCGCGCATACCGGTTACGTCCAGGCGCTGCTTTATGCGGATGCCGTGGAACGTGCGGGTTCGTTCAACCCTTGCGCCGTTGGCGAAGCCCTCAAGGACTTCGAATTTGACGGCATGGGCAACGGGCCAACGCTCTATCGCGGGGACGATCACCAGTGCTTCAAGGACGTTGTCGTCGTGAAGGGTAAAGAAAACCCAGAGAATGAATTCGACCTGGTCGAAATCGTCGAAGTTACGCCAACGGAGCAAGTAACCTACGCACCGGATCACCCGCAGTTTGCGGGCGGCTCTCTCGGAACCTGCAACGCAGGCGCTTAAAAACACGCGCAGGGCGGAAACAACTTCCGCCCTGCCCTTTCGGCCACCGGGCCAAAACCGTTTCATGAAGGTGGGACCATGGACGCAATTATCCTGCAAATTCTCAATGGCCTGGACAAAGGCTCCGCCTATGCGCTGATCGCGCTTGGGCTGACACTCATTTTCGGCACCCTTGGGGTGGTGAACTTCGCGCATGGCGCGCTTTTCATGATCGGGGCGTTCTGCGCCGTGACCGTCAGCAAGTTTCTGACGCTGAGCCACACGATCATCGATGACACGCAAAAAGATTTCCTGGGCAACCCTCTCAAGGTCGAAGTGCCCTATATCTATGACATTTTCGGGCAGGCCACGGGGGACGCGATCATCGACTGGGCGGTGCCGATCTCGATCCTTTTTGCCATTCCGGTCATGGTTTTCATCGGTTTCGCCATGGAGCGCGGCTTGATCAAGCATTTCTACAAGCGTCCGCATGCCGACCAGATCCTCGTGACCTTCGGCCTGGCCATCGTTTTGCAGGAAATCATCAAGTACTTTTACGGTGCCAACCCGATCCCGACGCCTGCCCCCGAAGCGTTCCGCGGCTCCTTTGATTTTGGTGCCGCAATGGGTTTTGATGCCAATACGATCATCTACCCCTATTGGCGTCTGGTTTATTTTGCTTTCTCCGCGCTGATCATCGGTGCTGTCTTTGCCTTCCTGCAATTCACCACCTTCGGGATGGTCGTGCGCGCCGGTATGGCGGATCGCGAAACAGTAGGCTTGCTGGGCATCAATATCGACAAGCGGTTCACCATCATGTTCGGCATTGCCGCCGCCGTGGCGGGGCTCGCGGGGGTCATGTATGCCCCCATCAATTCGCCCAATTATCACATGGGCATGGATTTTCTGGTGCTCAGCTTCGTGGTGGTCGTCGTCGGTGGCATGGGCTCGCTCTCGGGCGCGGTGCTGGCAGGCTTCCTGCTCGGCATCCTTGAAAGCTTCGCCTCCATGTCCGCTGTGCTCGAAGCCCTGCCGGGCATCAATCAGATCATCATCTATCTGGTTGCAATCATCATCTTGCTGACACGTCCGCGGGGCCTCATGGGCCGCAAGGGCGTGATGGAGGAATAATCATGGGCCTTACCAAAAAAGACTTCACCCTCCTGATCATCGTGGCGTGCCTCGCGATTTTCGCGCCCTTCATCCTAAACCCCTTCCCCGAAGGCTCGGCCATGGCGCAGTTCAACGCGGGCTATCCCGACCTGATGCAGCGCCTCGTGATCTTTGGCATCTTTGCCATCGGGTTCAACATCCTCTTCGGCCTCACCGGCTATCTCAGCTTCGGACATGCCGCTTTCCTGGGTGTGGGTTCCTATGCCGCGATCTGGATGATGAAGCTGCTCACGATGAACGTCATCCCCGCGATCATCGTGTCCGTGGCAGTTGCAGGTCTCTTCTCCCTGCTGGTGGGGTGGATTTCGCTGCGCCGTTCGGGCATTTACTTCTCCATCCTGACGCTGGCCTTTGCTCAGATGTCATATGCGCTGGCCTATTCGGTGCTGACACCGATCACCGGCGGTGAGACCGGATTGCAGCCCAAATATACCGACCCGCGCATCCTCGACGGCGCGTTGGAACCGGGTCAGACGCCGCGTGCAAACCTCTTTGGCCTTGATATGAAGCAGAGTTTTGAATTGGAGGTCGCGGATTGGGTCTTTACCTTCAACGCGGGCTACTATGTGGCTGCCGCCGTGATGCTGATCGCTTTTTATCTCTCGATCCGCATCTTCCGCTCGCCTTTCGGGCTAATGCTGCGCGCGGTGAAATCCAATCAGCAACGCCTGAACTACACGGGACTGAACTCCAAACCCTACACACTGGCCGCCTTTGTCATCTCCGGCATGTACGCCGGTCTGGCGGGCGGGCTTCTGGTGGCGATGGACACGCAGGTGGGCGCGGAACGCATGTTCTGGACCGCCTCTGGCGAGGTCGTTCTGATGACCATCCTTGGCGGTGCCGGAACGTTGATCGGCCCAATTCTGGGGGCCGGTTTCATCAAATACTTCGAGAACATCGTCTCCAAGATCAATGAGAGTATTCTGCACCAATGGTTTGCCTTCATGCCCGACGGGATCGAGGATTTCCTCGTGGCGATTGTCTATCCCTTTATCGGCAAAGGCTGGCACCTCACACTCGGCATCATCTTCATGCTGGTGGTGATCTTCCTGCCCGGTGGTCTCGTGGAGGGCGGCCAACGTGTCGCACGACTGTTCAAACGTAAAAAGCCAGCGGATGACAAACCCGACGGTAAAACAACCCCAGCCGAATAAGGAGACGACAGATGGGAATTCTTGAAGTCAAAAATGTCGGCAAGCGGTTTGGCGGTCTTCAGGCGCTTGGCGATGTGAACTTGTCAATTGCCGAAGGATCCGTGCATGCCATCATCGGGCCCAATGGGGCGGGCAAATCCACCCTGCTCAACTGCCTTGTGGGCAAGCTGATCCCGGACACCGGATCGGTGATGTTTGATGGGCAATCCGTGCTGGGGCGCAAACCCTATGAGATCAACCAGATGGGCATTTCGCGGGTGTTCCAAACACCAGAGATCTTTGCCGATCTCAGCGTTATGGAAAACATGATGATCCCCTGCTTTGCCAAACGCGATGGGGCCTTTGAGTTGAATGGAATCGCCAGTGTCGACAGCCAGAAAGACGTGCATGCGACCGCCGAACAGATGCTGGTGGATATGAACATGGCCGACAAACGCCATATGCACGCAGGCTCCCTGTCGCGCGGGGACAAGCGGCGCCTCGAGATCGGTATGTGTCTTTCTCAGGAGCCGCGTCTGTTGTTGCTGGATGAGCCCACGGCCGGGATGGCCCGTGCGGATACGAATAACACCATCGATCTGTTGAAACAGATCAGCGACGAGCGCGACATCACCATCGCTATCATCGAGCATGACATGCATGTGGTGTTTTCATTAGCGCAGCGCATCACCGTTCTGGCGCAAGGCACACCGCTGGTCGAGGACACGCCCGACAATATCAAGGGTCACCCGAAGGTGCGCGAAGCTTACTTAGGTGAAACACAGGACGCGGCCTGATCCCCCCTTTCCCGTCGAGGTGGCCTGAAAGCCCACCTTACGGCGCAACACCGAGGACATAGCGATGAACGTCAAACCTGACTTTTCCAAGAACGCCAATCAGGCCGCCACGGCCCCTGCATTTTTGTCCATCTGGGACATGCATGCTTATTACGGCGAAAGCTACATCGTGCAGGGTGTCAGTTTCAACGTGCATGAGGGCGAAATCCTCGCTCTGTTGGGGCGTAACGGGGCGGGCAAGACCTCCACCCTGCGCGCCATTGCACGGCTGGCCGACCCGGAGGTTAAGCGCGGTGAAATATGGCTTGACCACCAGCCGTTGCATACGATGTCGAGCTACCAGGCGTCGCAGGCCGGTTTGGGTCTGGTACCAGAAGACCGCCGCATCATCGCGGGTCTGACCGTCGAGGAAAACCTGAAACTGGCCCAGATCGCACCGCCCGTGGGCTGGTCGCTGGATCGGGTGTATGAGCTGTTTCCGCGTCTGCGCGAGCGGCGCACACAGGAAGGCGTGACCCTGTCGGGGGGCGAGCAACAAATGCTGGCCATCGCGCGTGCGCTGTGCCGCGACATCAAGGTTTTATTGCTGGATGAGCCCTATGAGGGGTTGGCACCGGTGATCGTGGATGAGATCGAAAAGACGCTGCGCATCATCAAGGATCAAGGCATCACGACGATTCTGGTTGAACAGAACGCCGTGCGCGCGCTGCAACTGGCGGACCGGGCGGTGATTCTCGACACGGGCGGAATTGTGTTTGACGGCACCGCGGCCGAAGTGCTTGAGAATAAGGAACTGCGTGAAGAATACCTGGCAATCTAATCCTTATGCGAACATGAAAAGACATGACACGCTGCTAGTCCAAGGGTGAATTCGACGTGTTGTTTGCCATGTTTTTCGCCAAACAACCCAACCCATGATTGCACGCAAAGATCGCCACGTAGAACTTGGGTTTCCGGCAGCTTCGCGCTTGAAAACTAGGCGTTAACGGGTTATTAAAAAAATTAGTTGGTCGTGCACGTCAGACGAAATTGAATATTTCAAAGACATTAATCTAAACGTACGAATTTAATCTGAATTAGAGTATAAAGGAACTTAGTTTTGTTTAAGAAAGCCCTATTGGCAGCCACTCTGGTTGCTACTCCAGTCCTCGCCTCAGCGGCAACGGTATCCGCGATAAACGATTATACCTTGGCGCTGGCGGAAGTTGATCAAAACCAGTCGCTCGCGCTTCCCGGTGTGTGGACCGCTGCGCCTCGGACGGTCAATCCAGACGCCAGCATTTCAGGTGCCTTCCGCTCCCCCTTTCAGACAGACGGTGAAAACTCTGCCGGATACTACACGGTAGGCGGGGGTAGCCAATACGTAGGAACGTCCAATCCTGCGGAGCTCGCGCTGAACTCCCTGTCAAAGTCAATCAGCCTGTTATGGGGATCCCCTGACAGATACAATACGCTGGAACTTTTCAATGGTATTAATTTGGTTGCAACTATCCTGGGTTCGCAATTCAACGTCATCGCCTTGGAAGCTTCATTTGTGACAATCAGCGCGGATAGTGCTTCGGAGTACTTTGATACCGTGCGTTTCACGTCGCAGAATGGCAGCGGCAACGCGGTCAATGCGTTTGAATTTGCCAACGTAACAGTTGCGCCTGTGCCTGTACCGGCAGGATTACCGCTGATTTTGACCGCTCTAGGTGGGATCGCGTACCTCTCCCGCCGTAAACAGCAAAAAAATAACGCCTGATTGGCACGCTTACGGCTTTACCAAAAGACCAAAGGTACCCGTTTTAATCAGCGGGTGCCTTTTTTTTGGATTGGACTACATAATCCTCTTGATGGCCGGCTCGGCCAAAGCCGCACACTCTGTGTCCCTTCAGTCTTTGATATGGCCATGTTTGCAACCGGATTTATGCCACCTTTTGTACATCCGCGCTTCCTAGACTGCGCGCTCAAACGAATCTCGTTCGCGAAACCATATGCCTTGGAGTCAAAACGAGCAGCATCAATCCAGCTTTGCTCTGCCCGCGCCCAATATAAAGCCCCCTTCAAGTCACACCCCCGAGCCTGCAAGAGGCGGGTTTTCATGCCCGCGCCCTTCCCCTATAACGAAAGCGCAGGAACAAGAGCCGCACAGAACAAGGCTCTCCCGAACGGTTGAGGATTACATGACAAAAAAGAACCATGACGCTGATGTCGCCTTCATTCAGGCGCTCGCGGAATTGCTGCGTGAAAACGACCTCACAGAGCTTCAAGTCAAACGCGACTATGGTGCCGATGACAGCCTGAACGTACGTGTCAGCCGTCACAACCACCAGCAGGTTGTGACGCAAATGGCGCCGCCCGCGGCACCTTTGTCGGCACCGACAGCACCTGCACCCTCCGCTGGTCCGGCACCGGCCGCGACCGAAGACCCCGCCGAAGATCCCGGCGCGGTGACATCGCCCATGGTGGGGACCGTGTACATGCAGGCCGAACCGGGTGCGCCTGCCTTTATTTCGGTCGGAACAAGCGTGGTTGAAGGCGATACGCTGCTGATCATCGAGGCGATGAAAACCATGAACCACATCCCCGCACCGCGCGCCGGAACGGTTAAACGGATCATTGTCGAGGATGGTGCCGCGGTTGAGTTCGGCACGCCGCTTGTGATCCTCGAGTAGGGGCGCGCGCAATGTTTCAAAAGATCCTGATCGCCAACCGGGGTGAAATTGCCCTGCGCGTGGTGCGTGCTGCGCGTGAAATGGGTATCCAGACGGTCGCGGTTCATTCCACCGCCGATAGTGACGCGATGCATGTGCGCATGGCCGATGAAAGCGTCTGCATTGGCCCCCCATCGGCCACGCAAAGCTATCTGTCTGTGCCAGCCATCATCGCCGCCTGCGAAATCACCGGAGCCGAAGCGATCCATCCAGGCTATGGCTTTCTGAGCGAAAACGCCGATTTCGTGCAGGTAGTCGAGGATCACGACCTGACCTTTATCGGCCCCACCGCCGAACACATCCGGGTGATGGGTGACAAGATCACCGCCAAGGACACGATGAAGAAACTCGGCGTGCCTTGTGTTCCGGGCTCTGAGGGTGGTGTGCCAACGCTTGAAGAGGCGCAGCGTCTGGGCGCAGAAATCGGTTATCCCGTGATCATCAAAGCCACGGCGGGCGGTGGCGGGCGCGGCATGAAAGTCGCACAAACCGCAGCCGATATGGAGCGCGCCTTCATGACCGCGCGCGCCGAAGGGAAATCGAACTTCGGCAACGACGAAGTTTATATCGAAAAATATCTCACCACCCCGCGTCACATCGAAATTCAGGTGTTTGGCGATGGCAAAGGGGGGGCTGTGCATCTTGGCGAGCGGGATTGTTCGTTGCAGCGCCGCCACCAGAAGGTGTTCGAAGAAGCCCCCGGCCCCTCTATTTCGCCGGAGGAACGTGCCGCCATCGGTAAAGTGTGCTCGGATGCGGTTGCCCGGATCAACTATATCGGCGCAGGCACCATCGAGTTCCTTTATGAAAACGGCGAATTTTATTTCATCGAAATGAACACGCGCTTGCAGGTTGAACACCCCGTGACCGAGGCCATATTTGGCGTCGATCTGGTGCGCGAACAGATCCGCGTGGCCGCCGGGCTGGACATGTCTTTCACGCAAGAAGACCTCCAGATCAACGGCCATGCCATCGAGGTGCGCATCAATGCCGAGAAACTGCCGAATTTTGCGCCTTGTCCGGGTCGGATCACCCAATACCACGCGCCCGGTGGCCTTGGCGTGCGGATGGATTCCGCGCTCTATGACGGCTATTCGATCCCGCCCTATTACGACAGCCTGATCGGTAAACTCATCGTTCATGGGCGCGACCGTCCCGAAGCCCTCGCACGGCTCCAACGCGCTCTGGGCGAATTGATCGTGGACGGCGTGGACACCACCGTGCCCTTGTTCCACGCATTGCTGCAAGAAAAGGACGTATTGACCGGGGGCTATAACATCCATTGGCTGGAGCATTGGTTGGAAACCAATCTCACCAACAGCTGATCCGCGCAGCTTATGCGCCTGATGCCGGAGGTTCTGATGCAAGGTTATGCCAAGGGGATCTTTCCCATGGCAGAGCACCGCGATGACCCCGAAATTTTCTGGGTCGATCCGCAACGGCGCGGGGTCATGCCGCTTGATGGGTTTCATGCCTCCCGCTCATTGCGCCGCGCCATGCGCCAGACCCACCTTGAAGTCAGTGTTGATCAGGATTTTGCTGGTGTGGTGGATGGCTGTGCGGATCGCGCGGACACTTGGATCAATGCCGAAATTCGCAGCCTTTACATTACCTTACACGAACGCGGTCAAGCTCATTCCCTTGAAATATGGGATGGCTCAAACCTCGTCGGCGGCGTTTATGGCGTCACATTAGGGGCGGCTTTCTTTGGTGAAAGCATGTTTTCGCGACGCAGTAATGCATCAAAAATCGCGCTCGCCTGTCTCGTGGATCGTTTGTTGGAAGGCGGGTTTCAGCTGTTTGACACGCAGTTCGTTACCGAGCATCTTGCCTCTCTGGGGGGGATCGAAGTAAGCCGAGCGCTATATCACAGGGCGCTGAAACAGGCGCTTGCGGGGGAGGCTCATTTCAACGCGCCCCCCTTGCGCGCGCCTCAGGAAGTCGTGCAGCGCATGACCCAGAGGTCGTAGCGCGCGTGGTCCATCGCCGATAGAGCCGGTGCTGAGGCGACCATCCAACCTGAAAACACCGTTTCGCTTTTGTTAATATCCACGACCTTAAGTGCGGCAAAGGCATCGCCTGATGGATTTCCGACGGGGTAACGACAGGAGTTAAGCGTGATCTGCAAGGCATCAAAAGCTGCGGTTTGGCCAGATTTCATTTCAATATCATATACTTGCCCACTGATCTTATCGAGACCCCGCAGGATGACACCCTCCGCTTCGCTGACCTGCTGCGCCGTCGCTGCCCCCGCGCTCACGCCAAGAGCTAAAGCGAGCCGCAGCATCACTCCGACGATCCGCTCACAAATTTGAGCAAAAGCGACACCAGGCTCACGGCCCCTTGCGTATCCTCGATCGTGTCGCCAGGTTCGAAAAAGAAAGGCGATCCGCCCGGTACAATTTCGACAAAATTCCCGCCGAGCAACCCTTCTGAGGAAATCACAATCGCACTGTCATCCGGGATTTCGATTCCTTCCTGAACGGAAACGGTTGTATCCGCCCGGTAGGTTTCCGCGTTCAGATCGACCTGCGTGACCGAGCCGACACGCACGCCTGCAAGACGCACGTCGGTGCCGACGTTCACGCCCTCAAGGCTGCGAAAACTAGCTTCCAGCGGGTAACTTGTGCCACCGCTTGAAAAATCCGATACCTGTCCGGCATAGACAACAAAGGCCAAAGCGGCGGCCAGCACCCCCGCTCCAACGATAACTTCTGTAGTGTTCTCAGACATTTATTCTTTTACTCCGGCGACCAGGCCTCATAGTCACTGCGCGGTGCGGGATCAGAGCGTCGAATGGACCCCTTCGGCGCATAAGACATCGCGGTGCCCGTCAGGTTTTCCTGATGTGGTTTTTCCCAGGATTTATGTGGCAAAGGCGAATCCGTCGGGGTTGTATCCCAGGTATGATGCAACCAGCCGTGCCAATCGGGATCTACCCTACTCGCCTCTGCCTCGCCATTATAGATCACCCAGCGGCGTGACTTATCCTTGTTTTCGTAAAAAATATTGCCCTGGCTGTCTTCTCCGACCTTGGCACCATTGCGCCACGTCCACAGTTGGGTGTTGAGCGTCTGCCCGTTCCACCACGTGACCGACCGCAAAATAGATGTCAGAATTCCCATGAAATGCCTCCGGTGCATTGTTAATTTACATATGCAGGATAACCGACGAAACGTCCAGATAGATGCAAGGCTATTCGTGCAGCATCGCTGTCACCTCGATTTCGATCCGATATTTAGGATCAATCAACCCACATTCGATCATCTTGGCCGCGGGAGGATTATCTCCAAAAGCCGCCACAAGCAGCGGCCAGCAGAGTTCAAATTCCGCAGCCTCTGGCAGCATGTAGGTGACGCGCACAACGTCTGAAAAGTCACACCCCGCCCTGAGCAATGCGGCTCTGATCGTATCGAGCGCAGACTGGCACTGCGCTTGCACGGTATCTCCCTGCCCTACAGTACCCGCGACATATACCCAACCGCCCGCCACCACCACCCGGCAATAGCCGATTTTTTCCTCAAATATGCCACCAGATTTGATACGTCGAATTGTCACTTGGGCTCCACGAGGGTTTCCACAAGAGTATAGCCCATAACCCTTAATACAACGTCATTGAAAATAACGCGTGCCATTGGTTCCGACACGAATCGACGTGTAAGACGCGAGGTTGTGAGCGGAGCTCTTACAGAACTCGCGAAAGGCTGGACATTTCTTAGCTATTGGGTCTAGCCTGGTGGCGCTTGGAGCGGTGACACCCGGATCCTACCAAGACCTTGGCGCGTATCGCTGCAAAAGCGGCAAGCTTTGCGACGCTATTGCGCAAACGATTGCGGATTCCGGATGACCCAGCGATAGAGTAAACGGGTCGTTTTCACGGCTTGTTCCTAAAAGACGACCCGATGCTCTTCGTCGAAGCACCTTAACGATAGGCCCGGCGTTTATCATCATAACGTAGCGAGTGACGCTTGGTCCGCTGACATTTCACACCACGGCGCCAAAAAACTTAGCGCATGGCCCGAGACTCCCGCCACTTGGAGGCTCTCCAAAATACGTTTCTGAAAAGGTGGTTCCCTATCGCACGATCATTGCGCTCTTGCTGGCTTCCCTTTGGCCACACTTCGTATCAGCCCCGCCTTGCTGGCCACGTCTTCGTCAAGTCGTTATAAACAAATTTTTTTTTATTTCCGCCGGCATGAATATCCCGATCGATACTCCGACCAAGTCGCATATTACGGGCGCATCAAAACATAGTATCAAAGCTTTACGATACCTGCCTGCGTCGGTGATCCTGTTCCTCAGACCTTCACAATAGACAATTGGCACGCCGGGGCAGCCACGGGCTATTTACCCGGCGCGGGCCGAAGACCACTTCCTCGGCTCATCACATTTCTCTAAAAACGCAACCCTCTGGTCAGACTTAATGTTCGAACGCCGCAGTCTCAGCCAGCACTTGCAGGTTCTTTTTCAGCATCAGAATGGATCATCAAAGGTGCTGCGTCAGAGTTGACCGCCTCTTCATTCACCACGACCTCATTGACGCTATCGAGTCCAGGAAGCTCGAACATCGTATCAAGCAGGATGTCCTCCAGGATCGAGCGCAGGCCCCGCGCACCGGTCTTGCGCTCAATCGCCCGCTTGGCGATTGCCGCAAGCGCGTCATCTGTGAAACTCAGTTCTGTATCTTCGAGTTCGAACAGGCGCTGATATTGCTTGACCAAAGCGTTTTTCGGCTGCGTCAGGATCGTGACAAGAGCATCCTCATCCAGATCTTCCAACGTTGCCAGAACCGGCAAACGGCCAACAAACTCCGGTATCAGGCCGAATTTGAGCAGGTCTTCCGGTTCAAGATCAGTGAATATCTCGCCAACGCCACGCGCATCATTATCACGCACATCCGCCCCAAACCCCATGGCCGATCCTTTGCCACGCGCCGCAATGATCTTGTCCAGCCCCGCAAAGGCACCACCGCAGATAAACAGGATATTCGTTGTATCTACTTGCAGGAATTCCTGCTGGGGATGTTTGCGCCCGCCCTGAGGCGGGACGGAGGCCACGGTGCCCTCCATCAGTTTCAACAAGGCCTGCTGCACACCCTCGCCCGACACATCGCGGGTAATCGAGGGGTTTTCCGATTTACGCGTAATCTTATCGACCTCGTCAATATATACGATACCACGCTGCGCCCGCTCCACATTATACTCGGAGGATTGCAGCAGCTTGAGGATGATGTTCTCAACGTCCTCCCCAACATATCCCGCTTCGGTCAGCGTGGTGGCATCGGCCATGGTGAACGGCACATCCAGAATCCGCGCAAGCGTCTGTGCCAAAAGCGTTTTACCACAACCCGTTGGGCCAATCAGCAGGATGTTGGACTTCGCCAGCTCGATATCGCCGCCCTTTTGCGCGTGATTCAACCGTTTGTAATGGTTGTGCACCGCCACCGACAGAACCCGCTTTGCCGTGGCCTGACCGATCACATAATCATCCAGGACCTCGCAAATGTCCTTGGGCGTCGGAACACCATCCGTCGCCTTCAAACCGGAGGCCTTTGTTTCCTCGCGAATAATGTCCATGCAAAGCTCGACACATTCATCACAGATGAAGACGGTCGGACCAGCAATCAGCTTGCGCACCTCATGCTGGCTCTTGCCGCAGAAGCTGCAATAAAGGGTGTTCTTGCTGTCGCCCGTCGAATTCGTAGCCATATCAACTCTTTCAGGTCTCGCGTGTCATCTGTGTCGCCCCATGTTCTGGGACGTTCGAACTTATCTTGGCAGTTTAGGCCAGCGTTTTCAGGTCCACAATCGCTAATTGGTAAACGCGCCGCGTCCCGTGCTGCCTATTTCTTGTCATCATCTTCGCTACTGCGGCTCTCGACGATCTCGTCGACATGACCCCATTCCTTGGCCTCTTCGGGCGTCATCCACAGATCCCGGTCCAGCGCCTTTTGCACGGTCTTAAGCGATTGGCCAGAGTGCTTGACATAAAGGTGATACATCCGCTCACGGGTCCGCTCGATGTGGCGCGCGGAAATCAGGATATCCTCGGCTTTGCCCTGCGAGCCGCCCGAGGGCTGGTGGATCATCACTTCCGCATTCGGCAAGGCAAACCGCATCCCCTTCTCGCCACCAATCGCAATGACCGACCCCATCGAGGCGGCCATACCGCAGATCAGGGTCGATACCTTGGGCCGGATATATTGCATCGTATCATAAATCGACAGGCCTGCCGTTACCTCACCACCGGGCGAATTGACGTATATGCTGATTTCCTTGGACGGATTTTCCGCCTCCAGATGCAGCAGCTGCGCAACAATCAGGTGGCTCATGCCGCTGTGGATCGGACCATTGATGAAAATAATCCGTTCCTTGAGCAAGCGCGAAAAGATGTCATAAGCCCGCTCGCCCCGGCTGGTTTGCTCCACAACCATGGGGACAAGGTTCATATAGGTGTCGATGGGATCGTTCATGTGGGATGCCTGTTCATTGGTGTTCGCTAAGACCATACTCCGCGAACCGTTACCCAAAGCTTAGTATTGCCAAACGGGGGCCGCAAGGGGGGCCGGTTCAATCTTAGGTAATCCTGTTGATCAATGTTGCGCGCGCCTTATCTGCCCCCCAATGAGCGCATTGGATATATTCCCCCCGACCCGCACGGCCGCCCTCGAACGGCTGGCCCGTTTCATCCCCAACGCCGGGCGCAGTTACGCGGCGCGGCGCAACT
This sequence comes from Roseobacter fucihabitans, assembly GCF_014337925.2. Lineage (NCBI taxonomy): Bacteria > Pseudomonadati > Pseudomonadota > Alphaproteobacteria > Rhodobacterales > Roseobacteraceae > Roseobacter > Roseobacter fucihabitans. The sequence goes on along the minus strand of NZ_CP143423.1, from coordinate 1,787,328 downwards.
ATGACCTTGGGGCGCAGGGCCATACGGGCGTATCGACGCTCTCGCCTTATCTGCGCTGCCGCCTTATCACCGAAGCAGAGGTGCTGGAGGCCGTACTGGCCCGTCATAGCCAAGCGGCGGCGGAAAAATTCATTCAGGAAGTGTTCTGGCGCACCTATTGGAAAGGCTGGCTGGAATTGCGCCCCGGCGTCTGGGAGCAATACCGCGCAGACCTGCAGCGGGATGTTGACGATTTGCAAACTCAATCCGGACTGCGCGCGCGATGGGAAAGCGCCTGTCTCGGCACCACCGGGATCGATTGCTTTGATCATTGGGCGCGGGAATTGGTGCAGACGGGGTATCTGCATAATCACGCGCGCATGTGGTTCGCCTCCATCTGGGTCTTTACGTTGCGCCTGCCCTGGAGCTTGGGGGCGGATTTCTTTCTGCGCCACCTACTGGACGGGGATCCGGCCTCCAACACGCTCAGCTGGCGTTGGGTCTCGGGCCAGCAGACACAGGGCAAAACCTATCTGGCGCGCGCCGACAACATTGAAAAATATACCGAAGGCCGTTTCAGACCACAGGGGCTCGCCACCCATGCCGCCCCGCTGCTCGCAACTGCGCCGCACCCGCCGCGCGCCCTGCCGCCCACCACCACACCCGATCCTGCACTTAGAACGGGATTGCTGCTACATTCCGAAGACCTCAGCCCCGGATTCGTCCTGGAGCAGATCGCGCCCCTCGCCACGGCCACACTGTCTCCTGAAAACGGATACAGCCCACAGACACCCGCGCCGCATGTCGCGGATTTTCGCGGGGCAGCCATGAACGACGTCACCGCGCGCTGGTCGGACAGGTTGGGGGAGCGCGAAAACCTGACCACCGCCCAGGACATCATCACCTGGGCCGCAACCAAAGGCCTGGACCAGATCGTCACGCCCCATGCACCGGTGGGACCAATTGCCGCAGTTCTGCACTCCCTGCGCAATCACCCGGATGCGCCAAGCCTCATTGCCATGCGCCGTCCCTATGACGATGCTTCCTGGCCGCTGGCAACAAAGGGCTTTTTCCCTTTCAGAAAGCACATTCCCGACCTCCTCTCACGGATCATTTGATTTCACGCATCGGTTGAAGGTACAGTTAACGCGGGAAACCCAAAAAAACCCGCCTGATCCGTCATACCGTCGTTACACGGCGCAGTCATGTCAGGCGTACAACACGTGGCGCGACCCCGCGACCATGTTCGTCCCCTAGTTACCAACATGAGGAAGCCAATGGACCGTAAAGACATCATCCAAGACCCGACAATCGGCAACAAAGCAGAAGCCTTTGAGGCCTTTGACGATATTCCGACGAACCCCAACCTGACCCGCACCATCGGGGATGTGATCAACCGCCGCTATGGGCGCCGCGACATGCTCAAGGGTGTGCTGGGCGTTACTGCGACGACCGCGCTGTTTGGCACCTCGGCGATGATCGCGCCGAAACAGGCCGCTGCCGCAACGCAGGGGCGCTACAATTTCGAAGAGCTGGCATGGGGCAACGATGAAACCCACCATATCGCTGAAGGCTATAACGCCGATATCCTGCTGCGCTGGGGTGATCCGATCACCGCGGATGCGCCGGAATTTGACGTCATGAACCAGAGCGCCGAGGCGCAATTACAGCAATTCGGCTATAACAACGACTATGTCGGCTTCACGGCGCTCAATGATGAGGGCACGCGCGGATTGCTCTGCGTGAACCATGAATACACCAATGAAGAAGTCATGTTTCCGGGCCTTGGCCGTCAGGACCGCGCCGGTTTTGCAGGCATGACCAAGGAGCTGGTGGACATCGAAATGGCCGCGCATGGCGGTTCGGTTGTTGAAATCGCCCAAGGCGAGGACGGCAAATGGGCGCTGGTGCGTGACAGCAAATACAACCGCCGCATCACACCGCATAGCACCGAAATGACCATCGACGGCCCCGCCGCCGGTCACGCCCGGATGCAAACCAACGCGGACCCCGAAGGCATGACCGTCATCGGCACGGTGAACAATTGCGCGGGTGGCATGACCCCCTGGGGCACGTACCTGATGGCGGAGGAGAACTTCCACGGCTATTTCTGGAGCGATGTAGTGGACGGCGAGGACAAACCCGACGTCTCCGCGCAGCCCGAGGCCACCAGCATGAAGCGTTACGGCGTGCCGGGGCGTTGGTATGCCTGGGGGCAGCATCATGACCGCTGGAACATCGACAAGGAGCCCAATGAGCCCAACCGCTGGGGTTGGATCGTGGAGGTGGACCCGCGCAACCCGGATGCCAAGCCGATCAAACACACCGCGCTGGGGCGGTTCCGCCATGAGGGTGCGGAATCGACCATATCTTCCAGCGGCAAGCTTGTTGTCTATTCCGGCGACGATAACCGCTTTGATTACATGTATAAATATGTATCGGGCGGGGATGTTACGGATGAAACGGCCGTTTTTGGCAGTTCGCTTTTCTCGGATGGCACGCTTTATGTCGCGCGCTTTGACGAGGACGGCACCATCGCCTGGTTGCCGCTGGTGCATGGGACCGGTCCACTGACCGCTGAGAACGGGTTCAACGATCAGGCCGATGTGATGATCGACACGCGTCTTGCGGCGGATTATCTCGGGGCCACCCCGATGGACCGGCCCGAGGATGCCAACCCCGGTCCCAATGGCACCGCCTATGTGATGTTGACCAACAACACCCGGCGCAAGGCGGATCAGGTCAATGCGGCCAACCCGCGTGCGGAGTCCTCCTTTGGCCACATCATCGAGATCAAGGAGGCGGGTGAGGATCATGCCGCCACCACTGGCACCTGGTCCATTCTGGTGAAATGCGGCGATCCCACCATCGAGGAAGTCGGCGCGCAGTGGAACCCAGAAACCTCTGAGAACGGCTGGTTTGGCTCACCGGACAACTGCGCCTTCGATGCCGAGGGGCGTTTGTGGGTCTCCACGGATCAAGGCTCAAGCTGGGGCAAGACCGGCAAATCGGACGGGCTTTACGGGGTTGAAACGGACGGCGATCTGCGCGGCACGTCCAAGCTGTTCTTCCGCTGCCCGGTGGGGGGCGAGCTTTGCGGCCCCTACTTCCATGACAGCGGCGAAACCCTGTTTCTGGCGGTACAGCACCCCGGCACGGATGGCACCAAGGACCTCAAAGGGTTCGAGCGCGATTCGACCTTCGAGGACCCGGCTACCCGCTGGCCGGATTTCGATGCCGCCATGCCACCGCGCCCCTCCGTGGTCGTGGTCACGAAACAGGGCGGTGGTAAGATCGCAGTCTGACACGACGGTGACATAATCGAAACGGCCCAAAGGCTCCGCATCATCTCTGCGGGGCCTTATTTTTGTGCATCCTCCGACAGGCATTCGCTAAAGGACGTGGCGATCTGCGTCATCAGGGCCGGGTAGAAATCCGCGCCCAATGCGATCTCTGCGCCGATCGGGTCGATGATGCCGATCCGCGCGCCCTCTCTTCCGGCCACCGCTTCGACGAGGCCTTCGGGGGCTTGTGGTTCCGTGAAAAAGCAAGCGATGTTTGCGGTTTGCGCGGCGTCGCGCACCTCTGCCAGGCGCCCCGCACTTGCAGCACTGTCATCGGCTTGATTGATCGAGGCCACCGCTTCCACATCAAAGCGGGCCTCGAAATAGTGGTAGGCGTCATGGAACACCACAAAGGGACGCCCCTGCACCGCCGTCATTTCCGACGCGATCCGGTCTGTCAGCGCTGCAAGCTCCGCCTGCCCCGCGCGCGCATTGCTGAGATAGGTTTCTGCGTTTTTCGGATCAAGCGCGCCAAGTTCCTGTGCAATGCGCATCAGAAAAGCCGACCCATTCGCCGGATCGAGCCACACATGAGGGTCCCACTGCGCGGCATGATCCTCAGCGTGGTGTTCATCATCCCCTTTTGGCGCGTGCTCCGCATGGTCTTTTGCGTCATGATCTTCATGCCCTTGTGTGGCGTGGTCCTCATGCCCGTGCGCATCGTGGTCTTCATGTTTTGCGGCGTGGTCGTCGTGGGTTTGGTGCTCATCTGCGGCGTGATGTTCATCCTCATGCGCATCGTGATCGTCATGCGCATCGTGATCCTCGTGCCCGTCTGCCTCAGACCCATGCGCATGGTCATGCCCGTCAAAAAGTGCACCCTCTCGAAATGGCAAGAGTGTCGCGCTCTGCATCCATTCAAGGCGCACGGCATCCGGGGCCAGCGCCTCCAGCGATCCGCTCAGCCAGGGCGTCAGCGCAGGCCCGACCAAGACCACCATATCGGCTTGCGCCAACGCGCGCGCCTCAGAGGGGCGCATGGCATAGGAATGGGGCGAGGCACCGGGGGGCAGGATCAGATCGGGCACACCAACCCCCGCCATGACGCGACTCACCAAACCATGCACAGGGGCGATGTCACTCGCCACGCGCGGCGTTTGCGCAAAAACCGGGCCACTCAGACAGGTAGCGGCCAGAAGAAGACTGAAAACACGCATATCATCACCTTGTTGTTATATCCCGCATCTGCTAACAGTTATATTATAACACATCAATCCCGAGATGAACGGAGTTGCAATAAATGTCTGCCCTCGGTTTTTGCGCCCATGATCACGACACCTGCGTGACCGATATGATGGCGCTGGCGCATGAAATCTGTGCGCAGGAGGGGCTGAATTTCACTCCTGTGCGACAGCGCGCGCTGCAAATCCTGCTGCGTGAACACCGCGCGCTGGGGGCTTATGAGCTGCTGGCACAACTCTCAAAGGACGGGCACGGCGCGCATCAGCCCCCCGTCGCCTACCGCGCGCTTGATTTTCTGGTCAAGGCGGGGCTCGCCCATAAGATCGAGGCGCTCAACGCCTATGTCGCCTGCACGCAGGCCCGCACCGCCCATACGCCCGCCTTTCTGATCTGCCGCACGTGCAATGCCGTGGCGGAAGCGGACACCGGCCTTGCGTCGGGGCGGCTGGGAGAGGCGGCGCGCGCGGCAGGGTTCGCCATCGAGCATACGGTGGTAGAGGCCCAGGGCCTCTGTCCCGCCTGTCAGGAGCCCGCCCCGTGAACGCCCTGCTGGAGGCCCGCGACCTGGCCTTAGCCTATCACGGGCGCACCGTCCTGCACGACGTCAGCTTTGGCATTTCGCCGGGCGAAATCGTCACCATCGTCGGGCCCAACGGCTCGGGCAAATCCAGCCTGATCCGCGCTATGATCGGCGCGCTTGTCCCGGCCCAGGGGCATGTGACCCGTAGGCCAGGCCTGAAAATCGGTTATGTGCCGCAAAGCCTGGCCATTGATGCCACCCTGCCCCTGAGCGTTGCGCGCTTCCTGAACCTGCCGCGCCGCATGACCTCGGCGAAAATCACCCACGCTCTGAGCGAGGCCGGCCTGCCCGACCTCGCCCGCCAGCAAATGACCGATCTGTCGGGCGGGCAATTCCAACGCGTCCTGCTGGCGCGCGCGCTGCTCAATGAGCCAGATCTGCTCATTCTGGACGAGCCGACGCAGGGCCTAGATCAACCCGGCTCAGCGCAATTCTACCGCCAGATTGAAGCGGTGCGGCGTGACAAGGGCTGCGCGGTGCTCATGGTCAGCCATGATCTGCACGTGGTCATGGCCGCCTCGGATCGGGTGCTCTGCCTCAACGGTCATATCTGCTGCGAAGGCACGCCCGAAATCGTCGCCAGCGCCCCGGAATACCGCGCGCTTTTCGGCACCGGAACGCAAGGCACGCTCGCGCTTTATCGTCATGAACATACGCATTCGCATGGTCCCGAATGTGACCATGACGCGCCACAGAGGGCGGCTGAATGATTCTGGATGATTTCCTGCTGCGCGCCGCCCTTGCCGGGGTTGGTGTCGCGTTGGCCGCAGCCCCTCTGGGGTGCTTCGTGGTTTGGCGACGCATGGCTTATTTCAGCGATGCGACCTCGCATGCGGCGATCCTGGGCGTGGCGCTGGCCCTGGCGCTGGACCTGCCGATCTTTGGCGGGGTACTGGTGGTCGCTTTGAGTGTTGCGTTTCTGCTCAGCGCGCTTGGTGGGCGTAACATCACAAATGACGCGCTTCTGGGCGTTTTGGCCCATGCGACGCTGGCGATCGGGCTGGTTGCGGTCTCCTTCCTGCCGGGCGTGCGGCTTGATCTGATGGGCTATCTTGTCGGCGACATCCTGGCCGTGTCGGTCTCGGATCTGGTGGTCATCTGGAGCGGGGCGCTGGCGGTCTTCTCCCTTGTCGCCTGGCGCTGGTCGGCCCTTCTTTCCGCCACGCTCAGTCCCGATCTGGCGCGTGCAAGCGGACTTGACCCCAGGCGCGAACAGCTGATCCTGACGCTGGCGCTGGCCATCACCGTGGCCGTGGCGATCAAAGTCGTTGGCGCGCTGCTGATCGCCGCGCTGCTGATCATCCCGGCAGCCGCCGCCCGCCCGCTCGTGCGCGGTCCCGAAGCCATGGCAGGGGCGGCCATGGTCATTGGCGTAACTTCGGCTTTGGGCGGGCTATGGCTGTCTTTCGCCTTTGACACGCCCACAGGTCCCACAATCGTCAGCACCGCGGCCGCGCTCTTCGCCATGACACAGGGGCTTCAGATTGTGCGCGGCTAAGCGCGGAGAATTTCGGCGGTGGCCTCAATCTCGACGCGGGCCTCATCCTCAATCAGGCCCGCAACCACAACCATCGTCATCGCCGGAAAATGCCGCCCCATGACCTCCCGGTAGGCCGCCCCAATCTCGCCCTGATGCGCGAGATATTCCGCCTTATCGGTCACATACCACGTCAACCGCGTGACATGCTCGGGCTGCCCGCCTGCGGCCTCCACCACGGCGCGAATGTTCTGCAAGGCCTGTCGCATCTGGCCGATGAAATCATCCGCCTCAAACACCTGATCCGCCGTCCAGCCGATCTGCCCGCCGACATAAAGCGTGCCGTTTTCACTCAGCATGCCGTTGGCATAGCCCTTGGCAGGTTTCCAACCGTCGGGATGGATGATTCGGTGTGTCATAATGTTTCCTCTCCGATGGCGCGCTCACACGCCCAAATACTGATCCGCCACGGCGGGCGTGACATCGCCTATGGCGCCGGCCCAAACCGTCGCGCCGCGCTCCAGAATGACGGCGCTATCCGCGACCTGACGTAAGTCGCGCAGCGATTTATCCACCACCAGCAGGGCCATTCCCGTTTCCGATTTCAATATCCGCAGCGCCGCCCAGATTTCCTGCCGCACCACCGGGGCCAGCCCTTCGGTGGCCTCATCCAGCAACAACAGACGCGGGTTGGTCATCAGCGCGCGCCCGATCGCCAGCATCTGTTGCTCCCCGCCCGACAGCGAGGCCGCGGATTGATCCCGCCGCTCCGCAAGGCGCGGGAAAAGCCCCGTGACCCGCGCGAAATCCCAATGACCGGTGCGCGCCGCCGCAATCAGGTTCTCATAAACCGTGAGGTTTGGAAAACACCGCCGCCCCTCCGGCACCAACCCCATGCCGGCCTGCGCGGCTTTATGCGGCGGCAACATCGCCATGTCGCGCCCCTTAAAATACACCTGACCGACGGAATGTTTCAAAAGGCGGCAAATGACCTTCACCGTGGAGGATTTTCCCATCCCGTTGCGCCCCATCAGCGCGCAAACCGCGCCCTCCTCAAGGCTCAGATCAACACCAAAAAGCGCCTGCGTCGGGCCATAGGACGCCTCGATCCCCTGCAAGGACAGAAAGCTCATGACGCCTCCTCCTGCCCCAAATAGGCCTCGCGCACATCGCGATTGGCTTTGATCTCTGACGCCGTGCCGGTCGCGATGACCTTGCCGTAAACCAGCACCGAAATGCGATCCGCCAGCGCGAAAACCGCATCCATATCGTGTTCCACCAGCAGGATCGGGGCCTCAGAGCGCAACCCATCCAGAAAGCCAGTGAGCCGTTTGGAGCCCCCCGCGCCCAGGCCTGCCATCGGTTCATCCATCAAAAATACCCGCGGCTTCAGGGTCAGCGCCACGGCGACCTCCAGCAAGCGACGCTGTCCGTGGCTGAGCTCGGCCGTGCGCTTGTCGCGGTGATCCATCAGCCCGACGCGTTCAAGCGCCGCCTCCGCCACGCCGCGCAATTCCGCGTCCTGCATCACCGGCCTGAAAAACCGCCACACCGTGCCGCGCGCACCCAAAGCCCCCAGCACCGCGTTTTGCAAAACCGTGTATTCCATGGCGAGCGAGGAGATCTGAAACGTGCGCCCCAGCCCGGCGCGCGCCCTTGCCGCAGTGTTGAAACCCGTGACGTCACGCCCGGCAAACCACACCTGCCCCGCATCCGGTGCCAGCCCGCCCGCGACCTGTTTGATCAGCGTCGATTTACCCGCCCCATTGGGTCCGATCAGCGCGTGGATTTCCCCCGGGTTCAGCGTCAGCGACACATCATCCGTCGCCACCAGCGCCCCGAAGCTCTTGCGCAGCCCCTTGATATCCAACAAAGTCTCAGTCATGCGCGACCTCCCGGCCCGCCAATGTGCCGATCAGACCGCCGCGCGCAAAGAGTACAACCAGCAGCAGCAAAATGCCCAGATAGACGTGCCAATAATCGGACAATCCGCCCAAGACATGTTCCAGCAAGATGAACAGCGCCGCCCCCGCCACCGGGCCGAACAGACGCCCCACGCCGCCCAGGATCACAAAGATCATGATCTCACCCGACATATGCCAGCTGAGCATTGTGGGGCTGACAAAGCGGTTGAGATCGGCAAAGAGCGCGCCCGCCAGCGCCGTGATCGCGCCGGAAATCACAAAGGCCAGGAGGCGCAGCCGATAGGGTGACAGGCCGACGGTCTGCACCCGTTCGGGGTTTTGCCGCGCCCCCGCCAGCGCCAGCCCGAAGGGCGATGCGGCCAGCCGCCCCACACCAAAGAGTACAAGCGCAAGCACCGCAAAGCAGATCGCGAAAAACTGGATCGGAACCAGCGTGTTAAGCCCCGGAAAACCATTGCGCACATAGATCGACAGCCCGTCTTCGCCGCCATAAGCGGGCCAGCTGATCGCAAAATAATAGAGCATCTGTCCAAAAGCCAGCGTAATCATGATGAAATAGACGCCAGACGTGCGCAAGGACAGCGCGCCGATGGCCATTGCCGCGAAGGCCCCGGCAATCACCGCCACCAGCCAGATCAGGGGCATTGAATTGCTCCCCTCCAGCAAAAACGGTGCCTCCATCAGTGGCGTGTAGGTCTGGGCGTGATGTGCAAGGATTCCCATCGCATAACCGCCGATCCCGAAAAACGCCGCATGCCCAAGGCTGACCAAACCGCCCAGACCCAGCGCGATGTTGAGGCCCACACCTGCCAGCGCCAGAATAGCGACCTTGGTGGTCAGCGTGATGATGAAGGGCTCATCCAGGAGCAATGCCATCAGCGCCGTCAGCGGCAGCATCGCAAAGAGCGCCGCGTTGATGAGGGTTGCGCGGCCCATCTCAGGCACGCCCATAGAGGCCGGTGGGTTTGAACAGCAACACCCCCGCCATCAGGATGTAAATCGACATGGACGCCAATGAGGAACCGACCGCCGTGGCCGCCGACGCCTCCATGAAAGTGCCAAAGAGTTCGGGCAATAACACCCCTCCGAGCGTATCCGTCAGCCCCACCAGCAACGCGCCCACCAGCGCGCCCTTGATCGAGCCGATGCCGCCGATCACGATCACCACGAAGGCGAGGATCAGCACCGGTTCACCCATGCCGACCTGCACCGATTGGATCGCACCCACCAGCGCGCCCGCCAGCCCGGCCAGCCCCGCGCCAAGCGCAAAGACGATGGTGTAGAGTTTGGAGATATCCACGCCAAGCGCTGCAATCATTTCCCGGTCACTTTCCCCGGCACGGATTTGAATGCCGATGCGGGTGCGCGCGATCAGCTGGAACAGGCCAAAGGCGATCAACAGCCCGATGGCGATGATCAGCAAACGGTAGGCGGGATATTGGATGCCACCGGGCAGCATCACCGGCCCCGCAAAAGCCGTCGGAATATCCAGAAACAGCGGGAAGGAACCGAACAGCCAGCGCGTACCTTCGGAGAAGATCAGGATCAGCGCGAAGGTCGCCAGCACCTGATCCAGATGATCGCGCGCGTAAAGCCGCCGGATCACCAGCAGTTCCACCAGCGCCCCCGCTGCCGCCGCCGCGACCAGACTGGCGATCAAGGCCAACACAAAAGACCCCGTCACCCCCGCCACCGCAGCAGCAGCAAAGGCCCCGACCATATAGAGCGAACCATGCGCGAGGTTGATCAGCCCCATGACGCCAAAAATAAGCGTCAACCCAGCGGCCATGAGGAACAGCATGACGCCGAACTGCAAGCCGTTCAGGATCTGTTCGATGAGCAGGATGGTGGACATGAAAGCTCCGCGCGCGCACCCCGGCGCGTTCGTGTCGGAAGGGATGCTGCCCCGGAAAAGGGGCAGCGCTCAGATCAATACGAACATTCGCCCGCATAGGCGTCACCGTGATCGGTCAGGCTGGTGGCGATGATCTTATTGGTGAAGACATCGCCATCCTTGATCACTTCGCGCACGTAATAATCCTGGATCGGGTGCTGGTTGGGACCGAATTTGAAATCCCCGCGTACCGATTCGAAATCCGCCTCCGCCAGTGCCGCGCGGAAGGCATCGGCATCCGCAACATCGGCCTTGGCCATGGCGCTCAGCAGCAGGTTCGCCGTGTCATAGCCCTGGCTTGCATAAAGCGAGGGCAGACGCCCGTATTCCGCCTGGAACCCTTCGACAAAGGCCTTATTGGCGGCATTATCGATGTCCTTGTTCCACTGGCTGGTGTTCTTGATGCCCAGAGCCGCGTCGCCCACGGCCTGCAAAATCCCCTGATCAAAACTAAACGCGGGACCGACCACCGGCAAATCCACGCCCGAGCCTGCGTATTGTTTCAGGAATGAAATCCCCATGCCGCCGGGCAGAAAGAAAAACACGCTATCGGCCCCGGAGGCCCGGATTTGCGCGATTTCGGCGGCGTAATCGGTCTGGCCCAGCTTGGTGTAGATCTCACCGGCCAACGCCCCGCCATAAGTGCGTTTATACCCGGTGAGCGCGTCCTGTCCGGCAGGATAATTCGGCGCGAGAATGAAGGAATTGCTGTATCCGATCTCGCGCGCATAGGCCCCGGCGGCCTCATGCAGATTGTCATTCTGCCAGGCGACGTTGAAATACAGTGGATGGCACCCCTTGCCCGCCAGCGCCGACGGTCCGGCATTGGGCGAGAGGTAAAATTTACCCTGCGCGGTGGCGGCTGGCACCACGGCCATCGCCAGATTGGACCAGATGATGCCGGTCATCACATCGACCTTCTCGGATTGGATCATCTTATCGGCCAGCTGCACGGCGATCTCGGGTTTGCGCTGATCGTCCTCAATCACCACCTCCAGATTGTCATTTCCGGCCATCTTCGTGGCCAGCATGAAGCCGTCGCGCACATCAATGCCAAGGCCCGCACCGCCGCCCGACAAGGTCGTGATCATGCCGACCTTCACCTTGCCGCCATGCCCATCCGCGAAACCCGCGCTTGCCAATGCCGCCAATGCCGCAGCCAAAACCAGTGATCTCATCTTCATCTCGTATCTCCCATGTTGTTCAAGGCACTTTCGGCCTCTTTCTTGTGCCGGGGTTTTTGCCCGGATTATATTTATGTGACCCGCCCCCGCATGCGGTACTTTGGATCATCCCACAGCTTTTCGTCCATTACTTTGACCAGCCGGTCAACCGCAATGCGGACATCATGCGCGTCGATATACAGCGGCGTGAACCCAAAACGCATGATATCAGGGGCGCGGAAATCACCGATCACATCCTGCGCGATCAAGGCCTGCATCGCCGCATAGCCGTGCTCAAAACGGAACGACACCTGACTACCCCGGACATTCGGATCGCGCGGACTGACCAGGTCCAACGCTGGAATCCGCGCCTCGACCTCCTCGATGAACTGTTCCTGCAAGGCAATCGAGGCCGCGCGCAAAGCGTCCATATCCACGTCGTCCCAAAGCCGCAAAGCCGCCTCCAGCGCGCTCATCTGCATTACCGGTGGCGTGCCAACGCGCATGCGCTCGATCCCCCCGCCGGGCGCGTAATGCAGCGCAAAATCAAACGGCGCGCTATGACCCAGCCAGCCGCTGAGCGCGGGTTCAACCGTATCCGCCAAATCCGGGCGCACATAGATAAACGCAGGCGCACCCGGTCCCCCATTGAGGTATTTATACGTGCAGCCCACCGCCATTTCCGCGTTTGAGCCGGCCAGATCAACCGGCACCGCCCCGGCAGAATGCGCCAGATCCCAAAGCATCACCGCGCCCTGTGCGTGGGCCTGCGCCGTGATCGCCGCCATGTCGTGCATGCGCCCGGTGCGGTAATCCACCTGCGTCAGCATCACCACGGCGACCTCTTGCGTGATCGCCCCTGCGACCTCCTCAGGCGCCACCGTACGCAGCTCATAACCCTGATCCAGCGTGTTGATCAGCCCTTCGACCATATACAAATCCGTCGGGAAATTCCCAGTATCAGACAGGATCACACGGCGCTCGGGCCGCATCTTCAGCCCCGCCGCGACGCCCTGATAGACCTTGATCGAGAGCGTATCGCCCATCACCACCGATCCGCCGGGCGCACCGATCAGACGGCCCACAAGGTCGCCGACCCGCGTGGGCTGCTCCATCCACCCGGCGGCATTCCAGCCCTTGATCAGCAAAGCGCCCCATTCATCCGTCAACATCCCCGACAGGTGATCCGGCACAACCTTCGGCATCGGCCCCAGCGAATTGCCATCCAGATACACCATCCCTTCGGGCAGCATAAACGCCTCTTTTCGCAATATATTTGTCACCTACAGGGCCCCTCTCACGTGCCAGAGTTCCGGAAATAATTCAACTTCCAGCATTTTGCGCAGATAGCCAACACCCGACGTGCCCCCGGTGCCGCGTTTGAACCCGATAATCCGCTCCACCGTGGTCACATGGTTGAACCGCCATCGCCGGAAATAATCCTCCAGATCCACCAGCTTTTCCGCCAGTTCATATATTTCCCAATGGGGTGCGGGGTCTTCGTAAACCCGTTGCCACAGATCCTGAACATCCGCGCGCGGCTCCCACGCAACCGCTGCCACAGGCCCCGCCAGCCCCGCCACCTCAAAGCGTTCCCCCAGCAAATCAAGGGCGACCTGATAAAGCGAGGGCTGCGCCAACTCGCCGCGCAACGCCGCCGTGGCCGCAGCCTTGTGCTTATGCAGCGCCATCAAACCAGCATTACGATTGCCTAAGATAAACTCGATCAAGCGGTATTGATGCGATTGAAACCCCGATGAATTGCCCAAAGACGGGCGGAATGCGGTATATTCGCTCGGCGTCATGGTGCGCAGCACATCCCAGGCCCCGTTCAACTGTTCGAAAATCCGGGTCACACGCGCCAACATCTTGAACGCGGGCCGCAAATTTCCGCCCTGGATCGCTACGCGCGCCGCTTCCAACTCGTGAATTGCCAGCCGCATCCATAATTCCGACGTCTGGTGTTGCACGATGAACAACATCTCGTCATGTGCATCCGACAAGGGGTGCTGCGCATCCAGAAGCGGATCCAGCCGCAGGTAATCGCCATAGGACATATCAGCGGCGAAATCCATTTTCGCCCCCTCAGACGGCGTATCACTCATGGCCGTTCCCTGAGAGCAAAGCGCTGAATCTTCCCCGTTGCCGTTTTGGGCAAGGCGTCGCGGAACACAACGCTGCGCGGATATTTATAAGGCGCAATCGCCGCCTTCACGTGCTCTTGTAAGGCTTTGATCAAAATATCCCCCCCTATATGTTCATTGTTCAGAACAATATGCGCCTCAACGATCGCACCGCGCCTAGGGTCGGGCGCACCGATGACCGCACATTCGGCCACCGCCGGGTGCGACAACAACGCCGCCTCCACCTCAGGACCGGCGATATTATACCCCGACGATATAATCATATCATCGTTACGCGCGGCAAAATGCAAATACCCATCCGCGTCCATCGAAAAACTGTCGCCCGTGATGTTCCAGCCGTCCTGCACATAAGATGCCTGCCGGGTGTCCGCCAGATACCGGCACCCGGTCGGCCCGCGCACGGCCAAACGCCCCACGGTGCCGCGCGCCACTTCCGCCCCATCCGCATCGATCACCCTGGCCTCATAGCCGCGCACCGGTTTCCCGGTACAGGCCGCCCTGTGATCGTCAAAGCGGTTGGTGACAAAAATATGCAACATCTCCGTCGCGCCGATCCCATCAAGCATCGGCTTACCGGTCTTTTCCTGCCACTCGGCGTACACAGGCGCGGGCAGGGTTTCCCCGGCGGACACGGCGGCGCGCAGGCTGCTCAGATCCGCGCCCTCCTCCATCGCCGCCAGCATGGCGCGATACGCCGTCGGGGCTGTGAAACAGACCGTGGCGCGGTATTTCTCGATGATCTCGATCATATTGGGCGGAGAGGCCGTTTCCAGCAAGGTCGCCGCCGCGCCAAAACGCAGTGGGAAAATCGCCAAACCCCCAAGTCCGAAGGTAAAGGCCAAGGGGGGCGAGCCGACGAACACATCTTCGGGCACCACGCCGAGCACCTCGCGCGCATAGCCATCCGCGATGATCAACAAATCGCGATGGAAATGCATCGTCGCCTTGGCATCCCCCGTGGTGCCGGAGGTGAAGCCCAGCAGCGCCACATCATCCTGCGCCGTGGCCACGGCCTCGAACTGCACGGGCTTCTCAAGTGCGAGCCGGTCGAGTTCCGCATCATGATTGGAGGTGCCGTCAAAACCAACGACCGATGTCAAAAACCCGCTCGATTTCGCGCAGGCGGTCATCTCATCCATCAGGCGCGTGTCACAGAGCGCGTGGCTGACCTCCGCCTTATCCACGATACCCGCCAATTCGCCTGCGCGCAGCATCGGCATGGTATTGACCACCACCGCCCCCGCCTTGGTCGCCGCCAGCCAGCAGGCCACCATCGCCGGATTATTGGCCGACCGGATCAGCACCCGGTTGCCCGGCTTCACGCCCAGATCATCCACCAGCACATGCGCCAGCCGGTTGGTCCAGTCGCTGAGTTCCTTATAGGTCCTGCGCCGCCCATTCCCGATCAGTGCGGTATGATCGCCAAAGCCGCGCGCAACCATCGCATCGGTCAGTTCGACGGCGGCATTCAACCGGTCAGGATAGTCGAAATTCTCCAGCAATAAATCCGGCCATGTCTCCTCGGGCGGCAGATGATCGCGCGCGAAACTGTCATGATGACCGGAAGGGCGCAGCATCAATTTACGCCCCCCCGACGCGGGGCGGCTGATCGCGCCGCGGTGGGGCTTGCAATCGGGTTCACCCCCGAAACGGCGCGCACATATAAGAAATATTTGAGATTATAAGGGCAAAATCTGGGTATAAACCCCGCCTTCCCTTCACAAATCGAACATATAAAGCGCAAACAGATCGAAATCTGGCGCAAGGCGGATACATCATGCAGGCCCGGTAAACAGGTCCAAACGCGCTCTAACCCCACACAGATCACTCCCTGCCCCAAAAGCCCATTGCCACTTCGCCTTTTGCAAAAGACTAGGGCGGTTTGCAATGTGCTTCAAGCAAAAATATTTTAAGCCTAAAATATAATTACGCCGGGCCTGCGATCAAACTCAGCGGATGCGCAACCCGCTGTCATGGGCGAAAACCATCGCGCGGTGGGGCTCGAAACTGATGTCGACAGTATCCCCCGCCGCGGCGCGATCATCGCCGCGTTCCTCCGCAATGAGGCGCTCACCCGTGCCTGCCACCAGATGCAGATAGGACACCCCACCCAACGCCTCGGAGAGATCCGCATGCAAATCCCCCCGACCCTTATGGACCTCCAGATGCTCAGGGCGCACGCCCAGCGTGACCTTTGTGCCGGGCGCGGGCAAATCCACGCTGAGCGCTACGCTGCGACCCAGGGCGGGAACATCGACACCGCCCTGCCCCACAACACCCTCCAGGAAATTCATCGCAGGCGAACCGATGAAGCCCGCTACGAATTTATTATCCGGGTTGCGGTAAAGCTCCAGCGGCGCGCCAACCTGTTCGATCACGCCCGCGCGCAGCACCACGATCTTATCGGCCAGCGTCATCGCCTCGACCTGATCGTGCGTGACATAGATCATTGTCGCGCCAATTTCCTTGTGCAACCGGGCGATCTCCACGCGCATCTCCACGCGTAATTCTGCGTCCAGATTTGACAGCGGTTCATCAAACAGAAACACTTCGGGACCGCGCACAATCGCCCGCCCAATGGCCACGCGCTGGCGCTGGCCACCCGACAAGGCGGCGGGTTTGCGGTCCAGATAATCCTCCAGCTTCAGCACATCAGAGGCGGCCTTGACCTTCTGGTCGATCTCCGCCTTGGGAAAGCCGTTCATCTTGAGGCCAAACCCCATGTTTTCCTTGACCGTCATATGCGGATAAAGCGCATAGGTCTGAAACACCATCGCCACGCCGCGCTCGGACGGGTCCATCCGCGTCACGTCACGCGCACCAATATGCATGACGCCTTCGGTGGTTTCCTCCAACCCCGCGATCATACGCAACAACGTGGATTTCCCGCACCCCGATGGCCCCACGAAAACGCAGAACTCCCCATCTTCGACCTTGAGGTCGACCCCATGGATCACTTGCACATCGCCATAGCGTTTGATCGCATTACTCAGCGTTACACCGGTCATTTATCTATGTCCCTGTTTGTTGAAGGTGGGAATCGGGGAAGCGCCAGGCCTGTGCCTCTTGGGCAATGGCTTCAGCAGTCCGCGCCAGTCGCGGCACCCAGGTTTCCAGTTGCGTCAGATTGGTTGTTTCAGCCGAGCCGGTGATCGACATCGCCCCCAGCACCCGCCCCCGATCCGTCAGAATGGGGTGAGCGATGCAGATGATGCCCGGCTCATGTTCCTGGCGATCAAAGGCGTATCCGCGTTTGCGAATGGCGCTCAATTCCGCGCTCAGCGCCTCAGGCGTTGTATAGGTATGTTCTGTAAAGCGGTGAAAGCTCTGCTGGGCGATGACCCGCTCCAGATCATCCGGCGCGATAAAGGCCAGCATCGCCTTGCCCACCCCGGTGCAATAGGCTGGACCGATCTTACCTGCGTCACTGAACATCTCGATGGATTGGGCGGCGTTGCGCTTATCCACATAGAGCACCTGCGCATTGTCGAGCTGGGCCAGATGCACGGTCTGTCCGGTCTCGGCACTTAAACGATCAATGAACGGGCGCGCGATCGGGGCCAGCGAGCTTTGTGTCCAGGCCGCATGGGCCAGACGCACCAGGCGCATGCCCAGGCTGTAGGTTTGGCGGTCCGGATCATACGCCAGCATCCCCTGCGAGGTCAGCGTTTGCAAAAACCGATAGAGCGTCGCCTTGGGGAAATCGCTGGCATCCAGCAGGGTGCCAAAGCGCACAGGACGCCCATAACCCGCCACCTGCTCCAGCACATCCAATGCCTTGCCCACGGTTCCGTCGCCGGACATATGCAATCACCTCCCCTACCAAACGGGCCTCGCCTTTCGGAACTTTGCCTTAACATCATGCGGTTAAGATCAGTTCCGCCTCCCCGAGCGCCCGATGTGTTCACCAGTTTCCTCAAGAACACTGTTGACAGTCTATGCAGATTGCAGTGTAGTTTTCAATATATAAAACAAAGTTTCATATAATGGAACCAAACAACGGACCGACAGTCCAGCACATCTCGACACGCACCTTAGGGAGGACACCATGCGTTTCACCACAAAATCAATGGCTCTGGCATTGGCAGGATCGACCATGCTTGCGGGCATGGCACAGGCCGAACTCACGGGCGATCTGAAGATTTTCCTTGATACATCCAACCCCGCGCCGCGTGCGACAATGGAAAAGATGATCGGCGATTTCGGCGCGCTGCACCCCGGTCTCAACATCGAAACCACGGTGATTGACCGCGAAGCTTACAAGACCCAAATCCGCAACTTCCTGACCGCCGATTCGCCCGATGTGGCGACATGGTATGCGGCCAACAGGATGACGCCCTATGTAAACGCCGGGCTGTTTGAGGATGTCTCGGACCTCTGGGCGGAGCCTGAGATTGCCGAAAACCTCTCTTCCACCAAGGGCGCGATGACGATTGATGGCAAACAATGGGGCGTGCCTTATACCTACTACCAGTGGGGCATTTATTATCGCAAGGACATCTACGCCGAACTCGGCCTCAATGAGCCTGCCAATTTCGACGAAATGAAATCCAACTGTCAGGCGATCATCGATTCGGGTCGCGCCTGTTACACCATCGGGTCGAAGTTCCTGTGGACGGCGGGCGGCTGGTTTGACTATCTCAACATGCGCACCAACGGTTTTGATTTCCACATGGAGCTGGCCGCGGGCAACGTCAAATGGACCGATGACCGCGTGCGCGCAACCTTCGCCAACTGGCGCGAATTGATCGACATGGGCGCATTTCTGGAAAACCACCAGAACTATTCCTGGCAAGAAGCTCTGCCCTTCATGGTCAAGGGCGAAGCCGCCGCTTACCTGATGGGTAACTTCGCCGTCGCCCCTCTGCGCGAAGCGGGCCTGAGCGATGACCAGCTGGATTTCTACCAGTTCCCGGCGATCAACCCGGATGTCGCATTGGCCGAAGACGCGCCCACGGATACGTTCCACATCCCGGCCAATGCGTCCAACAAAGAAGCCGCGCGCGAATTCCTGCGCTATGCGGTATCGGCTGATGTTCAGACCGAGATCAACAATGGCGACAACCTCGGCCAGCTGCCGGTGAATGCCTCGGCCTCCGTAGATGACGATAAATTCCTCAACGAGGGGTTTGAAATGCTGTCGGCAAATGCCTCAGGTGGTGTCGCGCAGTTCTTTGACCGCGACTTCCCTGCGGAAATGGCCGCCGAAGCCATGCAGGGTCTTCAGGAATTCATGGTGATTCCTGACAACCTTGATGACATCCTGAACCGCCTCAACAAGGTTCAGGAACGCGTCTACAAATAAATGACGATCCGGCCGGGCGACTTCCAAGCGCCCGGCCGACCCTCCGGCCCATCGCAGAGCGTGACCTCCACGCTGTCCCATGCGCCGACACCCCAAACGCGAAAAATCGAGGAGATGCGCCCATGACAGCCCCGAATCCCGCGCCCGCCACGCGCAGCTGGTACAAGCGCAATGAAATTGCCGTGACACCGTGGCTGTTTCTGGCCCCTGCGATGCTGTTCTTTGCCTTCTATGTGATCTGGCCGATCTATCAGTCGATCATGATCTCCTTTTACGACTGGGACGGCTTGGGGGATGCCACCTTCATCGGCATGGGCAATTATGTCGAACTGATGGATGACGGTGCCTTCGAGGTCTCGCTGTGGAACAACCTCAAATGGCTGCTGTTTTATCTGCTGGCGATCCCAGGTGGCTTGTTCATCGCGCTCTTCCTCAACCAGACCGTGACCGGCATCCGCCTCTATAAATCGCTCTTCTTCTTTCCTTTCGTGATCAGCCAGGTCGTCGTGGGTCTCGTCTTCTCCTGGTTCTACCTGCCCAATGAGGGCCTGTTGAACGGCGTGCTCGGACTTGTGGGTCTCGGCCCCATCAACGTGCTGGGGGATCCGGACCTTGCCACCTATGGCATCATCGCCGCCGGGCTTTGGCCGCAAACCGCCTATTGCATGATCCTCTACCTCACCGGCCTCAACGCCGTGGACCCCGAACAGATTGAGGCCGGGCGTCTGGACAATGCCAAGGGCTGGAAAATGCTGTGGTACATCATCATCCCGCAACTCAAACCCGCGACCTTTATCGCCTTTGTGGTGACGATCATCGGCGCGCTACGCTCCTTTGACCTCATCTCGATCATGACCAATGGCGGCCCCTTCGGGCAAACCCGTGTGCTGTCGTTTTATATGTTCGAAAAGGCGCTCTCGGAATACGGCTTCCGCATGGGATATGGGGCGGCCATCGCCGTGATCCTGTTCCTGATCATGCTCGTCTTCATCGCCTATTTCCTGTGGTCGATGTGGCGTGAGGAAAAAGGCCGGTGAGTGGGATGGGATGTCGTGCATTTGAGTATTTTTGGCCAAAAGAAAGAGTATGCTCATGACACGTTCTGAGTTTGATATGCTGTGTGCGGTTCAGCCCGGCGCGATCTTGTCCGGTCCTGGCGAACTCGATGCATGGAAAATCGGCGGCAAGATGTTCACCTGCTTCGGTCACACCGATACCCGTGCCACCAATGACGATCACACGGTGGTGCGCTGTGCAGACACGGAAATGGCGCGGATGCTGATCGAAACCGGGGCCGCCGGAAAGCCCGCCTATTTTCGCGGCGCCTGGGTCCGGCTGGATCTGGCCTCCCTGAATGTAACGGAGGCCGCCCACCGGATCGCCGTGTCCTACACCACCATCCGGGCGGGCCTGACCAAAAAGGCACAAGCCGCCCTGCCCGCCTGCGAGGAGACCTGATATGTTCCCGACACCCATCGAAAAAACATCCCGCTCCTGGCAGCTGACCTATCAATCCCTGCTCCCGGTTGCCTTGATCATGTGGCTGCTGCCGCTGATCGCGGTGGCGACCTTCTCAATCAAACCGGCGGTGGATTTCACCCAAGGTAACTACTGGGGCATGCCGTCATCCTTCGAGTTGTTCAACAACTACGGCAAGGTCTTCTTTGACTCCGACATGCCGCGCTACATGCTGAATTCCGTGCTGATCACCGTGCCCACCGTCATCGGGGCCGTGACGCTGTCCTGCCTGGCGGGCTTTGCTCTCGGTATCTATAAATTCAAATCCAACATCTGGATTTTCTTCATGTTTGTGGCCGGGAACTTCGTACCCTTCCAGATCCTGATGGTGCCGGTGCGCGACCTCACGCTCGACATGGGGCTTTATAATACCAAGACCGGCCTGGTGCTGTTTCACATCGCCTTTCAGACCGGATTCTGCACGCTGTTTATGCGTAATTTTATCCGCGCACTGCCCTATGAGCTGATCGAGGCGGCCCGTGTGGAGGGCATCGCAGAGTGGAAAATCTTTTGGTACGTCGTGATCCCGCTGATGAAACCGGCAATTGCGGCCTTGTCGGTGTTGATCTTCACCTTCATCTGGAACGATTATTTCTGGGCGGTGGTGTTGACGCAAGGGCCCGAAAGCCAACCTGTGACCGCTGGTATCACGTCGTTTAACGCGCAATTCCGCGCCGCTTATCACCTCATGAGCGCGGGCTCTATTGTCGCGGCGCTGCCGCCCGTCTTGATGTTCTTCCTGATGCAACGTCATTTCATCGCGGGTCTGACCCTTGGAGCCGTAAAGTGACAAAATGCTGGCGGTTGGATGACGCGCGTCAAACTCTGGCGCTCGCCTCCATGGGCGGGCGCTGTCCGCAGGTCATATATTGGGGCGCGCCTTTGCCCGCGGATGAGGATCTTGCCGCCCTTGCCAGCGTCTGTACGTTGGATGTGACCGGCGGGATGCTGGATCAAAACCCGGATCTGTCGCTGTGCCCTGAGGCTGCGCGCAGCTTTCCCGGCCAACCCGGCATGGTCATCCGCGATACGGGTGGCACGCCGCTTTTGCCCAAATTCAAACTGCACACTGTTGATCAAACTGACCGGGGCCTCACCGTCACCTGCATCGATTCGACCAACAATCTGACCTATGTGGCCGAATTTGCGCTGGACCCTGACACCCATGTGATCGCCATGCGTGCTGCGCTCTCTGCGGACCGCCCGCTGCATCTGCACTGGTTGGCCGCGCCTGTGTTGCCCGCGCCGCAACATAGTGATGAAATGATTGATCTCGCCGGGCGCTGGTGTGGTGAATTCCAACTCAACCGCACGCCCTGGTCTGCGGGCATCCGGTATCGTGAAAACCGCACCGGGCGCACGGGGCATGAACATTTCCCCGGCCTGTTGGTGCCTTGTTTTGGCGCGACCAATACCAGCGGCGAGGCCTATGCGCTGCATTACGGCTGGTCGGGCGGGCACCGGATGATCGCCGAGGAACTGCCCGATGGGCGTCGCCAGATCCAGTTCGGCCACGCCGCGCGCATGGAAACCGCGCCCGCCACGCAATTCCGCACAGCGCCGCTTTATGCGGTCTATTCCAGCGACGGGCTGAACGGATGTGCTGTGTCCTTTCAACGTCACCTGCGCGACCGGATTGTGACCTGGACCGACAAAGGCCGCCCGCGCCCGGTGCATTATAACTGCTGGGAAGCGGTCTATTTCAAACATGACCTGCCGGTCCTCAAGGACATCGCCGCGCGTGCCGCGCGCTTGGGCGCGGAGCGTTTTGTGCTGGATGACGGATGGTTCGGGCAGCGCGATGACGACACCTCCTCCTTGAGCGACTGGGAGGTTGATCCGCGCAAATACCCCGACGGACTTGCTCCGCTCATCGACTATGTTCACGGGCAAGGCATGAGTTTCGGTATCTGGTTTGAACCCGAAATGATCAACCCAAATTCCAATATCCACCGCGCCCATCCCGACTGGGCGTTGGGGGCGGAGGATCAAATCTTGGGCCGCCAGCAAAAGGCGCTGAACATGGCCCTGCCGCAAGTGCGCGATTTCCTCTATGACCGGATTGCCGCGCTGCTGGCGAGCCACCCCATCGATTATATCAAATGGGACCACAACCGCGTGCTGCCGATGCCCGATGCGGCGCAGACGCGCGGGTCTTATGCGCTGATCGACCGGCTGCGCGCCGATTTCCCGCATGTGGAGATCGAAAGCTGTGCGTCGGGCGGCGGGCGCATCGACTTTGGCATCCTCGCGCGCACGCAAAGGGTGTGGCTGTCCGACAGCAATGACGCGCTGGAACGGCTCAAGATGCAGCATAACGCAGCACTTTTCCTGCCCGGTGCCGTGACCGGCAGTCACGTGGGTCCGCGGCGCTGTCATACGTCGGGGCGCACGCTCGACATTGAATTCCGTGCTTGGATCGCGGCTGGGCGGCACATGGGCTTTGAGATGGACCCGCGCGAATTGAGCGATCACGAGGCGGCGGTTCTTGCGGATGTCACCGCCTGGTGGAAGGCCAATCGCGACTGGATGTATGGCGCGGACGTCCTGCGGCTGGATGCCTCTGACCGGGCCGTTATCGCCGAGCAGCAGCAGGCCCGCGACGGCAGCCAGTTCGTGGTCTTTGCCGGTAAGGCCGCGACCTCCGGCCAGATCGCGCCGCGCCCTTTGCGCCTGACCCGGCTGGAGCCCGCCGCACGTTATGAGATTTCCCTGCGCAACCGCGCCTCTGCCACGCCATTGTCGCGCGGCACGCTGGCGATCAAGGAGGGTCCGGTGACCTTGACAGGTGCTGCGCTGATGCAAAACGGTCTGACGCTGCCCTGGAGTTTCCCCGAGAGCATCTGGGTGCTGGAAGGCAGGCGGCTGTGAGCCGGTCAACGAAATTATCCACGCGCTGTGCCGCCCGTATACAAGGTGTGCACGGGCGGCACACATCGCAAACGCCACATCCCAAAGGTGCCAAATGAGCCAGAACGCTACTTTCCACGACCTCAAAAACGCCTCGATTTACATCACCGGGGGCGGCTCTGGGATCGGCGCGGACCTCACCGATGGCTTCCTGGCCCAGGGCGCAAATGTCGCCTTTATCGGGCGTTCGGATGCCAGCGATTTCGTCGCTGAAATGAGCGAAAAACACGGGCGTGCACCGCTGTTTCTCCAAGGGGACATCACCGACACGGAAAGGTTGCGCGAGAGCGTTGCGGCGGCTGAGGAAGCGCACGGCCCCATCGACACGCTGGTCTCCAACGCGGCCAATGACCGCCGTCATAACTGGCTGGAACTGACGCCTGAGGAGTGGGATTTTCTGCTCTCTATCAACCTCAAGGCCTATTTCTTTGCCGCCCAGGCCGTCGCCCCCGGCATGATCAAACGGGGATCCGGCTCGATCATCAACTTCTCCTCGATCAGCTACATGATGGGCAACGCGGGCTACCCGGCCTATACGTCGGCGAACGGCGGCATCACCGCCATGACGCGCTCGCTGGCGCGCGAACTTGGCCCCGATGGCATCCGCGTGAACGCGCTGGCACCCGGCTGGGTGCTGACACCGAAACAGCTCGATAAATGGGCAACCCCCGAAGGGCTCGCCGCACATCTTGAGCGCCAATGCCTCAAAACTCACCTCGACCCCCAGGATGTGGTTGACGCCACCCTGTTTCTCGCCTCAAAAACAAGCCGGATGATGACCGGGCAATGCATGGTTGTGGACGGCGGCGTGGTGAGCACGGGATGAGTAAATGAACAAAAAATGCGCTCCAGACTGGATCGCCGTGGATTGGGGCACAACCCATCTGCGCGCCTATGCCATGCAGGGCGCAACCGTTGTTTCGCGCGCGAAATCGGACGATGGGATGGGCCGTTTGAAACCCGCAGATTTC
The DNA here is from genome assembly GCF_014337925.2 of Roseobacter fucihabitans. Classification (NCBI taxonomy): domain Bacteria; kingdom Pseudomonadati; phylum Pseudomonadota; class Alphaproteobacteria; order Rhodobacterales; family Roseobacteraceae; genus Roseobacter; species Roseobacter fucihabitans. Next base: position 1,762,936 of record NZ_CP143423.1, on the reverse strand, counting down.
GAACCCGCCCTGCGCGCATTGATCGGCGATTGGCTGGCAGGTGGCAACGTGCCTGTGATCGCCTGTGGCATGGTCGGATCGCGTCAGGGGTGGGTCGAGGCCCCCTATCGCGCGGTGCCTTGCGCGCCATTGACGGACACGCTGACGACAGCCCCCACCACGCAAGGCCTGGAGGTTCGGGTGATCTGCGGCCTGTCCCAAAACAACCCCGCGGATGTCATGCGCGGCGAAGAGACCCAGGTCGCCGGTTTCCTGCATCTCAACCCCGGCTGGGACGGGGTGCTGTGTCTGCCCGGAACGCATACCAAATGGGTTCACCTCAGCGCGGGTGAAGTGGTCAGTTTCCAGACCTTCATGTCCGGCGAGCTCTTTGCCCTGATCAGCCAGAATTCCGTGCTGCGTCATAGTGTTATCGGTGAAGGCTGGGACGCAGGCGCTTTTGAAGCCGCGGTCAGCGATGCCATGTCCCACCCCGAACGGCTGGCCGCACGGCTGTTTTCTCTGCGCGCAGCTGATCTGTTGCATGGGACCGCCGCATCCGTCAGCCGCGCTGCACTATCGGGCCTTTTGATTGGCGGCGAGCTGGCCGCTGCACGACCCTATTGGCTGGGTCAGAACACCGCGATCCTGGGCACCGGCACACAGGCGCGGGCCTATCAATCCGCCCTGCGCGCACAGGGCGTTGAGGCCATGCGCGTCGATAGCGAACGCGCAACCCTTGCCGGGCTGACGACGGCATATAAAACAACGAAGGCCACGTTATGACACTCCCCCTGATCGCCATTCTGCGCGGGATCACACCGCCCGAGGCTCCCGCCATCGCTCAAGCCCTGCTGGACGCTGGCATCACCCAGATCGAAGTCCCGCTGAACTCGCCCCACCCGCTGGAAAGCATCGCCATTCTGGCACGCAGCTTTGGGGATCGCGCGCTGATCGGGGCCGGAACGGTTTTGAGCGTGGCCGAAGTCAACGCGGTTGCAGAGGCAGGCGGCCAGCTCATCGTATCGCCCAATTGCAATGTCGATGTGATCTGTGCAACCAAATCGCTTGGCATGCAAAGCTGGCCCGGCATTTTCACGCCCACCGAAGCCTTCGCCGCCCTGAAGGCCGGAGCGGATGGGTTGAAACTCTTCCCCGGTGCTATGGCGGGCACGGCGGGGCTTGCCGCCATGCGCCCGATCCTGCCCAAAGACACGCTGGTCTTTGCGGTCGGCGGGGCGGGGCCTGAAAATTTTGCCGATTGGATCAAGGCAAGCGCGGATGGGTTCGGGCTTGGCTCCGCCCTCTACAAGCCGGGCATGAGCGTCCGGGACGTCGCAAGCCATGCCAAAAGCATCGTCGAGGCCTATCAACAGGCCACCGCGTGACACCCGCCCCCTTTGACACCCGCCGCTGTCAGCTTGGCGAAGGCCCGCTGTGGCACCCCATACGCAAGCAATTGTTCTGGTTTGATATTACTGGCCACAGATTGTTGAGCCAGAATGCCGGTATCCCGCTGGAATGGCATTTTGACGAACCCGTCTCCGCCGCCGGGTGGATTGATGAGGATAATTTGCTTGTCGCCTCCGCCACCGGCTTATGGCGTTTCAACCTGAATGAGGGCGACAAAACCCTGATCGAGCCACTGGAAGGCTCAAACCCCGAAACACGCTCCAACGACGGGCGCGCGGACCCCTGGGGCGGGTTCTGGATTGGAACGATGGGCCTCAATGCGCAGCCGGGTGCCGGGGCGATTTATCGCTTTTACCGCGGCGAAATACGCAGGCTGTTTGACGCAATCACCATCCCCAACGCCATCTGCTTTGCGCCCGACCGCACTCTGGCCTATTTCACGGACACCGCCGACGCGCGGCTCATGACGGCACCGCTGGACCGCGAAGGGTGGCCTGCTGGTACGCCAAGCGTTTTAATCGATTTCAGGACGGATAAGCTGAACCCGGATGGGGCTGTCGTGGATCAAAACGGCGCGCTCTGGATTGCGCAATGGGGGGCTGCGCGCGTCGCGGTTTATTCGCACGAAGGTGTTTTCCAGCACAGCCTGCCAATCCCACCGACACAGACCACCTGCCCCGCATTCGGAGGCGAAGATATGACCACCTTATTCGTAACCACTGCCATGCAAGGCATTGATCCAGAACGATTGCGCCTGGAACACTGGCATGGGCAGACCTTTGCCATTCCCGGTGCCGGGGCCGGGATTGCCGAACCGCAGGTGCTGCTGTGAAACGCGCGCTTGGCGTGTGTTATTACCCCGAACACTGGCCCGAAGAAATGTGGACACAGGACGCCGCCCACATGGCGGAGGCTGGCATTTCATGGGTGCGCATTGGTGAGTTTGCCTGGAGCCGGCTGGAGCCGAGTGCGGGGGTTTTCACTTTCGACTGGCTGGACCGCGCGATTGAGGTCCTCAGCAACGCGGGCCTTAAAATCATCCTCGGCACGCCGACCTGCACGCCACCGCGCCGGATGCTGGAACAGTTTCCCGACATGCTGGCCCTGGACGCGCAGGGCCAGCCCCGCAAATTCGGCGCGCGGCGGCATTATTGTTTCAGCCACGCAGGGTACCGCGCCGCCAGCGGGCGGATTGCAGAAATTCTGGGCGACCGATACGGGCGCGATACGCGCATTCATGGCTGGCAAATCGACAATGAATACGGGTGTCACGACACGGTTCTGTCCTATTCGGATGCCGCGCGGGATGCGTTTCGAGACTGGCTTGCGGCGCGCTATGTCACGGTTGAGGCGCTGAACGCGGCTTGGGGGAATGTATTTTGGTCGATGGAATACGGTGATTTCGACGAAATCGACCTGCCTAACCTGACCGTAACCCAACCCAATCCCAGTCACGAACTTGCCTTCCGGCGTTTCAGTTCTGATCAGGTCGTGCGTTATCACGAGGTGCAGGTCGCCGCACTGCGGGTGCGCACCGACAGGCCTTTGATCCATAATTACATGGGGCGCGTGCTGGATTTTGATCATTTCGAAGTGGGCGCCGCGCTCGATATTGCCAGCTGGGACAGCTATCCGATCGGGTTCCTGTCTGACCGCCTGGAGGCCAGCGCCGCGCATAAGATCCGCTATCTGCAACAGGGCGATCCCGACATGCAGGGGTTTCACCATGACCTTTACCGCGCGGTCGGTAAGGAGGGGCGCTGGTGGGTGATGGAACAACAGCCCGGCCCGGTGAATTGGGCACCTTTTAACCCCGCGCCTCTGCCTGGCATGGTGCGCCTGTGGTCCTGGGAGGCCTTTGCGCATGGGGCTGAGGTTGTGAGCTATTTCCGCTGGCGCCAGGCCCCTTTTGCGCAGGAACAGATGCACGCAGGCCTGCGCCGCCCGGATGACGCCCCAGCACCCGGCCTGGCCGAGGTCACGCAGGTCGCACGCGAAATCGCACAAATGCCCGACATCGCGCTACAACAAGCCGAGGTCGCCTTGATCTTTGACTACCCCTCTGAATGGGCCTGGACCACCCTGCCCCAAGGCCAGGGTTTTAGCTATTTCGCTTTAATGCTAGATGCTTACAGGGCGTTGCGCGCGCAAGGGCTGTCTATCGACATCCTGCCCTCCACGGTCCGCGACCTTTCGGGATATCGCCTTGTGCTGGCACCGGGCCTTGCGACATTACCCGACGGTTTGGAGGCCGCCTTGACGGGGGCTGTGACCCTCATTGGTCCGCGCGCGAACGCCGTGACGCCCGAAATCTCGATCCCGCTGCCGATGGGGCCGAACCTTGCGGGGCTTGATGTCACCGTCACGCAGGTTGAAACCCTACCGCCCCAAATCGCGCGCACTGTCAAGGGCGGCGGGGCGCTGCATCATTGGGTCGAAACGCTCGAAGGGACCGCGCAGACCTCTTATGAAACCGACAACGGGCAGGCCGTCGTCAAGCACACAGGCAATCTACATTATCTGGCGGGCTGGCCTGATGCGACGCTGTGGGCGCGGCTGGTTGCGGATCTGGCAAAACAGGCCGGGGTTAACACCCGAGAGATGCCCGAAGGCGTACGCCTGCGCGCGACACAAACACATGTCTTTGCGTTTAATTACAACGCTGAAGCGGTGGCATTTGATGGGGTTACGATCCCGCCAGCCGGGGTGCATTGGTGGCCGGTCTAGATCCGCCCGGACGCATCAGGCCGACAGGCTAAAAGCCAAACAGCCCAAAAGTGCGGCCTCATCCTGTGTGATCACCGAAATTGCCACCGGGGGTAGCGTGGATTTCACCGTGGGTTGCGCGCTTACGGTTTGCACAAAAATATCGCGCGCGGGGCTGTCGAGCAGCGCGCGCACCACGGAACCGGCCAGAAAAATACCGCCCGTCGGCATGTAAAGCAGGCGCAAATCCTGCACCCATTCGCCCAACATATGAGCAAAGACTTCGCGGCTGGCCATCGCCGCCGCATCCCCGAGCGCCGCACGCTCCAGCACGACGCGCGCGTCCAACCGAACACCTGTCGCTTCATGATGCAAGCGCGACAGGCCCGGGCCGGAGATCACATCCTCAACACAGCGCACCCAAGGGGCCGGTTTGTCCAAATAGGCCTCCAGGGGTGTGCGCATACGGCTTGGGAGGCTGCCCAAACCCGCTTCGGCCAACAGGCAAGTGACACCGCCACTGTGCGATAAAACCGGGCTGACATTAAACCCGGTGCCAATCCCGACCACAAGGCGCTGCATCTGCGCGGCGAGGCTCGGTTCAGCGGGCAATAAAACGCGCACCCCATCTTCATCCAAAAGATCAAGAGCATACCCCAAAGCCCCAAGATCATTCATTAAATTTACCCGGTCGATATCCAGAGAACGGGCCAGGTCGCGCGTGTCAAACTGCCAATCACGATTGGTCAGCCGCGCGCTCACGCCGTTTCCCGGCCCGGCCACCGCCACGGTAAGCGCCTCAATCTGGCGTACTTTCACCTGCCCCAGATAGGCCGCGAGCGCCGCATCAAAGCTTGCGCAATCATCATTTTGAAACCGCCGGGTCAGCGCGGCGTCAATGACCCCGCCACGCGCACAGGCAAACCGTACATTCGTACCGCCTACATCTGCCAGAATTAATGCCATGATATTCTGTCCTTAGACGAAGCGATTGATGTAATTTTCTAGGATTTCCTGTTGTCCGGACCGCGGTTCCGGGTCGATCCCACCCTCACAGACAGCCGTTTCGATCTGCTCTAACGTGCCATCGGCCAACCAATCGCGCGCGCGCGGATCATCCCAGCCTATGTACCGCGCGTCGCGCGCAGCTTCCAGCCCACCGTCCGCGATCATTGCCGCCGCGGCCTTTAGCCCACGCGCGCAGATGTCCATCGCCCCTACATGTGCTGCGATCAAATCCAGCGGGTCCAGGCTCTGGCGGCGCAGCTTCGCATCGAAATTCGTCCCCCCCGTGCTGAACCCACCAGCCTTCAGCACCTCGTAATAGGCCAGCGCCACCTCAGGCACATTGTTGGGAAATTGATCCGTGTCCCAGCCAGATTGGTAATCATTGCGGTTCATGTCGATGGAGCCGAAAATCCCCAGCGCCGAGGCCATGGCCAATTCATGCTCAAAGCTATGACCGGCAAGGATTGCATGGCCCTGTTCAATGTTCATCTGGACCTCATTTTCCAGACCGAATTCCTTGAGGAACCCGTAGACGGTGCAGACGTCGTAATCATATTGATGCTTGGTCGGCTCCTGCGGTTTCGGCTCAATAAGGATCGCGCCCTTGAAGCCGATCTTGTGTTTGTATTCCACCGCCATTTGCAGGAACCGCCCGGCCTGCGCGCGTTCGCGTTTCAAATCCGTGTTCAGCAGGGTTTCATACCCCTCGCGCCCGCCCCAGAGCACGTAGTTTTCACCCTTGAGCTTATGGGTCGCATCCATGCAGTTCTTGACCGTAGCCGCCGACCAGGCAAAGACCTCCGGATCGGGATTCGTCGCGGCTCCCGACATGAAACGACGGTGCGAAAACAGGTTCGCCGTGCCCCAGAGCAGCTTGGTCCCCTGCGCTTCCATCTTGGTGCCAATATAGTCGATGATCTCTTCGAAATTGCGTTTGCTGGCGGCGAAACTGTCGTCTTCGGGGCGGATATCCGCGTCGTGCCAGCAGAAATAGGGCTGGCCCAGCAGGGCGAACATCTCAAAGGCCACATCCGCCTTGAGCCGCGCCAGATCCATCGTATCGCCGAACCACGGGCGCTCAAACGTCTGCCCGCCAAAGGGATCGCCACCGGGCCAGGCAAAGCTGTGCCACCAGGCCACGGCAAAGCGCAAATGGTCTTCCATCCGCTTGCCCATGACCATTTCATCGGCGTTATAGTGGCGATAGACCAATTGATCCACGGGCGCGTCCGGGGCATAGGTAACGGGCGAAATGCCTGCGAAGAAGTCGGTCATAGGGCCTCCTTAAGGGCTTGATAGGCTGAGCGATATTGGTGATGGCGCGCGCTGAAGGCCTCCTGCAACGCCGGTTGCGGGGCGATCGTGCGGGCGGTTGCGGGCGCGGTTGCCAGTTCGGCCCCGGCCCCCGTCGCGGCCATCTGCGCCAGACGCGCCGCGCCGAAGGCGCCACCAAAATCACCGTCGCGCGGTACATCAATGGGCATATCCAGCACCGTGGCCAGAAGGCTCAGCCAATAGTCGGATTTGCTGCCCCCGCCGACGGCAACAAGGCTGTTGATCTGCGTGCCCGTGCTGGCCAGCGCATCATGGCAGTCCTTAAACGCAAAGCTGACGCCCTCCAGTACGGCGCGGGTGGCGGCGGTCTGATCGGTGGCATGGGACAGCCCAAGGAACGCCCCCCGTGCCGCCGCATCATTATGCGGCGTCCGCTCGCCCCCCAGATAGGGCAGGAATAGGGTTTCAGACGGCGGTTCCAGCGCGCCAAGCCCTTGCGTCAGCGCATTTGCATCCGAACCGACCAATTGGGCGTACCAATTGAGCGCGTCCGTACAGGCCAGGATGACCCCCATCTGGTGCCATGTCTCGGGCAGCGCGTGACAGAAACTATGCACCGCACTGGGCGCATCGGGTTGATAGGACGCAGAGGCCGCAAAAAGCACACCCGACGTGCCCAGCGAAATAAACGCCTGACCCGGTTTTACGACGCCCATACCCACGGCGGCGGCGGCATTATCCCCCGCCCCGCCCGCGACCACCACGCCTTTGGGCAGGCCCCAACGCATCGCCAATGTGTCGCGCAGGTGGCCCGAAACTTCGGAGCCTTCTACCAGCCTCGGCATGTGATCGCGGCTCAATCCAGAGGCTGTCAAAAGTGCATCCGACCAATCGCGCTTGCCCGTGTCGAGCCAACTGGTTCCGGCAGCATCGGACATTTCCGATACGGCCTCGCCCGTGAGCCAGAGACGCAGGTAGTCCTTGGGCAGCAGGATTTTAAATGTCTTTTCCCAAACCTCGGGTTCATTATCGCGCACCCATGCGACCTTGGGTGCGGTGAAGCCTGGGAACACGATGTTGCCGCTCAGCGCGCGCCATTGCGGGTCGCCGTCAAGGCGCGCGGCCTGGCGGTAGCTGCGCGTATCATTCCAGAGCATGCAGGGCCGCAGCACATTATCGGCACCGCCCAGCAACGTCGCCCCATGCATGTGGCCGCTCAGGGCCATACCGCGCACATCTTTCAGGTCGCGCTGCGCAGCAAGGGCCGTCATGACCGTTTCAGCAGCTGCCAGCCAATCCGCCGGATTCTGCTCAGACCAGCCGCTCTGGGGCCGCGTGACACTTAAAGGTGCGGTGGCCTCGGCAAGTATGCGTTGATCCGCGTCGATCACCACGCCCTTGAGCCCGGAAGTCCCCAGATCGAGTCCCAGATACATGATTTACGCCGCCTGATCCGGCTTTTTGCCCATAATGATCATGCTCAGAATGTCATCCTCGGTCACATCCTCGACGCGCTCGGTACCGATCATCTGGCCGTTTTTCATCACCGACACGCGGTCGCATAAGTCCAGCATTTCGCGGGTGTCATGGCTGATCAGGAAAATACCCAGACCCTGTTTTTTCAACTCGTGAATGAGCTCGGCCACCATCTGCGTTTCATGCACGCCCAACGCCGCCGTGGGTTCATCCATGATCAGGATTTTAGCGTTGAAATAGACCGCGCGCGCGATGGCCACCGATTGACGTTGCCCGCCCGACAGCGCGCTGACTGGCTCTTTGAGTTTCTTGAAGTTGGGATTGAGGCGCGCCATGATCTTGGCAGTCTCGCTCTCCATCTTGGCGTCATCGACAAAGCCCATGCCGGTGACCAATTCACGCCCCAGAAACAGGTTGGAGGCTGCATCGAGATTATCCGCCAGCGCCAGCGTCTGGTAGATGGTTTCGATGTTGTAATCGCGCGCATCACGCGGGCTGGTGATTTCCGCCCTTTCACCGTTGATCCATATCTCGCCGCTGTCTTTTTGATAGGCCCCCGCGAGGATCTTGATCAGCGTCGATTTACCGGCACCGTTATGGCCGAGAAGGCCGACGACTTCGCCGGGATAGAGATCGAGGCTGACGTGATCGACCGCGCGGATGCCGCCAAAGGAGATCGAAATATCCTTGAGTTGGACAAGCGGGGTTTCGGTGCGTTGGGTTGTCATGGTTTTTCCCCTCACTTCGATTTGCGGCGGTAAAGAATGTCGAGATAGACGGCAAGGACAAGCACCGAGCCGACGACGATCTGCTGCATGGCCGCGTCAAAGCCGATCAGCACCATACCAGTTTGCAAGGATTGCATCACCAGCGCGCCGAGGATCGCCCCGTATATCGTCCCCACACCGCCCGCGAGTGATGTACCCCCGATCACGGCGGCGGCGATCACATAAAGTTCGTCCAGCGTGCCAAGCGCGTTGGTGGCCGAGCCGAGGCGGGCCGAAGCCACCACGGCGGAAAGCCCGGTCAAAGCACCCATCAGCGCGAAGATTTTCACAGTCATCCAGCGGGTATTGATGCCTGCAAGCTCCGCCGCCTCCGGGTTGCCCCCGATGGCATAGACGTAACGCCCGAACCGCGAGCGCGACATCAGGATGGTCATGAAGATCGCGACGGCCACAAGGATCAGAACCGGAATGGCGAAACCATGCGAGATGAACAAGCCGCCATCGGGGATTTCGATGCTGTTGGCTTCGGCGTAACGGCGCACGATGCCGCGCGGCCAGGGGTAGGCGTTGACCAGCAGGACGGCGGCGATCACAGCACCACAGCCGACAATGGCGATGAAGCTCTCCGCCCAGACCGGGCGCTGTGCGATGTTGAAGCTGTTGCGTTTGCGGCGGCCCATTATGATCAGGCCGAGCACCGCCGCGCAGCCCAGAAGCCCCACGATCCAGCTGCCCGTGGCACCGATCGCCCCGTAAGGCCCGCCCCCCAGCAAGGCGAACGTCGGATCAACCGGCGAAATGGTCTCGCCGCGCGCCACAAGGAAAGCCGCGCCGCGCCAGACCAGCAAGCCGCCCAGCGTTACGATAAACGCGGGGATCTTGCCATAAGCGATCAGCGCGCCGTGAAAGGCCCCGATAAAGGTGCCGCAGATGATGCCCACCAGGATCGCAATGATCCAGATCAGCGGATGTCCGAGGCCAAGGTATTGCGGCAGTATATTGACCTGCACCACCCCCATGATGATCGCGCAGAACCCCAGGATCGATCCGACCGAGAGGTCAATGTGGCGCGTGATGATGACCAGCACCATCCCCGTCGCCATGATCCCGATGGAGGCGGTTTGCACCGACAGGTTCCACAGGTTGCGCGGCGTCAGGAAAAAGCCGCCGCCGCGAAACATCTGGCCATAAAAATGGAAACCGATCCAGATCAGCGCCAGCGCGCCCAACATGCCCAACAGGCGTGTGTCCAGTTCGGTTTCGCGGAAAAACCGCGCCACGGCGCCTTCTGCTTCGGGCTTTGAACCCGTCGGTTGGGTGGTTTGATCGCTCATGTGTCGCGCCCCGTTCAAGATATGGTTTTCCCGATTGCGTGCGAACACGCAGGAAAATCACATCGACAATGTAGAATTTTGGTAAAAGCCGGGCGTGCTCAACCACGCCCGGCAGGATCAAGGCAGATCAGCAGCCCGCAACGCCAGCCATCGCACCCGCACAGGCTTTTTCCTGAGAGATGTGCCCGGCGTCAATTGCCTGGCTCAGGTTGCCCGCTGTGATCGGCGTCGGGGACAGGAAGATCGCGTTCATTTCAACGCCATTCTCGCCACCGGACCATTTGACCGCGTTCTTGACATCCGCCAAGGCCGTACCACTTGCCAGATCCAGCGCGATATTGGCCGCCGCGGCCCCAAGTGCGCGGGAGTTTTTCCACACCGAAACGGTCTGCTCGCCACGTGCCACACGGTTGAGCGCCGCATGATCGCCGTCCTGGCCACCGACCGGAATGTTCAGACCTTGTGCCGCCAATGCGGCAATCGCGCCGCCTGCCATACCATCGTTCTGGGACAGCACCGCATCGACGTTATTGTCGTTCGCGGTCAGGATCTGTTCCATGTTTTTCTGAGCGTTGTCAGGCTTCCAGCCGTCGGAAAAGACCTCACCCACAATTTTGATCTCGCCAGCTTCGACCTTTTCGCCAATGACTTCCATCATCCCCTCAAGCAGGAAACCGGCGTTTGGATCGCCCTTGTCGCCCTTGATGATGGCAAAGTTACCATTTGGCTGCGCCGCAACCACGGTTTCGGCGATGATGCGGCCCACACCTTTGTTATCAAAGGTCAGATAAAACGCGCGCGGGTCTTCGATCAGACGGTCATAGCCCACAACCGGAATACCTTCGGCATCGGCTTTGTCCACGGCGGGGCCAACGGCATCCTTATCCACGGACAGGATAATCAAAGCATCCGCACCCTGTGCGATCAGCGCCTCGACATCGGTCAACTGTTTGGCGGCCGAGTTTTGTGCATCAGCGGACATATATGTCGCCCCGGCATCGTTCAGCGCCGCCTTGATTGCGGCCTCATCCGTTTTCCAGCGCTCTTCCTGAAAGTTGGACCAGCTGACGCCGATCTTGAGCTCTTCGGCATAGGCGGCGGTGCTCAGGGCGGCCGAAATGGCGACGCCCATGACTATGATCTTCTTCATGATATCCTCCCAAAGGACAGTTCAATTCACTGTGGATGCCCATTTTCATTTTGGCATGGTGAAAAGGATTGACTGTTTTAATTCAGCTGTCAAAATAAATTTATGCTGTTTGAGCAAAAATATTGGGCATATCTCAAAAAATGCCTTTATACCTTGGTAAAACGGACAAAATTGCCGGTTTTATTTTTGGCGGGTGAATAAATGAATATCGAGATTTCTCAACCTTACGATGAAGAGCCCCTGTTGGGCTGTGGTCCGATTCGCCCTGAACCCGATGCCAGCGGGGCCAGCCTGCGTCACCGCGTCTTCGAACAGGTCCGCTCGGCAGGGCAGATTTCACGCATTGATCTGGCCAAACAACTGCGCGTCAGCCCCGCCTCCATTACGGCACTTGTGGCTGAATTGCTGGATCTGGGGTTGTTGCGCGAAAGTCAGGACACCACCCGCACCACGACCCGTGGCCGCCCCCCTGTCGCGCTTTCCGTACAGCCGGACGCGGGCTATGTCGTGGGCATCAAACTGGCACGCGCACAGCATACCGCCCTGCTGGTGGATGCCGCCGGTCGGCCTTTGGCGCAGGCCAGCCTTGCCTGCGCGCTCCGGCGCCGGTCACTGGCGCAGATGATCACCGAAACCGGGCAGGTCCTGGATGCTCTGCTGGAACAAGCCAACCTGTCGCGCGCCGATATCGCCTGCATCGGTCTCGGTATGCCCGGCATGATTGATCACGCCTCGGGTCAGATGGTCTGGTCCCCGCTGCTCACGGAAAAAAACCGCCCCCTGCGCGCGCTGGCAGAGGATGCCTTTGGGGTGCCCGTCGCGGTCGATAACGACGCCAACCTTGTGACCCTTGCGGAACTGTGGTTCGGCAAGGGCCGCGCCATGGCTGATTTCGCGGTGGTCACTGTGGAACAGGGCGTCGGCATGGGCCTTGTGATCAACCACCGCCTGTACCGCGGGGCTGGATCGCTGGGCATGGAGCTTGGCCACACCAAGGTGCAGATGGACGGGGCGCTGTGCCAATGCGGGCAACGCGGATGTCTGGAGGCCTATATCGCCGATTACGCGCTGGTGCGGGAGGCCTCCACCGCGCTGGACCCCTCGGATCTGGGCACTGTCGCGCCCGATGTGATGCTGCAACAGCTCTATGAACAGGCCAAGGCGGGCAATGAGGCGGCCCGCGTTATCTTCCGGCGCGCCGGTCGGTTTCTGGCACTGGGGCTCGCCAATATCGTGAACCTGTTTGACCCGCCCCTGATCATTTTGGCGGGGGAACGTATGCAATATGATTACCTTTATGCCGATGAGGTGCTGCGCGAGATGCACAGCCTGTCTCTGAACCGGGACGCGGCCCCGCAACAGGTCGAAACCCACGCCTGGGGCGATTTGATGTGGGCGCATGGGGCGGCGGCGCTGGCTCTTTCGGAAATCGCAGACGCCATGGCGGAGCGGCGGGTATGAGGCTCCTTGCCCTGTGCATGATCGCGCAGACCGCCCAGGCCGAGGTGGTTTTCGAGGACCTGTCGGCCCACCTGCCCGAGCACCAATACACCGGAGGGTGGGAGCATTTTGTCGGCGGCGGCGTTGCGGTGTTCGACTGTAACGGGGACGGGCTGCCCGATCTGCTGGCCGCAGGCGGCGAGAATCCGGCGCACCTGATGGTCAACCAGGGCGAAATGCAATTTACCACCGCCCCCCTGCCCGGATTCACCGGGACCACCGGAGCCTATCCGCTGGATGTGGATGGGGACGGCCACCTTGATGTGATGCTGCTGCGCGTGGGTGAAAACCAGTTGCTGCGCGGGGATGGGGCCTGTGGTTTTGCGCCCGCAAATGACCTCTGGGGCTATGCGCCGCAGGATCAATGGTCCACAGCCTTCTCCGCCACATGGGAAGACAACGGGCCGGTCATGGCCGTAGGCAATTATGTGGATCGCAACGACCCGGACGGTCCGTTCGAGGCCTGTGATACAAACGCGCTGCATGTCTGGCGCGATGGCGGCTTTGATCGCCAACGGCTCGAACCGGGGTTTTGCGCGCTCTCGATGCTGTTTGCGCGTGATGCCAGCGGCACCAAGCGCCTGCGCATCTCCAATGATCGCCACTATTACGTACGCGCCGGGTCCGAGCAGATGTATGACCTCGGCCTCGCAAGGTTTCTCGGGGTCGAAGATGGTTGGGAGCGCATCCGGCTCTGGGGCATGGGCATCGCCAGCCGCGACATCACCGGGGATGGGCGCGCCGAAGTGATGCTGACCTCGATGGGGGATCAGCTGATGCAGATCGCCGGGGCGGACGGGCTCTATACCCGCGCGCCTTACGGGCTTGGCACCTATGCGCAGCGCCCGCATCTGGGTGATGACGGGCGCCCCTCGACGGGCTGGCACGCTGAATTTGGCGATCTGGACAATGACGCGCGCCCCGATCTGTTTATCGCCAAGGGTAATGTGGATCAAATGCCGGGGCTGGCGATGGAGGATCCCAATTCGCTGTTGATCCAACAGCCCGATGGCATCTTTGTCGAGCGTTCAATCGAGGCCGGCGTTGCCACAGTGGATCGGTCGCGCGGTGCGGCGCTGGTCGATCTGGACGGGGATGGGCGGCTTGATCTGGTGGTGATGAACCGGCGCGCGCCCATGGAGCTTTACCGGAACGTGACGCGGGACACGGGGCATTGGTTAGCGGTCGATTTGCGCATGCAAGCGCCGAACACAAGGGCCGTGGGCGCTTTGGTCGCGCTCACCGCAGGCGGTGTGACCCAGGTCCAGGAAATCACAATCGGTGGCGGTCATGCCGGCGGTCAGGCGGGACCTTTGCACTTTGGTCTGGGTGCTGCGGACAGCGCGCAGCTGAAAATCACCTGGCCCGATGGGCGCATCACCGAACATCGCGATATCACGGTGGATCAACGGCTGGTGCTGCGCCCCTAACGGTCGATCGGCAAACCGCTCGGCACGGCTTGAGGAATGCCCAAACGCCCCTCCAGGGCTTGCGGGTCGCTCAATTGCTCCAAGAACGCGACCAAGGCCGCGATATCCGCAGGCGTCAAGGCAACAGGTGCGATCTGGATCGCAGCACGCAAGGCCGCCTGCTCAACAGGGTCTTCTATGTGCCGCCAATCCTGTGCCTCCGGCAAATCCGGCAGGATCACGGCTGCGGGATCAAACCGCGCCAGCGCCTGCGCAGGGGAGGCGTGATCGCGGATGAATGCGGCCAGATCCGCATGGCTGCCGGTATGCCCGTAGGGACCGGTCAGCGCGACGTTGCGCAGGGACGGTGTGCGAAACGCATAGGCATCCGCGGCGCGCCCGGTCACACGCATCCTTCCCCTATCCCGCGCATGGCTTTCAAACCGCGCGGCCTTGCCGGGGCCGAATTGCGGCACGCCCATGACGTGAAACCCGTGATCCGTCTGGAATTTGCCGCCGTGGCAGGTGCCACACCCTGCGTCGCCGTAAAACAGCGCCATGCCCAGTTTGGCCGGTGCTGGCATCTGCGCCGTCCCGCGCAAATAGGCGTCAAAAGGGCTGGTGTCGGAGCGCCACTCAAAGGCGACAAAAGCGGCAATCGCATCGGATATATCGGTAAAGCTCAGGTGCCTCGCGTCCGGAAAGGCCTGCGCAATCAAGGGCGCATAGCCCGGCGTGTCCGACACCCGCGCGCTCAATTTGTCCCACGCGCCACCCGGTCCCGTGATCCGCCCTTGCCGCACCGCCTGAGAGATGTCGTTTTCGCTGTAATGCCCGGCCATTTCATCCGGGCTCAGCACCGGAAACATGGTCTGTGCGGACAAAAGATTGGCAAAGCCCTGCGTCATCTCCGCGCCCATCGGCGTGCGCAAGCCACCCGGTTTGCTCGGGTCCACCTCAATGCGGCCATCATGGAACATGCGGGTGAATTCATGCGCCCCAAGATTGAAAAGGGCTGGCGCATTGCGCGGGATTCGTTGTTCGGGGGTGTTGTCCACACTGGCATGGCGCTGCGGCCCAAGCCCAATGCCCCCCTCGCCCAGCGACAGGGCCACACCATCGGCGGTTGCGAATTTCGGGTGGTGGCAGGTGGCACAGGAGATGTTGCGATTGCCCGACAGGATCGGGTCATAAAACAGCATCTGGCCCAGGCGGACCTGTGCTTGCTCCACGTCCATGTAATCGCCATCGGTGATCGGAGCCGGAAGCTCGGCACAGGCCGCCGCACCAAATACTGCGGCGCTGAAGATCGTCAATAATCGCATCAGTAGAACCCGAAAAATCTGTTTGCTCCCGCACAGTGGCCTGCCCGGATCACACGCCCGGTGGTGGCGCGGATCGCCCCCTCAAAGAATGGCAGCGCAAAAGGGAGCGGGCAAGGCTTCACCTGTGTGCTGGTGGCGATTTGCGGCGCAGAGGGTGGCGTCAAACACCAATGATACGATCCGCAAACCCCGGTTTTTTGTGCAACTACGCCCGCCAAGCCCCACATCCCAGATCAGGTTTTCACATCGGGTTCGATCCGACCAATCAGCGCCTGCATCCGGGTGACTTCTATCACCGCATCGCGCACCTGTTGCAGCGCAACATCCACCGCCAATCCGTGTTCGGCTTCGGGTGGGACGTATTGCTCCAGATAAACCCGCAAGGTCGCCCCTTCGGTGCCGGTTCCAGACAAGCGCAGTACCGCGCGCGCCTCGCGGGCAAATCCGATGCGCAATCCTTGATTGTGACTGACCGACCCATCCACCGGATCGTGATAGGAAAACTCATCCGCGCTGGTGATTTCAATCCCACCAACTGTTTTTCCCGGCAGATCGCTCAGCGTGGCGCGCAACCCCTCCATCAACGCGTTCGCAGCCTCCACCGGCACGGCTTCATAATCATGGCGCGAATAATAGTTGCGCCCGTAAGTGGCCCAGTGATCACGCATGATCTCAGCGACCGATTGCCTGCGCTCTGCCAGAATATTGAGCCAGAGCAAGACCGCCCAAAGCCCGTCTTTCTCGCGCACGTGATCGGACCCGGTCCCGGCGCTTTCCTCCCCACAAAGCGTCACTTTTCCTGCATCCAGCAGATTGCCAAAGAACTTCCAGCCCGTCGGTGTTTCAAAACAATTTAACCCGAGGCGTTCGGCGACCTTGTCGCTCGCCCCGCTTGTGGGCATGGAACGCGCCACACCCGCCAAGCCTGCCTTATACCCCGGTGCCAGATGCGCATTGGCCACCAGCACCGCGAGACTATCTGATGGGGTCACATAAGCGGCGCGCCCGACAATCATGTTGCGATCCCCGTCCCCATCCGAAGCCGCCCCGAAATCCGGCGCGGTGCCGGACATCATCTCATCCATCAGGATATTGGCCCAAACCGGGTTTGGATCAGGATGCCCCCCGCCGAAATCTTCGCTGGGGATTGCGTGGATCACTGTGCCCTTGGGCGCACCCAATGCCCCCTCCAGGATCGCCGTTGCATAGGGCCCCGTGACCGCATGCATGGCATCAAATCGCATGGTAAACCCACCCGTAAACAACGCGCGGATCTTGGCAAAATCAAACAGCGTTTCCATAAGCGCCAGGTAATCCACCACCGGATCGACTATGTCGATCTGCATATCGCCAAGCGGGGTTGTTCCGATGTTTGACAGGTCAATATCGGGCGCATCCATGATTCGGTATTCGGAGATCACCTGTGTCTGTTCAAACATTGATTGTGTAATGTTTTCAGGGGCCGGACCACCATTGCTCACGTTATATTTGATGCCGAAATCCGCATCGATCCCGCCTGGATTATGGCTCGCGGAGAGCACAAAACCACCGTCGGTTTTGCGTTGCCGAATGAGGTTGGACACCGCGGGCGTGGACAGCAACCCACCCTGCCCGACAACCACCCTGGAGGCCCCATTGGCCGCGGCCATCTTCAGGATGATCTGGATGGCCTCGCGGTTGAAAAACCGCCCGTCCCCCCCGATGACAAAGCTCTTCCCGGTCGCCCCGCCAATCGCGTTCAGCGTCGCTTGCACGAAGCACTCCAGATAGCCCGGCTCCATGAAAACGCGCGTTTTTTTGCGCAGCCCCGAGGTGCCCGGTTTCTGGCCCTCAAACGGACCTTTGGAAATGCTCTGAATGCTCATGGTTGCTCCTTTCGGGGTTTTCTATCACGGGTGCTACGCCCGGCCTGTGCCATGACGGTGGCGGTATCGCGCAGCCCGGTGTGTTGCGCCAATTCGGCGATGGACAGTGGCAGCTTACGACGCCAGTTGGGGTGTTCATCAATCGTGCCGGGCAAGTTCTGCGCATCGCGCACACCAATCACATCATCAAGCTGCACAGCCACAAGCGCGGTTGGCCCCATCGCCAGATCCCCATGTACGCGGTCCGCCAGATCACACGCATCCAGCCCCGGCAAAGCCTTTTGCGGCCCGCCCATCAGCGCGGCTTTTTCACGCGCACGCCGCTTTTGCGCGGCGGTTTTTTCGCCCTGATTGATCCACCCCAGCCGGTGCCACCAGGCAATGTCATCCGCGTCCCAGAACCCCTTTACGGTCGGGGTATCATGGGTGCCGAAACAGGCCAGCGATTGCGGCCGCAGATCGCGCGCCTTGCGAAACGCGTCGTTTTCCGTCTTTTCATATTGCACGACCGTATAGCTATAAAGCCCCTTGGCCATCATCGTTTCGCGAAACCCATCCGGCACCAATCCGAGGTCTTCGCCAATGATCACCGTCCCCGCCCGCTGCGCCTCGATGGCGATGATCGCCATGAGCGACTGAAAGGGCTGACGAATATAGCCACCGGGCGCGCCATTGTCGGGGATCCAATAGCTGCGGTTTAACCCCAAGGCATGATCAATCCGCAAAACGCCACAATGCTGCATGACCTGCCACAAAACTTGTCGAAACGGTGCGTATTTATGCGCGCGCAGCAGGCGGGGGGCATAGGCGGCCAGCTGCCAGTTCTGTCCCGCCGGGCTGAGATGGTCTGGCGGTGCCCCCAAGGAGACCCCCCGCGCCAGCGTCTGCGCACCCGCCCAGGCCTCTGCCCCGTCCAGGCGCGCGCCCACAGCCAGGTCGAGATAGAGCCCCAGCGCCATGCCACTGTCCTGACTGCGCTGCTGGGCTGCGGCAAGCTGGCGCGCTGCAAGCCATTGAAGCCAGATATGAAACGTCACATCCAAATCAGGGACGGCCAGATACGCCGAATTTGGTTGCCTCAGCGCATCGGGCCATTCGCGCCACTCCGGCCCATGGGTTTCACTGAGCGTTTCAAACAGGGCAAAATCAGCCAAAGCGCACCCGCCTGCTTGCGTAAAACCCTGCAAGTCGGCCCGGTGATCCGGCGATGCCGTCGATTGAAACGCCGCGTAACCCGCGCGCAAAGCGGCGCGGTGCTGCTGGCCAAAACCCCGGTAGTCGATCAGCTCTTGATCCCCAGCCTGTGAGCGCGCAGGCACAGGCACCTGCGGAATTTCATCCATGCAGATGTGGTTTATGTTCAAAAACCCGCGGTGGGTCGGCGAATAGGGGCTGATCGTCGCGCCGTCACCCCACCCAAAAGCATGCACGGGATTAATACCGATAAAGCCCGCGCCCTGTGCACCCAAAACCTCTCCCAGCCGCGCCAGATCGTCAAAGCTGCCCAATCCACGGCTTTTATCCGATCTGATCCCGTAAAGCGTGGTAACCACCCCCCAAATCCGATCTGTGCCCGCGATATCCTGCAAGGACGGCGCGCGCTCGGGGGCGGCGATCAATGTCACGCTCTGGCGGGTGTTGGCGTGTTGAACGATCAACTCATGCACGCCGGCGGGCAGGCCGGGCAATTCGATATCGCCCTCACTTTTCCCCTCAGCGCCAATGGTTTGGCTCCCTTCAAGAACCACCTGCCACTGCGTCGGACAGGCGCAGGGAACGCGCGCGCGCTGCTCACAGGTCACAACAACGTCCTGAGGCAAAAGACGCTCGACCGCCTCCGCACGCAACAGCGCAAGCGTGTCCGCGATGGCGCGATCGGTATCCGCTTCAAGCCCATTCGCCTTGATCAGCGCACGTTGCGTTTCCGGGTTTGTCGCGCAAATATCCCCCGATAAATCCGTGAATTCCGGAAAAACACCACATAGCGCCGCGAGATCGGCAAGCCTCTGATCCGAGCGCATTTTCAGGTCTCCGGCATCAGGGCAAGCGCGACCACGCATGGCCCCTGCAATGTGAGCGCGCTGTGCTGTACATTATCCACACCCCGCGATGTTGATGCCGTATCGAGACAGGTTTGCCATTGGAAGCCGCTGGGCGCTGCGGGCACGGAGACCTTTTCGCAGGTCCCCGTCCGGTGAAAAATCGCGAAAATGGCCTCGTTGTGATCGCTATGTGCCGCCGCTTCAGCCGAGGCGCGCAACATCAAACATAGGCTGGAGAGGTTGGGATCGCGCCAATTGAGCGGGTGGCCCTGAAAATCCATCCATTCGACATCTCTCAGCCCATCTGCAGGGCGCTGCGCAGCATGCAAAAAGCGGGACTGACGCAACACGCGATGCGCCTTGCGCAGCGCCGCCAGCATGGCCACAAAATCCGCCATTTCTGCGTCCCCCGCCGCCCAATCAAGCCAAGCAATCTCGTTGTCCTGACAATAGGCGTTGTTGTTGCCCCATTGGGTATTGCCGATTTCATCCCCGGCAAGGAGCATCGGCGTGCCCTGCGATAAAAACAGCGTGGCCAGCATATTGCGTTGGCGACGGATGCGCATATCGGTAATCTCGGGATCCTCCGTTGGGCCCTCAACCCCGCAGTTATCGGAATGATTGGCGTTATGGCCGTCCTGATTTTCCTCGCCATTCGCCTCATTGTGACGCCGCGCATAGCGGGTGATATCGGCCAGGGTGAAACCATCATGTGCCGCCAGAAAATTCACCGACGACCAGGCGCGCCGCCCGCCCCGGTCAAATTCACCAGCCGAGCCCAGCAAACGCGCGCCAAGCTCTTGCGCCGAATGTGCCTCGCCCTTCCAGAAACGCCTGACGGTATCGCGGTAAGCGTCGTTCCATTCGCCAAATTTGGGCGGAAACTGACCCAGACGGTAGCCGCCCGGACCAATATCCCACGGCTCGGCGATCATCTTGATCCCGGCCAGCACAGGATCCTGGCGCAGCGCATCCAGAAACCCACCCTGCACGTCAAAGCCGTGATCTTCACGCGCCAGCGTCGTGGCAAGATCAAAGCGAAACCCGTCCACGCCCATGCATTCCACCCAGAACCGCAGCGAATCCATCACCATACGCAACACATGCGGATGCGAAACATTCACCGTGTTCCCGGTGCCCGTATCGTTGACGTAATAGCGCGGCTGGCCGTTGATCAGGCGGTAATAGGAGGCATTGTCCAGCCCCCGGTAACACAGGGTCGGGCCGCGATGATCGCCTTCGGCGGTGTGGTTATACACCACGTCGAGAATGACCTCGATGCCCGCGTTATGAAAGCGGCGCACCATGTTGCGAAACCCTTGCAGGCCTTCGGGGCCAAAATAGCGCGGTTCCGGCGTAAAAAACCCGATTGTGTTGTAACCCCAATAGTTTGTCAGGCCTTTTTCAAGTAAAAACCCGTCATTTATGAAGCTCTGGACGGGCAGAAGTTCGACCGCGGTAACGCCCATTTTTTGCAAGTGCTCAATCACGGCATCCGAGGCCAGCCCATCATAGGTGCCCCGCAGCGCCGCGCTGACGTCGGGATGCAGCTGCGTTGCGCCCTTGACGTGGGTCTCATAGATCAGCGTCTCTTCCCAAGGACGGCCCAGCGGCGTTGTGATGGCTGCAAAGGTCTCGGGGTCTGAAACCACGGATTTTGGCACAAACCGCGCCGAATCGCGGCTGTCAAATGATAAATCCAGCGCGCTGGATTTCAAATCATACCCCAGCACCGCCGGATCGTTGATCCACCTGCCGCGCAATTCACGCGTGTAAGGGTCGAGCAGCAATTTATTGGCGTTAAAGCGGTGCCCGTGCTCGGGGGCATAGCTGCCATGAGCGCGATACCCATAGAGCGTTCCGGCCGGAAGGCCCGCGACGGATCCGTGCCAGATGTCCCCAGTGCGCTCCGGCAGGCTCAGCCGCGCCGTTTCACGCGCGCCGTCCGGCGAAAACAAGCACAGGTCAATCCGGGTGGCATGGGCCGAAAACACCGCAAAATTGACGGTATCGCCCTCAAGATGCGCCCCCATCCGATGGGGTGTTCCAGAGGCAATGCCATATTCCATCAGGATCCATCCCGCTGTGATTTTGCGCCTATCATCTCGCTATAGATATCCCGATAGGCCCCGGCAGAGACATCCCATCCGACGGGATGGCGCATGGCGCGCCGCATCATCGCCGACCATACTCCCGGTTGGTCAAAAAGATCGCAGCTGCGCAAGATCGCCTGCTCAAGAGCCGCTTTGGTAACGGGCGCGAATTGCACACCGGTGGCGCATTTTGCCGTTAACGCCGCCTCATTCGCGTCGATCACCGTATCCGCAAGACCACCCGTGCGCGCCACCACGGGGATCGTGCCATAGCGCAACCCATATAATTGCGTCAGACCGCAAGGCTCAAAGCGCGAAGGGATCAAAATGGCGTCACTGCCCCCCTGCATCAGATGCGACAGGGGTTCATCATAGCCGATGATCACCCCGACAGAGCCCGCATAGCTGTGCGCGGCCCCGACGAACCCGGCCTCGAGGGCCTTGTCCCCACTGCCCAGCACGGCCAGTTTGGCACCGCGCGCCACGAGCGTCGGCAGCGCTTCGAGCAGCAGATCGAGCCCCTTTTGCGTGGTCAATCGGCTGACCACACAGAACAGCGGGCCGGTTTGATCGTCGTTCAGTCCAAATCGGCGCAGGACTTCCGCGCGATTTTTAGCCTTGGGTTTGAGGCGGCGCACCGAATAGGGGGCGACGAGGTCCATGTCCGTTTCCGGGTTCCAGACCTCCAGATCAATACCGTTGAGGATGCCCGATAAATCCGACGCCCGCGCCTGCATCACCCCCTCCAACCCCATTCCGAACTCCGGCACCATCAATTCGCGCGTATAGGTCGGGCTGACGGTGGTAATCTTATCGGCGAAGGCAAGGCCTGCCTTCAAAAACCCGATATGGCCAAAATACTCGATGCCTTCCGGGGTATAGAGTGCGGGGGAAAGCCCCAAGGCACTGATCAGCGACGGATCAAACAGCCCCTGAAACGCGATATTATGGATGGTCAGCACGCAGGGCGGCGTTGTCCCTTTATGGGCATAGAGATAAGCCGGCACCAGCCCGGCCTGCCAATCATGCGCGTGCACGACGTCGGGTTGCCAGTCCGGCAAGGCCCCGGTTGCGATCTGTGCGGCGACAAAGGAGAGCGCTGCGAAACGTTGCGCGTTATCGGGCCAATCCTGCCCGTCCTGGCCAAGATAGATATTGCCGGGGCGTGCAAAAAGATGCGGTGCATCCAGCAAGAGCAACTCGATGCCCTCGGCGTGGCAGGCCACAAGGCGCGCGGCCCCGCCGTGCAGGTCTGCAGACCGCCAGATGGTTTCGCCGGACGCCACCAGCGCGTCAAAAGCCGGATAGGCGGGGAGTAACACGCGCGCCTCCACGTCCAACGCAGCCAGGGCTTTAGGCACCGCACCGATCACATCCGCAAGCCCGCCCGTCTTGACGAAGGGGGCGCATTCCGAGGCCACAAACAGTATTTTCACGTTAACCGTCCAGTTTATCAATCATCTGTTGGGTAATCAGGCAAACGCCATTATCCGTGCGCCGGAACCGCTTGGCATCCGCCACCGGGTCCTCTCCAACGACAAGTCCCTGCGGGATGACAACACCCCGGTCAATCACCACGTTGGTGAGGCGGGCCTTGCGATTTATTTCCACATAAGGCAACGCGACAACCCCGTTCAGCTGGGAGAACGAATGGGTTTTGACACCGGTAAACAACAGGCATCGATCCAGCCGCGAACCGGAAATGATGCAGCCCCCCGATACCATCGAGGACACGGCATGACCACGCCGCCCCTCTTCGTTATGGATGAATTTCGCCGGGGCCGTCAGTTCCGAATAAGTCCAGATCGGCCATTCGTTGTCATAAAGGTCCAGTTCGGGCTTGAAATCCGTCAAATCAATATTGGCCTGCCAGAAAGCATCCACCGTCCCCACATCGCGCCAATAGGCTTTCTCCTCAATACCCGAACGCACACATGAGCGGCTGAAAGGATGCGCCACCGCCTTGCCGTTGCGCACGATCCGCGGGATTACATCACCGCCGAAATCATGGTTGTAATCGGGGTCCGCCGCGCATTCATCGAGCAGTTTAAACAGGTATTCCGTCTCAAAAACGTAAATACCCATGCTGGCCAGCGCGTGATCAGGATGGCCCGGCATGGCGGGCGGGTCATTTGGCTTTTCGACGAAATCGAGGATGCGGTCTTCGGTATCGACCTTCATCACGCCGAAACCGCGCGCCTCCATCCGGGGCACCTCAATGCAACCCACCGTGACATCCGCGCCGCTGTCCACATGGTGGCGGATCATCAGCGAATAATCCTGTTTATAGATATGATCCCCTGCGAGGATCACGATGTATTTGGGTCCGTACCCTTCGATGATGTCGCGATTTTGGGCGACCGCATCGGCCGTGCCCTTGTACCAGTTTTCATTTCCCATCTGCTGGGAAGCGGGCAGGATATCGAGCGATTCATTGCGTTCGGCGCGAAAAAAGCTCCACCCCCGCTGCAAATGACGGATCAGCGAGTGGGCCTTATACTGTGTCGCCACACCAATGCGCCGGATGCCGGAATTCACGGCGTTGGAGAGGGGGAAATCGATGATCCGGCTTTTGCCGCCGAAATACATTGCCGGTTTGGCGCGCCTGTCGGTTAATTCATATAATCTGCTGCCCCGGCCCCCCGCCAGGACGAAGGCCATCGTTTGCTGTGCAAGCCTCTGTGTTTCTCTGTCCATTGGTTTCCCTCCCCCTCGTTATTATATCTTTAGTACCCTAGCGTCGCTCCAACTCGAAGAACAACGTGCTCAAAGGCGGCAGCGTCAGTTTAATCGACTCCGCGCGCCCGGAGGCCGCGACTTGATCGCTTTGAACGCCCCCCATATTGCCAAGGCCATCCCCGCCGTAAAACTCCGAATTCGTATTCAAACGCTCAACCCAATGTCCGGGTTCCGGGACACCAATCCGGCGCTCCAAACGTGCCACAGGGGTGAAATTGGACACGACCAGGATCGGCGGCTGATCCCCATGACCGCGCCTGATCCAGGCAAAGACGGATTCCGCGTCGTTGTTCTCCTCAATCCACTCAAAACCTTCCGATTTCGCGTCCAACTCGTATAACGCCGGATGCGCAGAATAGATCCCATTCAGATCCCGCACCAGCGCCTGCATGCCCGCATGCAAAGGGTGATCCAACAAATGCCAGTCCAGACTGGAATCGTGGTTCCACTCCACCCCTTGCGCAAATTCGCAGCCCATGAACATCAGCTTCTTGCCCGGATGGCCCCACATAAACCCGTAATAAGCGCGCAGATTGGCAAATTTATCCGCCCCCTGCCCCGGCATCTTGTCCAAAAGCGAACCCTTGCCATGTACGACCTCATCATGGCTGAGCGGCAGGAAGAAATTTTCCGAAAACGCGTAGTGCAGCCCGAAGGTCATTTTGGAATGGTGATATTTGCGGTTGATCGGATCCTCGCCCATATAGGCGAGCGTGTCGTTCATCCAGCCCATGTTCCATTTGAACCCGAACCCAAGGCCCCCCGCATCGGTTGGGGCGCTCACACCCGGAAAGGCGGTGGATTCTTCGGCCACGGTCATGATGCCCTCGACTGCGCCGTAAGCCGTGCTGTTCATGTTTTGCAGAAAGGCGATGGCCTCCAGGTTCTCGCGCCCGCCGTCCTTGTTGGGAATCCATTCGCCGTCCTTGCGCGAATAATCGCGATAGAGCATTGAGGCCACCGCATCCACGCGCAACCCGTCGATATGGTGTTCCTGAAGCCAGTAAAGCGCGTTTGCGATCAGATAGTTGGAAACCTCCGCGCGCCCATAGTTGAACACCATCGTGTTCCAATCCGGGTGAAACCCCTCCTTGGGATCGGCGTGTTCATAAAGCGCGGTGCCGTCAAACTTGGCTAGACCGTGCGGGTCTTCGGGGAAATGCCCCGGCACCCAATCCAGAATCACACCGATGTCGGCGCGGTGCGCGGCCTCGATGAAGGCGCGGAATTCCTCAAGCGTGCCGTGCCGGATCGTGGGGGCAAAAAGCCCGACCGGCTGGTATCCCCAAGAGCCGTCAAAGGGAAACTCGGAGATCGGCATCAATTCGATATGGGTAAAACCCATGTCCTTCACATAAGCGATCAATTGCTGCGCATGTTCGGCGTAGCTCAGCGGGCGGTTGCCCTCCTCAGGAACGCGCCGCCAGGAGCCCAGATGCACCTCATAGACAGAGATCGGCTTGTCAAAACGCTGGATTGCACCGCGCTTGGACATCCAGCCCTTGTCTTGCCAGCTATGACCCGACAATTGGCGCACGACAGAGCCGGTACGCGGCGGGTGTTCCGAGCCAAAGCCCACCGGGTCGGCCTTTTGCGGCAAGAGCTGGCGGTTGCAGTCCAGCACCTCGAATTTATAAACGTCACCCTCGCCGATGGCCGGCACGAAAGTCTCCCAAACGCCCGTCTGTCCGCGTCTGCGTAACAAATGCCGCCGCCCGTCCCAAGTGTTGAAATCCCCCACGATAGACACGCGCGCCGCATTCGGAGCCCAGAGCGCGAAATGCGTGCCTGCCACACCCTCGTGGGTCATCACATGCGCGCCCAGAACGTGCCAGAGTTGCCGATGTGTGCCTTCGCCCAGCAGGTATTCGTCCCATTCGCCCATGACCGGGCCAAAGCGATACGGATCATCCGCGCGCCATTCATGCCCGTCTTGGGTGACGTTCAGGTGATAGGCAAAACGCTTTTTACGCCGGGTCGCGGTGCCCTCGAACAGCCCCTCGCCGAGGGGTGTCAGGCTCGCGATCTTGCGCCCTGTCTTGGGATCGACCGCGTCGATTTCCTGCGCGCCGGGCACAAAGGCGCGCACCACCAGTTTACCCGCGACCTCATGCAGCCCGAGCACGGAAAACGGATCTGCGTGGCAACCGGCGATGATATCCTTGGCGTCCTGCGGTGAGAGTGCCACAAGCGTCTCCTTTCTAGGCTATTTTCAAGCCACGTCTTTGCGCGATCCCATGGAGGCGATCAGACTTGGTGTTTTCCAGATGTCGCGCGCATAACCGCTGATCGTGCGATCCGAGGAGAACCAGCCCACGCGCGCCGTGTTGAGCGCCGCCATGCGGGTCCAGGAAGGTTGATCCGCAAAGGCCTTATCCACAATCCGCTGCGTATCAAAATAGCTGTCGAAATCGCAGGTCACGAGGAAATAATCGTGGTTCATCAGACCCTGCACCAGCCCGTGATAGCGCGCCTTGTCGGAGGGCGAAAACACGCCGCTTTCGATCTGTTTGAGCACCCGCGCCAGACGCGGGCTCGCCTCCACCGCGCGGCGCGCATATTCCGGCACGCTGCGTCGTTCGGTGACTTGCGCCGCCGTCAACCCGAAGAGGAAGAAATTATCCGCCCCCACACAGTCGCGAATTTCGACGTTCGCCCCATCCAGCGTGCCGATGGTCGGCGCGCCGTTCAATGCAAATTTCATGTTGCCGGTGCCGGAGGCTTCCTTGCCTGCGGTTGAGATTTGTTCAGACAGATCGGTGGCCGGGATCAGGATTTCGGCCATTGAGACGTTGTAGTTTTCAGGATAGACGATTTGCAGATAATCACGCGTCACAGGGTCGGCATTGATGATCGTGGCGGCGTCGTTGATCAGATGGATGATCTCCTTGGCGACCACATAACCGGGCGCAGCCTTACCACCAAAAATCTTGACCCTTGGCGTCCAGCCCGCATTCGGATTTTCGCGAATCTCATTCCATAGCGCGACCGTTTCAAGCAAGTTCATTAATTGGCGTTTATATTCGTGGATGCGTTTGATCTGCACATCAAACATCGCATGCGGGTCCAATGAGACGCCATCGCGCTTGTGCAACCAATCGCAAAGCCGCGCTTTATTGGCATCCTTGGCCACCTGGAACTTCTCGATGAAACCGGCATCGCCCACGTGATCGCTCAAACCGTCCAATTGTTGCAAATCATCCGGCCAGCCGGTTCCAATCGTTTCGTTGATCAGATTGCGCAAGGGCGGGTTGCAGGAATAAAGCCAGCGGCGCGGCGTGATCCCGTTGGTCTGGTTGATGATCCGACCGGGATAATCAGCATGCAGATCAGAAAAGACGGTTTCCTTCACCAGGTCGGAATGCAGCGCCGATACGCCATTCACATGATGCGCCATGATGAACGCCAATTCACCCATCTTGACCTCGCCATGTTCCAGAATGCGGATGTCGCTGGTGGTGGCGGCCAGATGCGCCGCCTCGATCAATTGGATGATGCGATGATGGCGCGGCAAGACCCGGATGAACAGATCCTCGGGCCAGCGCTCCAAGGCCTCGGGCAAGAGCGTGTGGTTGGTATAGGCCAGACAGCCGCGCGCGGTGCTGATGGCTTGCGCCACCTCGAACCCGTGGTCATCCATCAGGATGCGCACCAGTTCCGGACCGGCAATCGCGGGGTGCGTATCGTTGAGTTGGATCGCGACGTGATCGGGCAAAGCGCGCAGATCACCCCCTTCGCTCAAGAACCGCCGCAACAGGTCCTGGATGGAAGCTGAGGTAAAGAAATACTCCTGTTTCAGGCGCAATTCCTTGCCGATATCGGTGGTATCATCGGGATACAGCACCCGGCTGATGGTGCGTGCAAGCGCCTCGGGCGCGCTGGCGGCCATGTAATCGCCGCGGTTGAAACTCTCCAGATCAAAGGCGGTGGTGGGTGTGGCCGCCCAAAGGCGCAGCGTATTGGCCCAACGCCCCTGCCAGCCCACAACCGGCGTGTCATAGGCCGACGCCATGACGGTTTCACCAGCCCGCCAGATCGTCTTGCCCATTTCCTCGACGACATCGCCGCCGAAATGAATGGGATAGCTGACCTCGGGGCGCTCGAACTCCCAGACATGGCGCTGCGCCAGCCAGGTTTCGGCCGTTTCCATCTGGGCACCATCCTCGAAATGCTGCTCGAACAACCCGTGCTCATAGCGGATGCCATACCCATAAGCCGGAATGCCCAAGGTGGAGAGTGAATCCATGAAACAGGCCGCCAACCGCCCCAGACCGCCATTACCGAGGGCCGCATCCGGCTCATTGGCGACCACCTCGGCGTAATCCTGACCCAGGCTTTGCATCGCCTGCGCGGCGATCGCATCAAACCCCAGATTCACCGCAACATCCTCGATCAGCCGCCCGATCAGGAATTCCATCGACAGGTAATAGACCCGCTTGCCGCGCGCCTCATAGGTCTTGCGCGTGCTTTCAAACCACGGATCCACCACGTGATCGCGCAAAGCCAGCGACAGCGACATGCGCCAGTCATAAAGCGACGCGTGGCGCGCGTCCTTGCCCAGCGACTGTTTCAGATGCCGCAGAATATCGGCGCTGAAGTCGGAAACGGAAATGGTTGGGACGCTCGATTTGGACATATGATCTCTTTGCTATGGGCGTTTGGGGATCGAAATTGAAAAACGTGATGGTGGTGCAAGCCCTAGCAGGTTTGTTGCTTGGGCAGAAACCGGTTTATGGCAACTCATGCGCCCAGGGGGGATTGGCCCCGGCGCGCGATACGGTGACGGCGGCCACACAGGCACCATGCATCAGGGCTGCGCGCATGGCGCTCGGACCAATGTCCTTCATGCGCGCTTTGCTCAGCAGCCCCGCCGCCATGAGGCTCGCAAGAACGCCCGCGTTGAAGGTATCGCCAGCCCCCACGGTATCGACGATGGACACGCGTTTCGCCGGCACCTCTACGGCTTCATCCCCCGCCCCGAAGGCCAGCGCGCCGTCACCCCCGCGTGTGACGATGACCGCATGCGGACCTTGCGCGCGCAATTTCCGGGCCTTTGTCGCCAGAGCCTCAGGTCCGGGGATGATCCAATCCAGATCTTCATCCGACACCTTCACGATGTCGGCCACGGCGATCATCTTGTCCAGTCGCGCGCGATACAGCACCTCATCGCGGATGAAAGCCGCGCGGATATTTGGGTCGATAATGATCGCCCGTCCGGGCGCCTCACGCAGGGCCAAAGCCGCGTAGAAATCCGCGCAGGGTTCGCTGATCAGGCTGATCCCGCCGAAATAAAGCGCCGTCACAGAGGCGGGAATATCCGGCAAGTGATCCGGGCTCAAACTGCGCCCTGCCGTGTTTTCATCATAAAAGGTATAACGCGCCTGCCCGTCGTTCAATTCGACAAACGCCAGTGTTGTGGGCAAATCAGAGCGGATCACGAGGTCGCAATCAACGTGGCTTTCTTCCAGAGCCTGAGCCAATTGCACGCCAAAAAGGTCGCGCGACAGGCCGGTCACGAACCCCGGTTTTGACCCCAGCCGCCCCAGAGCAATCGCCGTATTGAATACCGCCCCCCCCGCATGCGGCGTAAAACACGTTTGCGCGCCTTGCGTGGGCTGCGGAATCATGTCGATCAAGGCTTCACCGCAACATAAAATCATTTCCCGGCTCCCGGCCTCATGTTCTGTCTTATTCTCTGATCGCGGCTTCGTTATCGCTAACATAGACGCGGTGTCAATCTAGGGGACCCGCATGCACTGCAAAATCCTCCAATCCAAACGGGCGATAGTCAACGGGGTGCCCTAAATGCAATCGCATCAGACCGCATATGTTGATCTCAGATGCTCTCCCGTAAAGCGTTTTGAATGTTTGTCGCGCAGCATTCGCGTGTGCATGACCTTTGCTGCGCCTCAGATCTTGATCTGGCTCGCCTCCTGCGCAAGGGTCTGGATGCCTTCCCAATCGCCCGATGTGACCATGGCAGGCGGTGCCACCCAACTGCCCCCGGCGCAGATCACATTGGATAGGGATAGATAGCTTTGTGCGTTTTGCGTGCTGACGCCACCGGTGGGGCAAAAGGAGATTTGCGGCAAGGGGCCACCAAGGGCCTTGAGCGCCGGTGCCCCGCCCGAGGCTTCGGCAGGGAAGAACTTCAACACATCATAGCCGCGTTCCAGCAATCGCATCGCCTCGGAGGCCGTCGCGGCCCCGGCAAGCAGCGGCAGCCCTTCTGCCTCACAAGCCGCGATCAACGCGTCCGTGGCACCGGGAGACACACCGAATTGCGCCCCCGCCGCCTTGGCATCTCTGACATCCTGTGGCGTCACAAGCGTCCCCGCACCAACAACCCCGCCGGGAACCTTAGCCATGGCGGCGATAACATCCAAAGCGGCAGGCGTGCGCAACGTCACCTCCAACGCGGGCAGGCCCCCGGCGACAAGCGCTTCGGCCAGGGGCTGTGCATGTGCCACGTCATCCACAACCAGAACCGGCACAATCGGGGCCAAGCCACAGATTTCGCGGGCGCGTTTGCTGGCGTCTTGGGGTGTCATTGGATGTTCCTTCTTAAAAAAGCACGCTGGCACCGGTATCGGCAGACCCGACGGAGCGGCGGAATTGCGCGAAGAGTTCGCGCCCGATGCCAAATTCATTTGCGTCCAGATTGACCCTTACCGGCGCACGGTCAAGCACCCCTTCCGTCAGAATATCCAGAACGCCCGCAACCGCATCCACACGCAAAACGTCACCGTCCTGCAGCTTGGAAATGGCCCCGCCGTCAAGCGCTTCGGGGCTGACGTGGATCGCCGCCGGAACCGACCCGGAGGCCCCCGACATCCGCCCATCCGTCACAAGAGCCACGTTGATGCCCTTGGCCTGGAGGTTTTTCAGCAAGGGTGTGAGGCTGTGCAATTCGGGCATGCCATTGGCCTTGGGTCCCTGAAAACGCACCACCACGACGGTGTCTTGCACGATCTCACCCGCTTTGCAGGCCGTTTTGACTTCTTCCTGATCATTGAACACCCGCACGGGAGCCTCTACGATCTGGTGCTCGGGTTTGACGGCGGAGACCTTCATCACCGCATTGCCAAGGGTCCCGTTCAGGCGCTTCAAACCGCCCGTGCTCTGGAACGGATCGGACGCCGGGCGCACGATCTTGAGGTTGAGGCTCTCTGTGGTGCCTTCCTCCCAAACGACCATATCGTCGCGCAATTTCGGTTCCTGCGTATAGACCTCAAGGCCGCCACCGCCCACGGTCTTGGTATCGGGATGCAGCAGACCCGCGCCCAGAAGTTCACGGATCAAATAGCCAAGACCGCCCGCCGCGTGGAAATGGTTCACATCGGCCAGACCGTTGGGATAAACCCGCGCCAGCAACGGCGTGACTTCGGAGAGATCGGAGAAATCCTGCCAATCCAGAATGATACCGCCCGCCCGCGCCATCGCCACAAGGTGGATCAGCAGATTGGTAGACCCCCCCGTCGCATTGAGCCCGATGATCCCGTTTACATAGGCTTTTTCATCCAGCACATCGCTGACGGGCAGGTAATTATCCCCCAGATCAGAAAGCGACAGCGCGCGTTGCGCCCCGGCCTTCGTCAGCGCATCGCGCAGGCCCGTGTTGGGTGTCACAAAGCTGGACCCCGGCAAATGCATGCCCATGAATTCCATCAGCATCTGGTTGGTGTTTGCCGTGCCATAGAAGGTACAGGTTCCCGGTCCATGATAGGCACCCATTTCGGCCTTCATCAATTCATCACGGCCAACTTCACCGGCGGCGAATTTCTGGCGTATCTGGCTTTTTTCATCGTTGGACAGGCCTGAAGTCATCGGCCCCGCAGGCAGGAATACGGTCGGAATATGGCCAAAGGTCTGTGCAGCGATGATCAGACCCGGCACGATCTTGTCGCAGACGCCAAGATACACGGCGGCGTCAAAAGTGTTGTGACTCATCGCGATGCCGGTCGCCATAGCAATCAAATCACGCGAAAACAGGCTCAGCTCCATGCCCGGCTCGCCTTGCGTCACACCATCACACATGGCAGGCACCCCGCCCGCCACCTGCGCCGTGGCGCCCACATCGCGGGCTGCGTGCCGGATCAGATCCGGGAAGCGCTCAAACGGCTGATGCGCCGACAGCATGTCGTTATAGGTGGTGATAATGCCGAGGTTGCCCGCGCTTTCATTGACCAGCGCGGATTGATCCGCCCCGGCCCCGGCATAGGCATGCGCCTGCCCGCTGCAACTCAGATGCCCGCGCGCGGGCCCCTTTTTACGCGCCGCAGCCATACGGGTCAGGTAGTCACCGCGCGGCCCTGCGCTGCGCGCGATGATGCGGTCCGTGACGCGGGCAATTGTGTCATTCAAGATCATCTATCTGTCCTTCAAACCAAAAGGCACCGGGTCAAGCCCGGTGTGCGGCTGTTCAGGTTTTCGACAATTCCGCCAGACGGCGACCAGTGTCGATCATGCGGTTGGCAAAACCCCATTCGTTGTCATACCAGCTCACAACACGCACCAACCCGTCCTGTGTGACGCTGGTCTGGGGGGCTGCAAAGCTCGAAGAATGGGGGTCATGGTTGTAATCAATCGATACCGTGGGGTCGGTTTCATAGGAAAGCACGCCTTTGAGTTCACCCTCCGCCGCAGCCTTCATCGCGGCATTGATGGCGTCTTTTGTCGCGGGTTTCTCTGGAATGAACGCCAGATCAACCAGTGAGACATTCGGCGTCGGCACCCTTATGGCAGACCCTTCAAGACGCCCCTCAAGATGCGGTAAAACCAGCGAAATCGCCTTGGCGGCACCTGTTGACGTCGGCACCATGGACACGGCGGCGGCACGTCCGCGATACAAATCCTTATGCGGCGCGTCGTGGGAGGGCTGATCGCCCGTATAGGCATGGATGGTTGTCATATACCCGGTCTTGATCCCGAATTCGCGGTCCAGAACATAGGCGACGGGGGCCAGGCAGTTGGTGGTGCAGGAGGCATTGGAAATGACGATGTCGTCTTTGGTCATATCCTTGTGATTCACCCCGTAAACCACCGTGCGATCCGCTCCGGCACCCGGCGCAGAAATCAGCACGCGGCGCGATCCGTTTTCAAGGTGCTGCGCTGCCTTTTCACGCGCGGTGAAGAACCCGGTGCATTCCATCGCAACATCGACACCGTCCCATGGCAATTCCGCGGGGTTGCGGATGGCGCTCACCTGAATGCTGCGGCCATTGACGATGAGCGCGTCGCCCTTGACCTCGACCTCTGCTTTGAAACGGCCATGGACGCTGTCGTATTTCAACAGATGTGCGAGGGTTTCCGGCGATGAAAGGTCGTTGATCCCAACGACTTCCATATCGGCAACCTCGTTTTCAACCATTGCGCGCAAGACGCCGCGTCCAATGCGTCCAAACCCGTTTATTGCGACTGTATGAGACATCTTATTCCTCCAGAATTCACTCTGCTTTGCGCAAAGGAGCGCAATCCGCACTTGTTAGCGCTAACGAACACATTCTGACCGAAACATCAATGGCAGAATTCGCAATGAGCGCGTGTAATGATACGACCGAGCGCAGAATGATCCATCGGCGCGTGATCTGGGGTATGCATAACACAAATCCGACCGCGCATCCGAAATGATACATCAGGCGGGCGTACCGGTGTTTTTGAAGACGGCATCACAGGGCAAAGCCGCATCCAATATCCGGCGCGCATTGACGAGATCATTACCCTCAGCGCGCGCCAGGGCCGCATCCGGTGCCAAGCCTTGCGCGAGCCAACGCGCTGTGAGGCGCTGGCGCAGAATATCCAAAGGCACCGACAGGTTGACCCGGACATCCCAGACATCGGACAGATCGCGCCAATGGGGTGCATCCAGCAACAGATAATTACCCTCAACAATCACCGTGTCGCAATCCGCGCTCAGCACACCGGCCCCTGCGATCGACAGGTCGCGTGTTCGATCAAACAGGGGGTAATAGACTGGGGAACCTGAGCCAAGAGCTGCGACCAGACGTTTGAAACCGTGAACGTCAAAGGTCTCCGGTGCGCCTTTGCGCGTGAACAGGCCAAGACCGTCGAGGATGCGGTTATCAAGGTGGAAGCCGTCCATCGGCACAACCTGCGCCTGAGTGCCCATATACGTTAATTTCTCGGCAAGACGCTGCGCCAAGGTGGATTTCCCACTGCCCGGTGCGCCCGCGATTGCCACGATACGCCGCTCCGATTTACGCGGCGCCTCGCGGATAAAGTCGCTCAGCCCGGCGAGTGTCTCCAGCGTCAGGCTCAAGCCGCGACCTGCTCGCTGGGAGGTTCCTTTGCGCCGGTCATGAAGGCCACGGCATCGGACATGGTATAATCCTTGGGATCAATCACGCAAAGGCGTTTGCCAAGGCGATGCACGTGAATGCGATCCGCGACCTCAAAGACATGCGGCATATTGTGGCTGATCAGTATGATCGGGATACCGCGTGATTTCACGTCCAGAATGAGCTCCAGAACACGGCGTGATTCCTTGACGCCGAGCGCCGCCGTGGGCTCATCCAGAATGATAACTTTGGAGCCAAAAGCCGCGGCCCGCGCCACGGCGACGCCCTGACGTTGACCGCCCGAGAGCGTTTCCACCGCCTGGTTGATGTTCTGGATTGTCATCAGACCCAGTTCGGTCAGCTTGTCACGCGCAAGACGTTCCATTTCGGAACGGTCCAATTGGCGCAGCCATTTGCCGCGAAACCCCGGTTTGCGAATTTCGCGCCCCATGAACATGTTATCCGCAATTGACAGGGCGGGTGACATGGCAAGCGTCTGGTACACGGTCTCGATCCCGACGTTGCGCGCGTCGATGGGGGAGGTGAATTTAACCTGCTTGCCTTCCAACCAGACCTCGCCCTCATCCGGGATCACCGCACCGGAGACCGCCTTGATCAGGGAGGATTTTCCGGCGCCGTTATCCCCGATCACCGCCAGAATTTCACCGGGCATCAGGTCAAAATCACAATGATCCAGCGCCGTCACCTTGCCATAGCGCTTGACGAGATTGCGCCCTTTGAGAATAGGTTCCATCAGACCGATACCTTTCTGATCCATTGATCCACACCGACCGCTGCGATGATCAGAACCCCGATCAGCAGATAGGTCCATTGCGCATCCGCCCCCAGCAGGCGCAGCCCGAGGCTGAACACGCCCACAATCAGCGCACCAAACAACGTGCCCATGATCGAGCCGCGCCCGCCAAAGAGCGATATGCCGCCGATCACTACGGCGGTGATGCTTTCGATATTGGCCAATTGACCGGAGGTCGGCGAGACCGATCCGATCCGCCCGATGAGCGCCCAGCCTGCAAAGGCACAGATGAGACCAGCGAGCATATAGACAGAGATCAGCGTGCGTTTGACGTCCACGCCCGAGAGTTCGGCAGCTTCGGGATCATCCCCGACGGCATAGACATGCCGCCCCCAGGCCGTGTGTTTGAGCGCATAGGCCAGAAAGAAAACGACCAGCAGCATAAACACCACGCCATAGGTCAGGCGCGCCCCGCCAAATTCGATGGTGGTGCCCAGAAATTGCAGCAATGGGGCCTGTGTCTCAATGTCCTGCGAGCGGATGGTTTCATTGGCTGAATAGAGGAAGTTCGTGGCCAGAACGATCTGCCACATGCCCAGCGTCACGATGAAGGGGGGCAGTTTGACCTTTGCCACCAGCCAGCCGTTGATGAAGCCAAGCATAGTGCCGCAGAGCAACCCGCAGGCCACGGCGACCTCGACCGGAATACCGTAGCGGAATGTAAATTGGCCCATCACCACCGAGGACATCACCATAATGGCGCCAACACTGAGATCAATGCCTGCGGTCAGGATCACCAGGCTCTGAGCGGCGGCCACAATCCCCACGATCTGCACCTGTTGCAGGATCAGGGTCAGCGCGAAAGGAGAGAAGAATTTGGTGCCCAGCAGCAGCCCGAAAATCACCATCGAGGCGAGCAGGACGATCAACGGCACCAGGGAAGGGTTCACATGCAACAGATGCTGGATCGTGGCCACAAACCCACGCCTTGTATCGGTGAATTCGGCGACGCTTTCGGGGTTCTTCTTCAGGTTGGTTTCGAAATTTTGCGAATTTCCAGAGGGCTCTGACACGGGGTTCTCCCACTTGGCAGGTGTAGATGAATATCACGAAACGGCGGGTCCGAGACGCTTTGCGTCAATCGCACCCGCCGCGGCGCGCATATCTACGCGCACCGCTTTATGCAGAGGTCAGCCCCAGCAGAGGTCCTTGCCCTCGGAGACGGAAATCGACTCCACGCCCTCCGCAGGCGCATCCGTCACAAGTGCCACGCCCGTATCAAAGAACGCCTTGCCCGGTGTGGGTTCCGGCTTCACGCCCTCATCCGCCCACTTCTTGATGGCCTCAACACCCAAGGCGGCCATGGACAGCGGATATTGCTGCGAGGTCGCACCGATCACACCGTCAGCCACGTTTTGCACGCCCGGGCAACCGCCATCGACCGATACAATCAGCACTTCTTTCTCACGCCCGATCGCCTTAAGCGCCTCATAGGCACCGGCAGCGGCGGGTTCATTGATCGTGTGCACCACATTGATGGTTGGATCCTTGGCCAGGAGGTTTTCCATGGCGCGGCGGCCCCCCTCTTCATTGCCATCCGTCACATCGCTGCCGACAATACGCGCATCGGTTTCGTCACCGATGACATTGGGGTCGGCCAGATCAACGCCAAAGCCCTCCAGGAAACCCTGGTTGCGCAGAACATCAACCGTGGGCTGGCTCACATTGAGATCCAACGTCGCGATCTTTGCGCTATCTGCGGCATCGCCCAATTGCGCACGCGCCCATTCACCAATCAGAACGCCGGCCTTGTAATTATCCGTCGCAAAGGTCGCATCGGCGGCGTCAATTGGATCTAGCGGTGTGTCCAGCGCGATGACCAGAACACCCGCGTCGCGCGCCTGGGTCACAGCGGATACGATGGATGACGTATCGGAGGCCGTGATCAGGATACCCTTGGCACCATCCAGAATACAGGTTTCAATCGCCTGCACCTGCGTCTCGTGATCACCATCCACCTTGCCTGCGAAAGATTTCAGCGTCATGCCAAGCTCGGCGGCTTTGGCTTCTGCGCCTTCCTTCATCTTGACAAAAAACGGGTTCGTGTCCGTTTTCGTGATCAGGCAGGCCGTGACGTTATCCGCAAGCGCCACGCCGCTTGTCGCGCCCAATGCGCTCAGACCCAGGATTGTGCTGGCGAGAAGTCTTTTCATGTTTTCCTCCCAAGGAAATTTTGAATTCTTGTTTTTCGAGATGCTTTAAATGCTCCCGCCCCGTCGAATCTTCCTCGGCCGGGGTGTCCTGACACGACAGTATTTCAGACCCTCTGTCAATAAATAAATAAACTTGATTTATTAATTAGACAGGCTGATATTCATGAGGTAAAAACGAGCATGGGCGACCTTATGGACGGCAGCAAGGTCAAGGGATTGAGCAGCGGCGTGAATCAACGCGGCGTGCGCAACTATAACGAACGCCTGTTGCTGTCGATGTTCATGCGCCATGGTCCGATGCCCGGCAGCGACCTTGCGCGCAGGGCGGGTCTGTCACCGCAAACCGTCTCCGTGATCCTTCGTAAACTTGAAAAGGACGGGCTGTTGGCGCGGGGTGACCCGCAACGGGGCAAGGTGGGCAAGCCCTCGGTGCCGATGGATTTATCGGGCGAAGGCGTGTTGGCGCTTGGCCTCAAGATCGGGCGACGCAGTGCGGAGCTATTGCTGCTCAATTTCAGGGGCGATGTCATCGAGCAGCTGCACCTCGCCTACCCCTACCCGCAGCCCGAAACCGTTTTCGGGTTTCTCGAGGATGGCATGGACCATCTGATGCGTCCTTTGAGTGACGCGCAGCGGGCCAGAATTTGCGGCATCGGCGTGGCCTCGCCCTTCGAGCTGTGGAAATGGCACGACCTGTCGGGTCCGGAGGCGGATGATTTCAGCGCCTGGCGCAACATCCGTTTCGCGCAAGAGGTGGCAAAATTCACCGAACTGCCGATCTTTGTGTGCAATGATGCCACGGCGGCCTGCCGCGCAGAACATCTTTATGGATTAGGCAAGGAATACCGCGATTACGCCTATTTCTATATCGGCTCTTTCGTCGGGGGCGGTGTGGTGCTCAACCACACGG
This sequence comes from Roseobacter fucihabitans, assembly GCF_014337925.2. Taxonomy (NCBI): domain Bacteria; kingdom Pseudomonadati; phylum Pseudomonadota; class Alphaproteobacteria; order Rhodobacterales; family Roseobacteraceae; genus Roseobacter; species Roseobacter fucihabitans. The sequence goes on along the minus strand of NZ_CP143423.1, from coordinate 1,724,719 downwards.
TTTTCGAGGGCAACCAGGGCAATGCGGGCGCATTAGGATCGCTGCGCAGTACGGGGCCTCTGGGCGAAAGCCGCCAATTGATCGATGTCGCCTCTTTGCACCTGTTGGAGGGGCGTCTGGTGGAGGCCGGACTTGATCCCAAACAGTTGTGGCAAATTCCACAGAATTGGGACGCGCTGAGCCGTTATGTCGACCCCTGGATCGGTGAAACCGCCCAGGAACTTGCCAAAGCAGCCCTGTCGATTTGTTCCGTCATCGATTTCGAAGCGATCCTGATCGACGGTGCGTTTCCCGATGCGGTACGCTCTGATCTGGTTGAACGGGTGCGCCGCTATCTGGTCACACAGGACACGCGCGGGGTGCTGGTGCCGCGCATCGAACAGGGCGTGATCGGGTTCAACGCCCGTGCCATCGGGGCCGCAAGCGGGCCGATATTCTCTCAGTTCTTCCTGAACACCAACGCGGGGCTGTCCTCGATCTGATCCCTCAGAGCGCCCGTTGCATGGCATGCACCAGCGCTGGAACACTTAATCCGCAGGGGTTGGATTTCATCGAGGAGGCCGAGGCCGCCTCAAGGGCGATGGCCTCCAGATCGACATCCCCGCGCACCCATTGGTCCAGACGCGGCACCTGCCAGCTGTCCAAAATCGCCGGAAGCGCGTCAAAAACCACGTCCGCCTCCCGGTCAAACCCCTGCCCCAACCAGCGTGCCACCTCATCAAACCGCGCCAGATCGGCATCCATTTCGCGCATTTTGGCGGCATTTGCGGCCAGGATCGGACCCAACAAGCGCCCACATATCAGACCATGCGGCGCGCCCAACCGCCCGCCAAGAACGCCCGCAAGACCATGCACCGCCCCCAGTCCCGCGTTCGCAAGCGCCAGCCCGCCGGACAGGCTGACAAAAGCCATCTGGTCGCGCGCCGTCGGATCTTCGCCTTGGGCCAATTGCGCCAAAGCCGTGACACCTTGCGGAATTGCCGAGCGGCAAATCGCGTCCGTCAGAGGGTTCGCACGGCTGGAGAGATAAGGCTCGATGACCTGCGTCAACGCGTCGAGACCCGAGGCAAGCGTCTGGCCACGCGCCATTTGATCGGTCAGCGCGGGGTCGATGATGGCAAGCCTGGCCAGCATGCGATCATCGCGCAGGCTGACTTTTCGCCCCGCGTCGGGCACGGTGATCACAGCGTTTTTGGTGACTTCGGCCCCCGTGCCTGAGGTCGTGGGCAACGCGATCAAGGGCACTGGGTCCACCACCAGCGGTTTGCCCGCGCCAACACCCTCAAGGTGATCCATGATATCGCCGGGGGCCGGCATTAAAGCAGCCACCGCTTTGCCCAGATCAATCACGGCCCCCCCACCGACGGCAAGCACCACCTCGATCCCGGCGTTGCGCCCCTTTTGTACGGCGTTTTGCACCTCTGCCACACTCGGTTCGCCGCTGCTCAAAACGGTGGAGACGACACAGCCCCGGTCCCGAAGGTCCCTTTCAAGCGTATCGACCCAAGCCACAGAACTGCCGCGCAGGAGCATCACGTTTTGGCCGAATGCACGTGTCTGTTGTGCTGTTTGCGCGCGCGCTCCCCGCCCGAACGCGATCCGGCCGGGCGACAGGAAATCAAACCCCATCAGCGTCAAAAGCTCATGGTCGCGGCCACCGCCCGCTTCCACGCGGCGTATTTGCGGCTGCGCGCGCCGTCCTCCATTTGGGGGCTGAATTTCTGCTCCAGCGCCCAGCTTTGCGCGAAACCTTTCATATCAGGGTAAAGTCCCGCACGTTGCCCGGCGAGCCATGCGGCCCCCAAAGCCGTGGTTTCGAGCACTTCCGGTCGATCCACCGGCGCGCCGATGATGTCGGATAAGAACTGCATCGCCCAATCGGAAGCGGACATGCCGCCATCCACCCGCAGCGTTGCTTTTGCGCCCGTACCCTGCCAATCCGCCTGCATCGCCTCCAGAAGATCGCGGGTCTGATAGCCCACACTTTCAAGGGCGGCCTTGGCATATTCCTCGGGTCCCGAATTCCGGGTCAGCCCGAAAACCGCCCCGCGACATTCCGCGTTCCAATAGGGCGCACCGAGGCCCACAAAGGCCGGCACCAGAACGACGTTCTGATTGGGGTCCGCCTGTTCGGCCAGGGGTTGGGTTTCGGACGCCGCGCGGATGATTTTGAGCCCGTCGCGCAGCCATTGCACCACGGCCCCTGCCACAAAAATGGACCCTTCAAGCGCATAGGTCGGCGTGCCGTCAAATTGATAAGCGATTGTTGTCAGCAATCGATTGTTGGAGGTCACAGCCGTTTCGCCCGTGTTCAACAGTGCAAAACACCCCGTCCCATAAGTAGATTTCAACATGCCCGGCTCAAAACAGGCCTGGCCAATGGTGGCGGCCTGCTGATCCCCCGCCACGCCCAAAATCGGGATCGGACGGCCAAAGAGGTCCGAGCGCGTCATGCCGAAATCAGCGGCGCAGTCTTTGACCTCGGGCAGCATCTGCATCGGGATGTCGAATAGCGCGCAGATCGACGTGCTCCAGCGGCCCTTGTGAATGTCATAAAGCGAGGTGCGCGCGGCATTGGTGGCATCTGTCACATGGGCCGCGCCGCCGGTGAGTTTCCAGATCAGGAAGCAATCCACCGTCCCAAACAGCAATTCGCCATTTTTGGCCTGCTCCCGAGCACCGTCCACATGATCAAGGATCCATTTGAGTTTGGTGCCGGAAAAATAGGGATCGGCCAGCAACCCGGTCTTGGCCGTGATCATCTTATCATGACCAGCGTCGCGCAATTCGCGGCAATACTCTGCCGTACGGCGATCCTGCCAAACAATGGCGTTATAAATCGGCTGGCCTGTTTCTTTATCCCAAACAACCACGGTTTCGCGCTGATTGGTGATGCCGATGGCAGCGATGTCATCCGGCCCCAGTCCGGCCTTTTCAATCGCTGCGCGGCAGGTGCCCGCGGTAGTGGACCATAAATCACCCGGATCATGCTCGACCCAACCGCTATCGGGGAAATGCTGCGGGAACTCTTCCTGCGCGCTGGCTTTGATCTTCATGTCGCCGTCAAAGACGATGGCGCGGGACGATGTGGTTCCCTGATCAATGGCGAGAATATGGGTCATGGCGTCCCCTTTCTGCGTGCGTCATCCTCGGGCTTGTCCCGAGGATCTGTGTGGCTGAAGATCCCCGGGACAAGCCCGAGGATGACGGCGATGTCAAAAAACGGCCGGGGCGCAACCAAGCGCCCCGGCTAAAAACAAAAGACTTACTGCCAGGATTTGATCAGCTCGTCATAGCTGACGGTCTGTGGCTCTTCGTCTTCGTTCTCAAGCTTGGGGAAAGGCGCGCCCGGCTGAGCAAACCAGTGCTCTGCACTCATTTCCTCGTTCAGGACCGGACCCAGATCACCCTGAACACCCGCACGCTCAAGACGCTCAAGCACACGCTCCTGATCGGAACACAGCGCATCAAGCGCTTCTTGTGGGGTCTTTGCACCGGACATTGCATCGCCGATGTTCTGCCACCACAGCTGTGCCAGCTTTGGATAATCCGGAACGTTGGTGCCGGTTGGCGACCATGCAACGCGCGCTGGTGAGCGGTAGAATTCTACCAGACCGCCAAGGCGTGGTGCGCGCTCGGTGAAGTGCTCCGCATCGATTGTGGATTCGCGAATGAACGTCAGACCCACGTCGGATTTCTTCAGATCGACCGTTTTGGACACCACGAACTGTGCATAAAGCCACGCGGCCTTGGCACGGTCAACGGGTGTGGATTCCATCAGTGTCCAGCTGCCGGCATCCTGGTAGCCGATCTTTTGGCCCTCTTTCCAGTAGACACCATGCGGCGAAGGGGCCATGCGCCATTTGGGCGTGCCATCTTCGTTCATCACGGGCAGATCAGGCAGAACCGTCGCGGCCGTAAACGCCGTGTACCAGAACATCTGCTGGGCCACGTTGCCTTGTGCCGGGATTGGCCCCGCTTCGCCGAATGTCATACCTGCCGCGGCGGGTGGCGAGTATTTTTGCAGCCACTCAATGGCCTTGGTCACGGCATAAACAGCGGCGGGCGAGTTCGTCGCACCACCACGGGCCACACAGGAACCGGTGGGTTGTGAATTCTCATTCACCCGGATGCCCCATTCGTCCACGGGAAGACCGTTTGGCTCACCGACGTCGCCCATGCCTGCCATGGACATCCACGCGTCCGTATAACGCCAGCCCAAGGACGGATCTTTCTTGCCGTAATCCATGTTGCCAAAGACGTCGCCATCAACGCCCATGCGCGACAGATCGCGACCGGTGAAGAATTCCGCGATGTCCTCGTAAGCCGACCAGTTCACCGGAACGCCCAGTTCATAGCCGTATTTCTCTTGGAAATCGGCTTTGTTCTGTGCGTCGTTGAACCAATCATAACGGAACCAATAAAGGTTCGCGAACTGCTGCGTTGGCATCTGGTAGACTTTGCCATCCGGGCCAGTGGTGAAAGACAGACCAATGAAGTCTTCCATATCAAGCGTCGGCAGCGTCACATCGGCACCCTCGCCCGCCATCCAGTCGGTCAGGTTACGCACCTGCTTGTAACGCCAATGCGTGCCGATCAGATCAGAGTCATTGACATAGGCGTCATAGATGTTTTCGCCCGACTGCATTTGTGTTTGCAGCTTTTCAACAACGTCGCCTTCGCCGATCAAATCATGCGTAACCTTGATCCCGGTGATGGCGGTGAAGGCCGGTGCGAGGACCTGAGATTCATACTCATGGGTCGTGATCGTTTCCGACACAACCTTGATGTCCATGCCCGCAAACGGTGCCGCGGCATCAACAAAGAATTGCATCTCCGCTTCCTGAGCGGCGCGGTCGAGCACGGAAAGACCCGCGATCTCGTTATCGAGAAACGCATTCGCCGCCTCCATGTCGGCCCAGGCCGGCATTGCCAGAGACGCGACCAGCGCACCCATGGCTGTGGTTGATTTTAGTGAAAAGTTCATGTGAGTCCTCCCAAGACATTATTGAACTGTTTTTATTTGAGGCCCCCGATGGTTCGGACGCCCCATTCTTCTTGTCTCATACCCAGCGGAACACCGCTACGGCATAGACCAGACACGCCAGCAGCGCATAGGGCTGTGGTGCGACCTCAAGACCCAGCCAGATCAGATTGATAAAGGCTGAGCCCAGCAGGGTGATGAACAAACGATCCCCCCGCGTTGTTTCGATCCGCAAGATGCCCGTGCGGGGCGTCTCGGGATATTTGATGGCGAGAATTGTGAAGATGATCAACAGGCTTGCGATCACAGCGAAAAAGAGCGCCGTCGGTACGGTCCATGCCATCCAGGCCATTAGTTCATCCCCTTCTTAGTTTGCTACTGATTTGGTGAAACTGCCAAGAAGTCCACCAAAAAAGCTTCCGGCATTAGAAAATCCGGAGCCTTCCTCAGCCGTTTGTCTAACCGCTGCGCCCAATGATAAATTCTTATCAAATGGGACTGCCAACAAGGCAAAGCCATGGGATGTCAAAACACAAGACTTGGCAACGGTCTCATGCAGTTTGCCACCCTGCGTGCGGTGAAGAGCGCGTTGGCGGATTATGTTTTCGCTGATCAACCACTCGATTGCATTTTCGAATAGTGTATCGGCACCTTGTTCACGCGGATAACCAAGTTCCACAGCGCTCACATCTGTCAGGCGGACCCCTTTTTCCGCGAGAAACGCTACAATCTTCGCGATCATCGCTTCACTATCAGAAAGAGTGTCGCACGCCATCACACCCTCCCCAGGGCAAAGCCCTTAGCGATATAGTTGCGCACGAAATAAATTACCAGCGCACCCGGCACGATGGTCAACATGCCGGCTGCCGCCAGCACCCCCCAGTCGATGCCTGCGGCCCCTTGGGTCCGGGTCATGATCGCAGCGATGGGTTTGGCGTCCACTGTGGTCAGCGTCCGGCTCAAGAGCAGTTCCACCCATGAGAACATGAAGCAGAAGAAGGCGGCGACACCGATCCCAGACGCGATCAGCGGCGTGAAGATCTGCACAAAGAAGCGCGGGAAGGAGTAGCCGTCTAGATAGGCCGTCTCGTCGATCTCTTTCGGGACGCCGCGCATGAAGCCCTCCAATATCCAGACCGCCAGTGGCACGTTGAACAGGCAATGCGCCAGTGCCACCGCGATATGCGTGTCAAACAGCCCCACAGAGGAGTATAATTGAAAGAACGGCAGCGCGAAAACCGCAGGCGGAGCCATCCGGTTGGTCAACAACCAGAAAAACAGATGCTTGTCGCCCATGAAGGAATAGCGCGAGAAGGCATAGGCGGCGGGCAGCGCGACGGCGAGGCTGATCACCGTATTCATCACAACATAAATCAGCGAGTTGATATAGCCGATATACCAGCTCTCATCCGTCAGAATCTTGACGTAATTCGCCAGCGTCAGATCACGCGGGAAGAGCGAAAAGGAGCCAAGAATTTCGGTATTCGTCTTCAGGCTCATGTTCAGCAGCCAGTAGATCGGCAGCAACAGGAACAGCAGATAAAGCCCCATGACGACGGCGGACCCGTTGATCTTAGGCCGCTTGCGGCGCGCGGGTTTCACCTCGCTCGGGGCCAGATCGCCGGGGATTACGGTTTGAACGGTTGTGTCGGTCATTTGATGCCATCCCGTTTATCAAGGTTGGTCATGACGGTGTAAAACACCCATGAAATCGCGAGGATGACCAGGAAATACATCAGCGAGAAGGCCGCCGCCGGTCCAAGGTCAAACTGCCCCAGCGCCATTTTCACCAGATCAATCGACAGGAAGGTCGTCGCATTGCCAGGGCCCCCACCGGTGACCACAAACGGTTCGGTATAGATCATGAAACTGTCCATGAAGCGCAACAGGATCGCGATCATCAACACGCCCGCCATCTTGGGCAGCTCGATATAGCGGAACACGGCCCAGCGGCTGGCCTGATCGATCTTGGCGGCTTGGTAATAGGCGTCCGGGATGGATTGCAAACCGGCATAGGCCAGAAGCGCCACCAGCGAGGTCCAGTGCCAGACATCCATCACGATGACCGTGACCCAGGCGGCAAATATATCCTGCGTATAATTGTAGGAAATGCCCATCTTATCAAGCGTGTAGCCCAGAAGGCCAATATCCACGCGCCCAAAGATCTGCCAGATGGTGCCGACCACGTTCCACGGGATCAACAAGGGCAAGGACATCAGCACCAAACAGAGCGACGCCCAGAAGCCGGATTTGGGCATGTTGAGCGCCACGAATATTCCCAACGGAATTTCGATGGCCAGAATGATGCCCGAGAACATCAATTGCCGCCAAAGCGCATTCCACATGCGCTCTTCGGCCAGCATGATCTCGAACCACTCGAGCCCTGCCCAGAAAAACACGTTGTTCCCGAATGTATCCTGCACCGAATAATTCACCACCGTCATCAGCGGAATTACGGCAGAAAACGCGACCAAGACGAGCACCGGCAATACCAGAAACCACGCTTTTTGATTGACTGTCTTGTTCATCAGGCGGCCTCCCCTTCCGGTGCAATGCGCCAGTCGTCGGCGTAGACGTTGATGCCATCGGGATCAAAAGTGATGTTCTGTGTCCCATCCGAAATCGCAGAGCCTTCCCCCACGATAGCGCTGATTTCGCGCCCCTCGACATCAAGGCGCACGATCTTGTGACGCCCGACATCCTCAACACGTTTCACCCGCGCGGGGACTCCATCCGCCGCCCCGCTCAGCTTGATGAATTCAGGCCGAACACCGACTTGCAATTTACCCTTGGCGGGCGCGTATCCGGCCCCCAACGGCACGGTGACACCCGCAATACGCGCCGCCGCCCCGTCAATTTCCGCATCAAACAGGTTCATCCCCGGCGAGCCGATGAAATAGCCCACGAAAGTATGCGCGGGGCGCTCGAATAATTCCTGCGGCGTGCCGATCTGCACCACGCGCCCGTCATACATGACCACCACCTTATCCGCGAAGGTCAGCGCCTCGGTCTGGTCATGCGTCACATAGATCATGGTGTGGCCAAATTCATGGTGCAGGGATTTTAGCTGCGTGCGCAACTCCCACTTCATATGTGGGTCGATTACGGTGAGCGGCTCGTCAAAGAGCAAGGCGTTCACGTCCTCGCGCACCATGCCACGGCCCAGAGAAATCTTCTGCTTGGCATCTGCGGTCAGCCCGCGCGCCTTATGGTTCAATTCGGCTTCCATACCGATCATCTTGGCGATCTGGTTCACCCGCCCGGCCACATAGGTCGGATCAGCCCCGCGATTGCGCAGCGGAAAGGCCAGATTATCATGCACGCTCATCGTGTCGTAGACGACCGGGAACTGGAACACCTGCGCGATGTTGCGCTCGGCGGTAGGCGCATGCGTCACATCGCGGTCATTGAACAGGATGCGCCCCTGACTGGGGTGCAACAGCCCCGAGATGATGTTGAGCAAGGTGGATTTACCGCAGCCCGAGGCACCGAGCAGCGCATAGGCCTCGCCATCGACCCAGTCGTGATTGAGCTCCTTGAGCGCGAAATCATCCTCGGACGTCGGTTTGGCCAGATAAGAATGCGCCAGGTTATCAAGCGTGATCTTTGCCATTATGCGGCCTCTGCATAGGGGGCTGCGGCGACCAGATTGCCGTCCTGCCCGAAAATATAAACATGCGCAGGGTCCAGAAAGACCTCCAGATCCTGACCGGGTTGCAGGCTTTGAACACCATGCACCAACCCGACCCACCGCTCGCCATGATGCTCAAGATGCACAAACGTCTCTGAACCGGTGATCTCCGTGACGCTCAGCTTGGTGTTGAACGCCATCGCGCCTGCGGCATGGGGTGAGAGTTCCAGATGGTTGGGACGGAACCCGGCGATATAGGCCCCATCAGGCAGGTTTTGCGAACCGGACGGGGCCGGGATCGCCTGCCCCTCACCAAAGGACAGCGCGCCGTCCTTCTTGATGATCTTGAGGAAATTCATCGGCGGATCGGAAAACACCCGCGCCGTCGTCGCATTGATCGGCTTGCGGTAGACGGATGGCGTCAGCCCGAATTGCGTGACATTGCCCTGCCAGAGCGCTGCCGTATTCCCGCCGAGCAACAGCGCCTCTTCGGGCTCCGTCGTCGCATAAACAAAAATCGATCCGGATTCCTCGAAAATTTTCGGGATTTCCGCGCGCAATTCCTCGCGCAGCTTGTAATCAAGGTTGGCCAGCGGTTCATCCAGCAAGACCAACCCGGCGTTCTTGACCAAAGCACGCGCCAGCGCGCAGCGTTGTTGTTGCCCACCAGACAATTCCAGCGGTTTGCGATCCAGCATCGGCGTCAATTTCATCAGATCGGCCGTGTCGCGCACGCGTTTATCAATCTCGGCGCGCGACTGGCGCAAAAGCCGCATCGGCGAGGCGATGTTATCATAAACACTCATGGACGGGTAATTGATGAATTGCTGATAGACCATCGCGACCTTGCGATCCTGCACCCGCATGCCCGTGACGTCCTGCCCTTGCCAGATCACGCGACCGGTCGCCGGCACATCCAGCCCCGCCATCAGGCGCATCAGGGATGTTTTGCCCGACGACGTAGGCCCCAAAAGCACGTTCATCGTACCCTTTTGCAGTTCCAAGTCCGTTGGATAAATATGGGTTTCCCCGCCAACGGTTTTGGACACCCCTTCCAAAATCAAGGTCATGTCCGCCCCCTCTTCATTCTGCGGCCTTGCTGTCCTGCGCACCCGGTTGTGTGCTCATAAACTCATCCAAGGCGGCAATTTCTTCTGTCTTCAGTCTCAGCCCAAGCTTGTTACGCCGCCAGACGATGTCCTCGGCGGTGCGGGCGTATTCATTGTTTATCAGCCAGAGCACCTCACGCGCACTCAAGCTCGCCCCAAAGGACTGGCCCAGATCGGCCTCATCCGTGGCACCCGCAAGAACGTCCCAGGCCTCGGTCCCATAGGCACGCACAAGACGCCGGCCCCAGAACGCGCTCAGGAACGGGAAGTCGCCGCGCAAGCGCGTGACCAGCCCGTCAAACCCATCCACGGCGAAATCGCCGCCGGGCAAGGCAACCCCAGCGGTCCAATGCCCCGAGGTGCCCGGAAAAAACGGCACGATCTTGTCCATCGCATCCTCAGCCAGCTTGCGATAGGTCGTGATCTTGCCGCCAAAGACATTCAGGATCGGCGCGCCGCCCGTGTCATCGACCTTCAAGGTGTAATCCCGCGTCGCCGCCGTCGCGCTGCTTGCGCCATCATCATAAAGCGGGCGCACCCCCGAGTAGGTCCAGACCACATCATCCGGGCCGATATCCTTCTTGAGGTATTGATTGATGAAATTGATCAGATAGGCTTGCTCTTCCGCCGTGCATTCGGGTTTGACGCTGGGATCATGGTGTTCGGCGTCCGTAGTACCGATCAGCGTGAAATCCGTTTCATAGGGAATGGCAAAGATGATCCGCCCGTCCGTGCCTTGAAAGAAATAGCATTTATCGTGATCATAAAGCCGTTTGGTGACGATATGGCTGCCGCGCACCAGACGCACGCCCTCGGTTGAATTGATCCGCACCTTTTGCTGGATGATGTCGCCCACCCAAGGGCCACCCGCGTTGATCAACATCCGGGCTTTGATCGATTTAACGCCACCGCCCTGCGTATCCTCGACGGTAATCTCCCAGTGATCCTCGACACGCGCCGCGCTTGTGACCTTTGTGCGCACCATGATATCCGCGCCGCGCGCCTCGGCATCGCGCGCATTCAGAACCACCAGCCGGGAGTCCTCGATCCAGCAGTCAGAATACTCATAGGCCTTCTCGAAACGACCCTCGAGAGGCGCGCCCTCCACGCTACCCTTTAGGGCCAGCGTTTTCGTGGCCGGCAGGATCTTGCGCCCTCCCAGGTTATCATAAAGCAGCAACCCAAAGCGGATCAGCCAGGCCGGGCGACGCCCCTTCATCCAGGGCATGATCACATTGAGGATTCGCGACGTCGGCGTATCACCCTCAAAGCGCATATCCTTGTGGTAGGGCAACACAAAGCGCATCGGCCAACTGATATGCGGCATGGCGCTCAGGAGCACCTCGCGTTCGGCCAGCGCATGGCGTACCAGGTTGATCTCGAAATATTCCAGATACCGCAGGCCGCCATGGAAAAGCTTGGTGGAGGCCGATGAGGTTGCCGAAGCGAGATCGTTCATCTCCGCCAGCGCCACACTCATGCCCCTGCCCGCCGCGTCGCGTGCGATGCCGCATCCATTGATGCCGCCACCAACAACAAAGAGGTCATATGTCTTTGGTGATGAATTCGCCTGCGACACCAGATCCCCCAATCCATACGTGCATTAACTTTGCGATGGTTAACGCAGTGCGTTTGCGCAATCAAGCGTTTTTATTCGTTTTTGTTCGTTTTGGATTCATTGTCCGATTTGGCACCTGAAGCACGCTACAGGATCCACCGTTAAATGAGGGCACATATCGTTTGAGCCTCTAAGGGTTCGTGACCGAAAAACGGTCGTGGTTTTCCACTCGTTCCTCACTGCCTTGAAAGCACTTTGAAAAATATGTTGGAAATACAATCGCTTTACGCTTATCTCTTTGGCAGGAGAACATCCATGTCGCAAACGTTCCGTCATCCGGACATCCTGAAAATCGCGCAACGCGAAGGCAAAGTGACCGTTGAGGCGCTTGCGGATCACTTTGGTGTCACGCTGCAAACCATTCGCCGGGATCTCACCGAACTGGCAGAAGCGAACAAACTCGAACGTGTACACGGAGGGGCGATTTTACCCTCCGGTACCACGAATATCGAATATGAAGAACGGCGCAACCTGAACCAGCCCGCCAAACTCGCGATCGCACAGGCCTGCGCGGCGCAAATCCCGGAAGGCTGTTCGATTTTCATGAACATCGGCACCAGCACGGAGGCCGTCGCGCGCGAATTACTGCGCCACCGCGACCTGATGGTGGTCACGAACAACATGAATATCGCCAGTATTCTGGTCGAAAACCCCGAGTGTGAAATCATTGTCACGGGGGGGGCATTGCGTCGGTCCGACAGCGGCCTCGTGGGAAAAATCACCACGGATACGATACGTCAGTTCAAATTCGATGTCGCGGTCATCGGATGTTCTGCATTGGATCAGGACGGTGACCTGCTGGATTTTGATATCCAGGAAGTCGGTGTCAGCCAGTCGATCATCCACCAGTCCCGCAAGTGCTTTCTCGTCGCTGATGGCTCAAAATTCGCCCGCACCGCCCCGGCCCGCATCGCCTCCATGCGCGATCTCACCACAGTTTTCACAGATCAGGCATTTTCGCCCGGTCTGGCCAAACGCTGCGCGGAATGGGGCACCGGGGTGGTTGTCGCTTGCTGAGCGTGCTGTCGGTCAGGCGCGCGGCAAGCCCGTGGCTTCGATCTTGCGCAGCAGATCTATGAACCCCGCAACCTGATGAGCCGCCGTCGCCGCGCCTTTCTGGGCTGTCGCCAGATGAGCTTCGCCAACTGTCCCTTCCGCATTCAGATCGCTGGCGATCCACCCATATGAAATCGCGCCAATCGGGGAAATTGCGCTGGTTTCAGCTGTGGAGCGAAAATCCTTTGCCTTGCTCATGTCCACCGTCTGCGGACGCAAATGCAGCATGAGCGACGTCTCCACATCCCCGCCATGGATGCCAAATGTATTTTCCTGCTCGGAAAAGAGCCCAGCCGGTGTGCCAAACGCGCCCCATTGGCATTTGACCGCTAGCATATTGGCCTGCACACGCAGCTCGCGTGACAGGATCGACACCAAGTCCAAATTTCCGCCATGCGAATTTACGATCGCAATTTTGCGGATACCGGCACGGGCGACAGAGAGGCCAATTTCCGTCCAGACCGACAGCGCCGTCGCCGCAGACAGGCTCAAAGTACCCGCTGCCCACAAGTGTTCGTTCGATTTGCCAACGGCTTGCACCGGCAGGATACGCAGATCCAAATCATCCGGTGCCTCCCTGCGCAGTCGCGCCAGCATCCCCTGCGCAATCAGGGTATCGGTGCCCACGGGCAAATGTGGCCCGTGCTGTTCAATCGCCGCCGTTGGCAGGATCGCGATTGTCTTCATCGGATCAATCGCCTCGAAATCAGGGGCTCGAAAATCGGCCCAGTCGCATTTGACGCTCATGATATTAAACCCTCGCTCCATTCTGATCGTTCAGAGCCAAGCAACCGCCCAGCTCGATTTCCGCACGCCCCGAAACTGCCAGAACGCCGGGGCATTTCTAACTGCGGCCCTTCGGTGCGGTGCCAATCGTACATATGGATCATGCACGCACCGCTCTGGGTCGATCACGCGTTCTGCGCAGGAATTTTTCCATTTTGAGCCCGACCCGTGCCAGATGCGCGCGGCGGGAGGCATCGGTTGAGCTGTCCATCAGGTAATGCGCGGCAAATACCGTTTTGCAGCTGCGCGCGCAGATCGACCTGATCCCGCGCAGAATGATGCGTTTGCCCGGTGATCCGATCAATTGGGTCAAACCCCAACTCGCCCCGCAGGTGGTGAACACGCCCAACCCGGTGATTTGCGTCAAGCCCGGACGAATGTTGTCGCTGTCTCCATCCGGCATCAAGAACGCCACATCGGGTAACAAAACGCGGTCCATCCAGCCCTTGAGCATGGCCGGCATCCCGTACCACCAGGTTGGATAGATAAAAATCAGCGTATCACACCACAGGACATCTTCCGTTGCCTTTGCCACCGGCGCACGGTTTCGCGGGGTGTCTTCGTAACGGTCAAATTCTGTCGCGGACATGACTGCGTTAAACCCGTCTTGATACAGGTCCTGAACCCGAACTTCCGCACCGGCCTGCGCAAGTTTTGACACCACCTGATCGCGCACGGCGGCGGTGAAACTGGTCTCCTTTGGATGGCAATAGACAACGAGCGCCCGCATTCAGAATGCCTCCATTTCCGCACCCACACGCGTAAGGAAGGCTGTGCGATGCTCATGCGTGGCCCGGTTCATGTCATAAAGCGCCAGATATCGCGTTTTGTCGGGGCGGCAGACGTGCCAGACCGCGCGGGTCACGGATTTGCGCGGCGGGTCACCGGCCATCAAAGCCCGCAGGCGCGTCCCGCCATAGGTCGTCACGGCGGCCAGTTTGCGGATATTGCGCAGGTTCGGGACCACCTGGCCGCCCTCTAATTTGAACGAAACGCCGGGCAGGAATACCCGGTCCAGAAATCCCTTGAGGATGGCGGGATAGCCAAAATTCCACACCGGGAAAACCATCACCAGCGCATCCGCCGCCCGCAAACGTGCGACATAATCGGCAACAGGGCCCGCGTTTGAACCCTCCTCGTGATACCCGCGCCGTTCTTCAGCCGTCAAAACAGGCGCAAAACCTTCAGCGTTCAGATCGCAATCATCGACCTCCCAGCCGCACGCCGCCAAACGATCCGTGACACACCCATGCAAAGCCGCTGAGAAACTCTCAGCACAGGGATGGGCAAATAGGACCAGCGCACGTGTCATGTCTCACTCCGCCGCGCGGATTTTCGGATAGGCATACATCTCATCAAACGCCCAATCCGGATCATCCCAGGCGATCATCTTGCCAGGGTTGAGCAACCCCTTGGGATCGGCCTCGCGCTTGAACGCCAGCTGGCGATCATCGACGGTTTGCCGCCCCCCCTCCTCCAGCGTGTAGCGATGGGGGTTGAAGACCATAGCGCCAGCCTCCTCGTGGATTTTCACGATTTCATCGAGCCGCGCCTCCGAGGTGAATTTCACCAGACTAAGGCCCGCGAACATGACCTTACCGCCCTCTTTGAGCACTTCTAGATGTTGCAGGACTTCCGGGCTCAAGGCCTCGCGCATCTGTTCAATCAGCGGCAGATGTTGAGGAAACCCATAGCGCACTTGCAGATAGGTAATCGACGGATCGACCTTAAGCGCGCGCAGGGTTGTGTGGTTCCAGCCATATTCAAACACCATGCCCGGACCACGGTCCCAATCCGAAGCGTCACTGCGATAGATCAGCCGCGCGCCGGGACGGCGGCCCAGAAATGTGGCGAACCCGTCCATGGAATGGGGTGCCACCATCAACCCGATCAGGTTTGTGCCGCTTTCCACATGGGGGGCGACGCGTTGGAAATAATCCTTGGCGATGGGGGCCTCAAAGACCGTGGCCAGCTTGATCAGGATACCATCCTCATTGGCGAGTTCTTCGGCAAAACGCGCGGCATCCATGAAATCATCCGTGGCCACGAACATCTCAATCCACTCATAGGCCGGGGCCAGCGGCATTTCGATTTCGGTGATGATCCCATTGGTGCCATAGGCATGGCTGACCCGTGCCAGTTCTTCGCCCTGAAACTCCAGGACGCGCGGCTCTTCTTCCATCGTCACGACCCGCAGGCGGATGATGTTGCCCAGATCGCGCAGCGAGCCCCAGGTGCAGGAGCCGACACCGCCCGAGCCCCCGGCAATGAACCCGCCGATGGTCGCCGTGGCCCAGGTCGAGGAAAACATGCGGATTTCCTGACCCGAATGGTCCTTGCAAGCCGCATCAAGGTCCTTGAGCAGGCACCCCGGCTCGACGATCACGCGCCCCGGCTGGATATCGCGCACCGCCGACATATGGCGCAGGTGCATGACGCAGCCGCCCGCCAGCGGCATCGCCTGACCGTAATTGCCCGTCCCCGCCCCGCGCGTGGTGACCGGCACGTCATGCGCGTAGCAGGTTTTGAGCACCTCGATCACCTCCCCCTCGTTGCGCGGGCTGACCACGAAATCGGCGACCACACCGTCAAGGCGCGCCTTGAGCACCGGGGAGTACCAAAAGAAATCGCGGCTCTTGGATTTGATCGCCGCGGTGTTTTCTTCGATATCCAGATGTGACAGGGCGGCTTTGGCGGCGGCAATATTTGGCGTCATGATGTCCTCATCAAATGGTCAAGTTCGGCGTAATCCGGCAGGGTGCGGTCGATCTGGACCCCGGCGCGCAACACAATGCGATCGGCTTGCGGGCGCGCGAAAAGCTCGGTCCAGCTGCGCGCACGACATATGACCAGATCGGCAGGCGCGCCGGGCACCAGACCGGGTGCCTCAAACCCGCAGGCCGCCGCCGGATTGGTCAGAAAAGCATGCGCCCAGTCGTGGCCCGAATGATCCAGATGCCCGATGCGCGTGGCCTCGCGCATGACTTCGATCATATCCAGATCGCCGTAGGCATAAAACGGATCGCGCGTATTATCGGAGGCGAAACACAGATTGATCCCGCGCGCTTTCATCTCATGCACCAGCGTGATGCCCCGCGACCGGGGCGTACCGTGGCGGCGGTCCTGAAGATAAAGGTTGCACATGGGCAATGACACCACATTCAACCCGGCGCGCGCCACCAGATCCATCGTATCTGCCGCGCGGCCTGCATCCTGCGTTGACAGTGAGCATAAATGCCCCACAGTCACGGGTGCGTCAAACCCCATATCCAGCACCGTTTGCGCCACCACGCGCAGCGTCTCAGATGTCGGATCAAGCGTTTCATCGACGTGGAAATCCGCCTCCAGCCCCCGCGCGGCGGCGAGTTCGAAGAAAGCACGGACGCGGTCTTTGATGTCGGCCACCGGATAGGCCACCATACCCAAAACGCCGCCCGCCTGCGCCACCAGATCGGCGGTATGCACAAATGGACCATCGCGCGAGACCTGATCACAACCCAGAAGGCAGGCCGCTTGCAAGTCGATCCGCCCCTTCCACTGCGCGCGCATTTCTTTGAAGACGTCCCATGAAATATCGTCCTGGGGCGGGATACTATCGAGATGGGTACGGATCGCGCGGGTGCCATGCGCATAGGCGCAGCGCAGCGCGAAATCCATCCGCGTGCGCAGGTCCTTTGCGCTCCAATTGGCTTGCCTGTCCGCCCCGACGGTCGCAAGCGCCCCCGCAAAACTGCCGTCTGGATTGCCAGCACGCGGCCAGATATGCCCCTTGTCCAGATGGGTGTGCATGTCGATGAAGGCGGGAAAGACCATCGCGCCTTTCATGTCGACCACCTGTCCGGGTTGGTCGGTGATCTTGCCCTCCCGCAGGTGTAAATCCATGCGCGTCAAATCCCCCGAACCGCCTACGAGGCAGTCCGCAACGGTCAGGTTTTGCAGGGTCAAAGGCCCCGCTGGCAGTTTGGCAAAATCCATCAATGATCCCGTTTCAATGCGCTTTCATGCCATTTGCGCAACAGCATATGGCTCAGGAAACTAAGGCCCGCAAAAATGACGACCCCCGCCACCGCGATCAATATGAGGGCCGCGAACATGCGCGGGATGTTGAGCCGGTATCCCGCCTCCAATATGCGAAACGCCAGCCCGGATTTGAGCCCGCCCGTCCCCGCAACATATTCCGCCACCACCGCGCCAATCAAGGACAAGCCGCCCGCGATGCGCAACCCACCAAGGAAATACGGCAGCGCCGAGGGCAATTGCAAGAACCGCAACGTCTGCCAGCGCGACGCGCCATAGATCCGGAACAGATCGCGCAGATTGTGATCGGCTGAGTTCAGACCCAGGGTCGTGTTGCTGAGCACCGGAAAGAATGCGACCAACCATGCGCAGAGCAATAACCCCGCGATGCGGCTGTCGACGTAGATGAAGATCAGCGGCGCAATGGCCACAATCGGCGTGACTTGCAGGATCACCGCGTAGGGGTAGAAACTCATCTCAACCAGACGCGATTGCGTAAAAAGCACGGCCAACCCCACACCGCCCACCACCGCAACGGCCAGCGCCATCAGGGTGATCTGCAAGGTGACCAGAAGCGCCTCGAACAAAAGCGCCCAATCCTTGATCAAGGTTTCAAACACCAACCCCGGTCCGGGCAATATGTAATGCGGTATCTCGTTCCACACCACCGTACGGTCCCAGGCAATCAACATCACCCCCAGCACCAGCACGGGCAAAACCCATTTGCCGAATTTCTCAAACCGTCTGCGCTTGAGGCGGGCGGTTTCCTCGGCATCGACCGGCACAGGCGCGCTGGTGGGATCGGCAATGCTCATGCCGCCTCCCCCATCGCCTGATGCAGCGCGTCGGTGGTGCGCCGGGTATAGGCTGCATATTCCGGCGATGTTCGGAAATCCTGATCGCGCGGATAGGGTGCGTCTACCTCCAGCTCACAGATGACCCGCCCCGGGCGTGCGGCCATGACAATGATGCGATCCGACAGGAACACAGATTCAAAAACCGAATGGGTCACGAAGACCACCGTGCATCCAATCGCCGCTTTCAGCTTCAGCAGATCATTGTTCAGTTTGAACCGGGTGATTTCATCCAGCGCGGCAAAGGGTTCATCCATCAAAATCAGCCGGGGCCGCGTGACCATGGCCCGCGCGATGGAGACGCGCATTTTCATCCCCCCCGACAATTCGCGCGGGTAACTGTTCTGAAACGCCTCCAACCCGACCAGTTTGAGCGCCTCCAGCACGTCATCCTTGACCGCGCTATAAGGCTTGCCACGCAAACGGAACGGCAGCCAGACGTTTTGGGCCACGGTTGCCCAGGGCATAAGCGTCGGCTCCTGAAACACCACACCAAGGTCGCCCGTGTCATGTCCGCCATACCATGAAATGCGCCCGGCAGTGGGGTGGATAAGATCACTTATCAACCGCAGCGCAGTCGATTTACCACATCCTGACGGCCCCAGAAGCGAGATGAAATCCCCCTCCCGCACCTGCAGGCTCATACCCCTGAGCGCTATGACATCGCCGTTAAACGTCTTGTCGATCTGCTCCATGCGCAACAATTCAGGCCGCTGGTGCAGTGACGTTATCGGTTCAGTCATGACTATCCCGCCCCTGGGTCACGCAGGCCAGGCGGCCCGCATGCGGATCTTTGGTTAATTAGGGTTTGATCTCTTTGCCAACAGACTTGTTGGTGAAATCCAGCGTATAGGCCGCCTTCCAGTCAAGCCCGTCTTCAAGCACGCCCGCCGCGACCATTTTACCGTAAAAATCGCCAATGACCTCATCTGTCATCGATCCGATCCCGGTTTCAAGGGCGGTTCCACTGTCCACAATACCCTGTTCCAGCAGCATCTTTTTGGCGAAATCGAGTTTATCCTGCGATATATCGGGGTTGGCCGCCAGAATGAGCTCATCCGCCGCAGCGCCGTCACCGTAGAGGTAATTATACCACCCAGTGAGCGATCCATCGACAAAACACGCGACCTTCTCGGGGGCGTTTTCGATCGTTGCCGCCATGGTTTCGATCGTGGTCGCATAGGATGAATAGCCCGCATCCGCGATCAGAAACACATTTGGCTCAAACCCGGCCTCTTTCAGGACAGCATAGGGTTCCGAACTCAAATACCCCTGCATTCCCTTTTCTTTATCCGCGATAAAGGGCGCGGGGTTGAACGTGTAGGGCAAGCGTTGCTCTACTGTGAAACCATGCTCCGCGATCATCCATTGGTAATAGGAACTGAACCCGTTGTCGCCGATCAGCAAGGTCAGGTCTTTCAGATCTTCCCAGCTTTCTGCTTGCCCGGGATGGGCCAGAATGACCTGCGGGTGTTTTTGAAAGATCGCCGCGACCGAGACAACCGGGATGCCTTCCTTGACCGCATTAAAGGCCTGAAGCATGTCACCGCCCATGTGGAAATCAATTTTTCCGGCGAGCATCAAAGCGCGGTTGTTAACCTGTGGACCGCCCGAGATGATCTCGACATCCAGACCGCATGCCGCATAGGTGCCATCGGCAACCGATTGATAAAACCCGCCATGTTCGGCCTGCGCCAACCAGTTGGTGCCAAAAACGGTGGGGGTCAATTCACCCTCCGCCAAGCTGACAGTAGCACTCAGACCGAGAGCGCACAGCGCGTAGGGAATTTTTGAAAGGATCATACCAACCTCCGGTTTTGGATTTGTATTTACCGTCTGAAGTAGGCGCTTTTAGGGGAAGCCTGCGGCACCAAAAAAAACTCTTACACTCAGACAATTGCTCAAACTCTACGCGAAATCCATCGTTTTGTTAATAATTTAGGCGGGTCGGAATCCGCGTTCAACGGCACCGGAAAAAGGGGGCTTCAGAAACCTATCAACCCGGCGGTTTTGATCCATTTCTACAACATCGAAATCACAAGCGGGCCGTTCCGATAAGGCAAGTAGGGCGCATCCCAAGGGGACCGCGACGCCCTGATGCGTCCCACCAAAAAGCCCGCCCAAATATCTGCGGACGGGCTCGGGTCAAAACGTCAGGCGTGCGTCTGTCAAAGAGCGACGCGGGTGGCCTTGCCTTGTTTTTCGGCCTGATGCGCGGCGACGGAAGCCACAGCCAGATCCTGGAGGCCAACACCGGTCCCATCAAACAGGGTGATTTCATCAGCGCTGCTGCGTCCAGCGTGATCGCCGTTGATAACCGCACCGATGGGGGTAATATCCGCCTCTGCGATCTGACCGGCCGCAATCGCATGTTGCGCCTCGCCGATGGTAATGGATTGCGCGATTTCATCAGCAAAAACGCGCGCACTGGCAAGGATCGCGGGATCGACCTCCTGCTTGCCTTTTGTGTCGGTCCCCATGCAGGCGATATGCGTGCCCGGCTTGATCCAATCTTTCATCATCAGCGGCTCAAAGGCGGAGGTGATGGTGATGATCACATCTGCCTGCGCACCCAGCTCTTCCTGTGTCACCGCCTCAAAATCCAGACCCAACTCTTTGGCCACCGCGCCCAGCTTCGGCAACATCTCGGGGTGCGGGTTCCACGCCACGACCTTCTCGAAATCACGCTGTTCTGCGGCGGCGCGCAATTGAAAGGTGGATTGATGCCCGGCCCCCACCATGCCCAAAACCTTTGCGTCCTTGCGCGCCAGATGCGCGATGGAAACGGATGAGGAGGCCGCGGTACGCACCGCCGTCAAATAATTGCCCCCCACCAGCGCCTGCAACATGCCCGTATCGGGATCAAACAGGAAAATCGTGGATTGGTGGTTTGTCAGCCCCTTGGCCATGTTGCCGGGCCAATATCCGCCCGATTTCACACCCAGCGTTTTGCCCGCCTTGTCGAACCCGGATTTGAACCCGTAAAGCGCGTCGGCGTATCCGATGGCTTCGCGGATCACCGGAAAATTATATGCATCTCCCCTGGCCATGGCACCAAACACGGCCTCGACGGCATCAAAGGCGTCCTTGCTGTTCACCACCTGCGCGCAGACCTCTTCGCCTACGATCAACAATCCTTCGGACATTTGGGAGTTCCTGTCTTTTTGTCTTTTACATATGGACGCGCCCGGAGAGTCCGGACGCGCAGTATTCTGTCGATTGGATGGCTTAAAATGCTTTGCCGCGTGCCGAAACCGGCCACAGCGTTTCTACCTTGCCGTTTCGCACACCGACGTACCAATCATGCACGTTGCAGGTCGGATCGCAGTGGCCGGGCACCAGCTTGAGCTTGTCATTCACCTTCAACACACCATCGGGATCGGCGACCACACCATGCTCGTCTGAACATTTGACGTATTCCACGTCGGTGCGCCCAAAGATTACCGGCAGGCCAGAGTCCACAGACTGCGCCTTGAGACCCGCGTCAACGATGGCTTTATCCGCCTTGGCATGGCTCATCACCGAGGTGAGGATAAACAGCGCGTTTTCCCATTCACCCTGATCAATCCGGTTGCCGTTTTCATCGAGGATACGGCCATAATCGGCATCCATGAAAGCATAGGATCCGCATTGCAATTCGTTGAACACGCCCGAACCACTCTCAAAGTAATAGGAACCCGTGCCGCCCCCGCCGACGATGTCACACTCCAGACCTTCGGCCTTAAGCGCATCCACCGCGTCGCGCACCATGTCGATGGCGATCTGGGTTTTACCCTTGCGGTCCTCGTAGCTGTCCATGTGCTGCATCGCGCCCTGGTAGGCTTGCAATCCTGCGAATTTCAGACCCTCTGCGGCGTCGATTGCTTTGGCGATTTCCACCACGGCTGGTGTCGTCGTCACGCCACAACGCCCCGCGCCACAGTCGATTTCCACGAGGCATTCGATTTGGGTCCCATGCCGCGTCGCCGCCTCGGAAAGGTCGGCAATATTTTCGAGATCATCCACGCAACAGATCGTGCGCGCGCCCAGCTTGGGCATCCGCGCCAGACGGTCGATCTTTTCGGGCTGGCGCACCTGGTTGGAGACCAGCACGTCCTTGATGCCGCCGCGTGCAAAAACCTCAGCCTCTGACACCTTCTGGCAACAGACACCACAGCTGCCGCCCAGTTTCTCCTGCAAGAGCGCCACATCAACGGATTTATGCATCTTGCCATGCACGCGGTGACGCATCCCGTGGCTTTTGGCGAAATCGCCCATCTTCTTGATGTTACGCTCGAGCGCGTCCAGATCGAGCACCAGGCTTGGCGTCTGGATTTGCGCGGCGTCCATGCCGATCGCAGCGGGGATGTCATAGCCGACTTCGTAGTCTTCGAAATTCACTTGCTTGTTCATGTCGCGTCCTCCTTAGCCCAAGGTCCAGGGCAGTTTATCCAAATCCACATTGCCACCTGTGATGACCACCCCCACGCGCTTGCCCCGGAACACCTCCGGGTTGCGCAGAATGGCGGCCATCGGTACGGCGCAGCTTGGTTCCATCACGATCTTCATCCGCTCCCAAGTCAGTTTCATCGCATCGATGATTTCCTGTTCTGAAGCGGTCAAAACGTCGGTTACGAAATGTGATACAAAATGCCAAGTGTTCTCTTTGAGTGGCACTTTCAACCCATCCGCAATCGTATTTGGCGCATCATCCGCAATAATATGCCCCGCGCGGAACGAGCGCGCCGCATCATCCGCCTGATCCGGTTCCGCCGCATAGATTTCCATTTTCGGTGCAAGATTGGAGAGCGTCAGGCAAGTGCCGGAGATCATCCCCCCGCCGCCGATGGGCGCGATCACGGCGTCCATGTTGTCGATCTGGCTCAGCATTTCAAGCGAGCAGGTCGCTTGCCCCGCAATCACGCGCGGATCATTGTAGGGATGCACGAATTCCGCGCCCGTTGACGCCTGTACCTCTGCAAAAACAGCTTCGCGGCTGGTCGTTGAAGGGTCGCATTCCGTGATGATCCCGCCATAGCCGCGCACCGCCGCTTTCTTGGCCTCCGGCGCTGTCCGTGGCATCACAACATGGCACGGGATGCCCCGCCGTCCTGCGGCATAGCTGAGCGACAGCGCGTGATTGCCAGAGGAATGCGTTGCCACGCCCTTCTCTGCCACCGCATCGCTCAGGCCAAAGACCGCATTGGACGCACCGCGCACCTTGAACGCACCGGCTTTTTGGAAGTTTTCGCATTTGAAGAACAGCTCGGCCCCAGTGAGATCGTTGAAATAGGACGATGTCAGGATCGGTGTTTCGTGGATATAAGGTTTGATCCGCTCATGTGCTGCGCGCACATGTTCGATGGTCAGATCAGATCCCGTGATTATATCTAACATCTTATGCGCTCCTCAGGCTGCAGTCTTGATCAAGGCGGCGCGATGCTTTCGCAGATATTCCTGCGCCGCAGCCACCCCACTGCCCAGCTCGATCGGATAATCGAGATCGGCCATCGCCATTTCGATCGTCGCCAGTCCCGACAGCACCATCACATCCGTGAGGCTCCCCAGATGACCAATCCGAAACGCCTTGCCATTCATTTCGCCCAGGCCGATGCCAAAGGACACGCCGTAAGCGTTGAAGGCCTGCTCGGTCAAAGCGTTGCTGTCAAACCCCTCGGGCACATAGACCGCGCTGACCGTGTCGGAATAAAGGTCCGGGCTTTGCGCCACAAGGCTCAGTCCCCAGGCGTCCACCGCCCGGCGCACCCCTTCCGCCAAGCGGAAGTGACGCGCATAGACATTTTCCAACCCTTCCTCAAACAACATCTTGAGGCTTTCGCGCATACCGTAGATCAGTTGTAGCGGCGGCGTGTAGGGAAAACCACCCGACGCATTGGTCGCCAACATATCCCGAAAATCAAAGAACGTCCGGTGGAGCTTTGCGGTCTTCATCGCTTCCAGCGCCTTCGGGCTCACACCGAGAATCGCCATCCCCGTGGCCAGCATGAAGCCCTTTTGCGACCCTGAAACCGCAATATCGACACCCCAGGCGTCCATCTGGAACTCCATCGAGGCGAGCGAGCTGACACAATCCACAAAAAGCATCGCGGGATGGCTCGCGGCATTCATCGCCGCGCGCACCGCAGCAATATCCGATTTCACGCCCGTTGCCGTTTCATTATGCGTGACCAGAACGGCTTTGATCTCGCGCGTTTTATCCGCACTCAGGGCGGCCTCGAATTTATCAGCCGGTGCACCGGAGCCCCAGTCACATTCGATGATCTGAACATCCAGACCGTGACGCTGGCACAGATCGATCCATCGGTGGCTGAACATGCCATAGCGCGCAACCAGAACCTTGTCCCCCGGACTGAGTGTGTTGCAAACTGCGGCTTCCCACCCGCCGGTGCCACTGGCCGGAAAAGTGATCACTGTCCCTTCCGTTGTCGCGAACACTTTTTTGGTGTCTGCTAGCACAGGTGCAAAGGTCTCCACGAAGTCCGGGGCCCGATGGTCACGCGTCTGTACATTCATTGCAGCGCGCAACCGATCAGGAATATTGGTTGGTCCTGGGATAAACAGCGGGTTTTGGTCTGACATGTCGAACTCCTTTGAGGCTTACATCCTTCTACCTCATTTCGCACCTAAATCAATTTTCTCGAAATTATTTTTCATTTTTTGATTTTATTACATTACCATTTGTTTTTAAACGGCTTTATATTTTTCAAAAACGAATTTATTAATATAATTGAATTTATTTTTCAAATATGAAATAAGAAATTGAAAATTTTCGGATGGATGTCACAGATGGAAAAGCGACAGCGCGGACGGCCCAAATCTCAGTTTCGTGAAAGTTCCGCCGGGACATTACAATCGCTTGACCGCGCACTTGGCATTCTCAAGGCCGTCTCGCGTTCAGACCGCGCCACCTTAACTGATCTTTCGTTGTCTCTCGGCGTGCCGACCGCCACCACACATCGTATTCTTACAACCCTGCAGAAACACGACTTTGTCTCCTTTGATGACGCGCGGCAGGATTGGGTGATCGGTATTGAAGCCTATCGCACGGGAATATCGTTCATGAACCGGACGGGGTTGAGCGCGGTCAGCCGTCCGGTCATGCGGCATTTGATGGAGCTGACCGGCGAAACTGCGAACCTCGCGATCGCAGACGGTAGCGAGGTTGTCTTTGTCGGTCAGGTCGAAACCCAGAATCCGATTCGCGCGTTCTTTGCGCGCGGCACACGCACATCCATGCACGCCTCCGGCACCGGCAAGGCCATTCTCTCCGCGTTGCAACACGACCGGGTGCGAAAATTACTGATGGCCACAGGCCTGACGCGCTTCACACAGAATACGCTGGTCACACCGGATGCGCTTTTTGCCGATCTCGACGTGACCCGGGCCCGCGGGTGGTCTTTTGATTGCGAAGAACGCCATGATGGTATGTCCTGCATCGGCGCGGTCATATATGATGAGCATACCGATCCAGTGGCCGGCGTGTCGATTTCCGGGCCCAGCACGCGTTTTGACGCACTGCGGGTCCCTGCCCTCGGGGCGACCGTCGCGCAGGCCGCGCTGGAAATCACAACGCTGATCGGCGGGCGGGCGCCGCACAGCGACACCGGTAACGCCTTAGCAAATACGAACTTGCACCAGGCGCAGTAACATCTGACACTGTAATCACAACTAAAGGAGACCAAAAACCAACGTTCACGGAAAGCCAGCAAGTTTCGCTTTTAGGTTGTACTAACATTTTGTTTTGTGACCGTTTTTTCTTGCCAGCGCGGTATCACAGGTTATCTTCACCTACGCAGGTTCGAAAAGGCTGTTGCACAATATGATCGGGAGAAGACTGTTGAAGCGGCGCGCCAGGATAAAACGCCTGGTTTTTCGAATTTTTGCTTAGAAGAACGCGCCACGCGTTCAACACAGATCCGGGCCAATGCGCCCATTCCTTGGGAGGAAATATGACAGACAATCTTAACCGCAGAAAATTCCTGCGCGGTTCCGCCGTTGCCGGTGCAGCTGCCCTCGCCACCCCCGCCATTGCGCAAGACAGCGGCACCACGCTGAAGATGCAAGCGGCCTGGGGCGGTGGTATTTTCCTTGAAAACGCTCAGTCCTTCGCGGCGCGCGTCAATGAAATGTCCGGCGGCTCACTGACCATCGAAGTGCTTTCGGTCGATGCGGTGGTCAAAACCAGCCAGATGCAGGATGCGGTTCATCGCGGCGTTCTGGATGCCGCGCATTACGTGTCGGCCTATTGGTACGGTAAATCCAAAGCAGCGTCGCTTTTTGGCACAGGCCCCTGCTTTGGCTGGTCGAGCCAGGAAATGCTGGGCTGGGTCTATGCGGGCGGCGGACAGGAATTATTTGACGAGTTGATGGGCGAATTGCGCCTGAACGTCGTATCCTTCTTCAACTCGCCAATGCCTGCACAGCCTCTGGGGTGGTTCCAGCAGGAAATCACCGACGCATCGCAAATGAACGGGTTGAAATACCGTACAGTTGGTTTGGCCGCGGATGTTCTGCTCGAAATGGGCATGTCCGTGGTGCAGCTTCCGGGTGGTGAAATCCAGCCCGCGATGAAATCCGGCCTGATCGATGCGGCGGAATTCAACAACCCCACGTCTGATCGTGATTTCGGGATGCAGGACGTTTCCAAGCACTACCACCTTGCATCATTCCACCAGAGCCAGGAGTGCTTTGAGGTCACCATCAACAAGGATAAGTTCGAAGCGCTTTCCGACGAGCACAAGGCGATCATCAAGAACGCGTCCATGGCGGAAAATTCCGGGTTCTACTGGAACAACACCAAGCGCTATTCCGACGATCTGATCAAACTTCAGGAATCGGATGGCGTGAACGTCTACCGCACACCGGATTCGGTGATGGCGGCACAGCTGGCGGCCTGGGATAAGGTTGCAAACCGGATTGCAGAGGACGACCCGTTCTTTGCCAAGGTAATGGAATCGCAAAAGGCCTATGCCAAGGATGTGATGAACTATCTGAACCTGAACCAGCCTGACTACAAGCTGGCCTATAACCACTACTTCGGGTGATCCGCTAAGCGACCAAATGAGTTCGGGCGTCCCCTTGGGATGCCCGGCCTCTTTTTTGCCGTTTCGGTGTCCCTGCAGACACCCGAACCGCCACGACAGGGGAAGCAAAAACCATGAAATTCGTTCACGCCATTGAAGGATTGAGCCTCTGGGTCGGTCGCGCTTTTGGGTGGTGCATCCTGATCCTGACGCTGTCGGTGTCCTATGAGGTCTTCGTGCGCTACGTGCTGAATGCGCCCACCGTTTGGGCCTTTGACATGATGATCCAGATGTATGGCGCGCTGTTTTTGATGTGCGGGGCCTATGCGCTGGCACAGGATACACATGTGCGCGCAGACGTCGTTTACCGGCTGTTTCCGGTCAAGGTGCAGGCTGGCCTCGATTTCGTGCTCTATTTCCTGTTTTTCTTTCCCGGCATCACGGCGCTTGCCTGGTTCGGCTATGAAATCGCCTCCGACAGCTGGCGTTGGAAAGAAGTGAGCTTCAACAGCCCCGCCAGCATCCAGATTTATTTCTTCAAATCCCTGATCCCCGTCGCAGGCGTGTTGCTGATGATACAGGGTGTCGCCGAATTGGTGCGCTGTGTGATGGCCATGCGGACAGGCAAGTGGCCCGAACGTTTGGTCGACGTCAAGGAGACGGAAGACTTGCTCTCAGAGCTCGATATCGCTGAAATTCAAGCCATCCACCCTGCCAAGAAATAGCAGCGCGTAGAAAGATAACAAAATGACAAATCCCGAAGTCGCCCTGTTGATGCTGGGCCTGTTCATCCTGCTGGTTTTGCTGGGTTTCCCGATTGCTTTTACGCTGCTCGCGATGGGCGTGGCCTTTGGCTATTACGCCTACCACCAGGGTCATCCGATCGAGCAGTTCAGCGATATTTTCGACAATAACATCTTCTATTTGCTGAACCAGAATACCTATTCGGTGATGGAAAACCCGACGCTGGTCGCCATTCCACTGTTCCTGTTCATGGGCTATGTGGTGGAACGCGCCAACATCGTGGACAAGCTGTTTTTCTCGCTCTATCAGGCCGCGCGCAATCTGCCAGGCTCGCTCGCCATCGCCGCGCTGCTGACCTGCGCGGTTTTCTCGACGGCCTCTGGGATTGTGGGCGCGGTTGTCACGCTGATGGGCCTGTTGGCCTTCCCCGCCATGGCAAACGCCAATTATAACAAGAGCTTCGCGGCTGGCGTGATCTGCGCAGGCGGTACGCTGGGCATACTTATCCCGCCCTCGATCATGCTGATCGTGTACTCGGCCATCGGAGATTTGTCGCCGCTGCGGCTCTATGCAGCGGCGGTCTTCCCAGGGCTCATACTCGCGGGCCTCTACATCGTTTATGTGATCGTGCGGGTGTATTTCAATCCCGCACTCGCCCCGAAACCAACATCCGACGACGTACCCCCACCACGCGAAATCTACCTGAACCTGCTGGTCAGCTTCGTGCCTCTGACAGTGCTCATCGCGCTGGTGCTGGGCTCCATTTTGGGCGGCCTCGCCACCCCCGCCGAAGCTGCGGCCATGGGAGCCTTGGGGGGCATGGTGCTGGCTGTCCTCTACCGGTCCATGTCCTGGACCAAGCTCAAGGAAAGCGTTTTCCTGACGGCCAAGGCCACGGCGATGGTCTGCTGGCTCTTCGTCGGCTCATGGACCTTTGCGAGTGTTTTCTCCTATCTCGGCGGGCATGACATCATCGCCCAATGGGTCGGCGGCATGGATCTGGAACCCTGGGAGTTCCTCGTTCTGGCGCAGGTCATCATCTTCCTGTTAGGCTGGCCTTTGGAGTGGTCGGAAATCCTTATCATCTTCGTGCCGATCTTCCTGCCGCTGCTCGAAGTCTTTGGGGTGAACCCCTATTTCTTTGCGATGCTGGTGGCGCTGAACCTGCAAACCTCTTTCCTGACCCCGCCTATGGCCATGTCGGCCTATTATCTCAAAGGGGTGCTGAAAAATCAGATTGAACTGATGGAAATCTTCCGCGGGATCATGCCCTACCTTGGCATCGTGATCTTCACGATGGTGCTGATGTATCAATTCCCCGGCATCGCCCTGTGGTTCCCTGATTATCTCTTCGGTGTCTACATCCCGTGAAGCTCAAACCACATACACTCTCGGCCACGGAGGCGGCGCGCTACATCGCCTCCGGCCAGCTCAAATCCGCGCAGCTTGTGCAATCCTGCCTGAGCCATATCTCTGAGACGGACGGGGCGGTCCACGCTTGGGCGCATCTGGACGCTGAGGCCGCATTGGCCCAGGCCGCATCCTGTGATGCGCTGCGCCAAAAGGGTCTGGCCACCGGTCCGCTGCATGGCATTCCCGTCGCGCTCAAGGACATCATCGATACGCGCGATATGCCAACTGAGCGCGGCACGCCCATCTTCAAGCACCGCCAAAGCGAGGATGACGCACGTATCGTCGAGATGCTGCGCGAAGCGGGCGCGGTGATCATGGGCAAGACCGTGACTACGGAACTGGCCTTTGTGCATGCCAATGAAACGCGCAACCCGCATAACCCCGATCATTCGCCGGGCGGGTCTTCCAGTGGGTCCGCTGCCGCCGTGGCTGCTGGCCATGTACCGCTGGCCATCGGCACGCAAACCAACGGGTCGGTGATCCGCCCCGCGTCTTTCTGTGGCACTTTTGGCTTCAAGCCAACACGCGGGATGATACCGCGCACAGGCGTGTTGCAAACCTCCGTCTCGCTGGATCAGATCGGGACTTTCGCGCGCACGTTGGAAGACGCCGCGCTGCTTGCGGATGTGATCGCCGCATATGATCAACGCGATCCGGAGAGTTTCGCCAATGCGCGCCCCGCCATGGCGAAGGGCACGGCGCAGAACGCACCCGTCGACCCCGACTTCATCTGGTTTGATCTGCCCTTCAATGATCGTTTGTCCGAGGCCGCCCGCGAGGGCCTGGACGGTGTGATGGAGATCATGGGGCCGCGCGTGACGCGTATGGAGCCTGCGGATCAGCTCTCCAACCTCGTCGCCGTGCAGGCCCGCATCCACGAATATGAAATCGCGCAGCATCAGGCGGAGGTTTTTGACACCTACTGGGATCAGATCAGCGACACGTTAAAGCCGATTATCACCCGCGCGCGCCAGATCAGCAAAACCGAATACGAGGATGCGCTGGCCGTCAAAGCCTCGGCAGAGGTGTTTTTTGACGACTTTTTCACCGACTATGACGCCATCATCGCCCCCGCTGCGGCGGGCGAAGCACCCCGTTTCGGCGCAGGCACAGGCGATCCGATCTTCTGCACGCTCTGGACGCTGGCGGGTTTGCCTTGTGTGACCCTGCCCCTGCTGGTCGGGGAAACCGGCCTGCCCATCGGCGTGCAATTGATTGGCCCCGCGCAAAAAGACGACCGCCTGTTGCGCACCGCGCGCTGGCTGCAAAACCACATCGCGGCTGCGGCCGCCTGAAGCAAAGGACATCAAGATGTCATATATCGTCAAAGTGATCGTGGGGCTCATCGGCACCGCTTTGCTGGTGATCTTCGTCGGCGAACTCTCGCACAGCATTTCCACCGGGTTTGCCGGGTTCTGGGGCGGCTTCCCCTTCATGGTGATCGTGATCATCGTCTGCGCCATGGCGATCTACGATTACTGGGACGAATGCATCCGAAAGAAATAACCCATGAGCAAGCCACGCCTCTGGATCACACGCCGCCTGTCTGACGCCACGCTGGAACGTGCGGCGCGCGATTATGACACGGTCGTTAACCATGATGACACACCGGGCAGCGCGCAGGATATCATTGCCGCGAGTGCAGAGTTCGATGCGATCATCCCCTGCCACTCCGAACACTTCAGCGCGGATGTTGCCGCTCAACTGGACCCGCGTCTCAAGATCATCGCCAATCATTCCGTCGGTGTGGATCATTGCGACCTGCCCGCACTCAAGGCGCGCGGGATCACTGTGACGAACACGCCGGATGTGCTCTCGGATGCGACGGGCGAACTGGCCATGCTGCTGATGTTGGGCGCGGCGCGCCATGCGGTGGCGGGCGACCGTATCGTGCGTGAGGGCAAGTGGGACTTCTGGTCACCCTCCTTTATGGTCGGCAAGCAGGTGACGGGCGCGCGTCTGGGGATCATCGGCATGGGGCGCGTCGGTCGTGCCTTTGCGGCCAAGGCGCGGGGTTTTGATATGGAAATCCATTACTACAATCGCTCTGAACTGCCCACAGCGCAGGCCAAGGGTGCGATCTATCACGACACGGTTGAAAGCCTGCTCGGTGTCGCCGATTTCCTCTCGCTCCACTGCCCCGCAACGCCCGAGACCACCAATCTGATGAACGCCGAACGTTTCGCGCTGCTGCCCCATGGCGCTGTCATGGTGAACTCTGCGCGCGGCGCGCTGGTGGATGAAAGCGCGCTGCTTGCGGCTTTGAAAACCGGTCAATTGGCCGCCGCAGGTCTGGATTGTTTTCAGGTCGAGCCCGGCGGAAACCCCGCTTTCGCCGCGCATGACAACATCTTCATGCTGCCTCATATCGGATCGGCCACTACCCGCACCCGCGACGCGATGGGGTTCCGGGCCTTGGATAATCTCGATGCTTTTTTCACCGGTGAGACGCCGAAAGACACGCTCTGACGCTCAAGCACTGAAGAGCCCGCCATAGTCATCGCGCAGAACATTCTTTTGCACCTTCCCCATCGTATTGCGGGGAAGTTCGGTCAGAATAATTAATTTACGCGGATGTTTGAACCGCGCCAATTGAGTGCATGCGGCACTTTCGATCTGCTTCACATCGGGTTGCTGATCTTTTTGTGGCACCAGGAAACCAACCACGGTTTCGCCAAAATCAGGATGCGGCACACCGATCACAGCGCTTTCCAACACGCCCGGCTGATCATCAAGCAACGCCTCGATTTCCTTAGGGTAAATGTTATACCCGCCCGAAATAATCAGATCCTTGTTGCGCCCGACGATCTGCACATATCCCTGATCGTCGATCAAACCGAGGTCCCCGGTGATGAAAAACCCATCCTCGCGCAGCTCTTCCCGTGTCTTTTCGGGCATCTGCCAATAGCCTTTGAACACATTGTCGCCGCGCACTTCGATCTGGCCGATATCACCGTCCGGCAGAGTGGCACCCGTGGCAGGATCGGTGATTTTCAATTCGACACCCGGCAATGGAAAGCCGACCGTCCCTGCCCTGCGCACCCCGTCATAGGGGTTGGAGGTGTTCATATTGGTTTCCGTCATGCCGTAGCGTTCAAGAATGCGGTGGCCGGTGCGGGTTTCAAATTGCACATGTGTTTCGGCCAGAAGCGGCGCGCTGCCCGAGATAAACAGGCGCATATGCGACACAAGGTCCTGCGTGAAACGCGGATCATCCATCAGCCGGGTATAGAAAGTTGGGACGCCCATCATCGACGTTGCCCGAGGCAGGACGTCGATCACCGTCTCCACATCAAATTTTGGCAAGAAAATCATCGAGCCGCCGGTCAGCAGCTGTATGTTCGTGGCCACAAACAGCCCATGCGTGTGAAAGATCGGCAAAGCATGCAGCAGCACATCGTTCCGGGTGAAGCGCCATGCCTCCACCAGCGTCTGCGCGTTGGACAGAAGGTTGGTCTGCGTCAACATCGCGCCTTTGGAACGGCCGGTGGTGCCCGAGGTATAGAGGAATGCAGCGAGATCATCCGCCCTGCGGGATGCGGTCTCAAATTGTCCGCTCAACCGGCTCGCGCGATCCGGCAATGATCCCGTACCATCCGCGCCCAGCGTCTGGAGCGCGGCCCCTACGGAATCAGCCGCAGCTTGCAACCCACCCGCGTTGACGGGATCACAGATCAACAGGCGCGCGCCGCTGTTTTCCACGAAATAGGAAACTTCCGCCGCCGTGTATCCCGTGTTTAACGGCAAGAAAATGATTCCCGATTGCACCGCCGCCGCGTAAACCGCGAGAGATTGCGGAGATTTTTTCGCCTGAAGTGCGAGGCGATCTCCCGGCTTCAACCCCATATCGGCAAAGGCGTTGGCAAAGCGGCCCACCATGTCGAGAAACGCCGAGTGGGTCAGGGTCGACCCGTCCGGCATTTGCAAGAAAACCGTATCCTGCCCGACATGATGTCCAAAGAGCGTATCAAAAAGCGGATTTGCCATCGTTTAATCCTTAGTGCGGTGTCATTTTCAATGCGCGCTTGTTTCCCGAGATGCCATCAAAAGGATGGCCCCATGACCGCATCGGGCAACCAGGTGGCGAGCCCCGGAAACAGGCACAGCAGGATGATCGCGATGACCATACAGGCCACAAAGGGCAGCGACCCCATGAGGATGGTCTTGAGCGAGATATCCGGCGCGATCCCGTTGATCACATAGAGGTTGAGGCCCACCGGCGGGCTGATCAGGCCAATTTCCATGTTGATGGTGAGGATGACGGCAAACCAGATCGGGTCGAACCCGGCGGTGGTGATAATGGGCAACAGGATGGGGGCTGCCATCAGGATCACCGCAACTGGCGGCAGGAAGAAACCTGCGATCAGCAGGAAGACATTGACCGTCCCCATCAGGACCCAGCGGTTGACATCGAGCGTACCGATCCATTCGGCGATGGATTGCGTAATGAAGAGGCTGGAGAGCATATAGGAAAACACGCCGGCGGCGGCGATAATGAAGAGGATCATCACGCTTTCCTTGGTGCTGTCGCGCAGCACGACCCAAAGGGCGGAGGGTTGCCAGAGCCTATAGATCACCATGGCGATGATCAGGCAGAGGAGCGCGCCCACCGCCGCCGTTTCCGAAGGCGTCGCGATACCGCCATACATCGCATAAAGCACGCCGATGATGATGCCGATGAAAGGCAGCACGCGGGGCAGAATTTCGAATTTCTCGCGCCATGTGTAATTGCCCGCCGTGAGCAGGCCCGCATCCCCGGATTTCCAGGTGGAATAGAGCGACCATGCCATGAAAAGCGCCACCAGCAGCAGACCCGGAATGACTCCGGCAAGGAACAGGCGGCCAATCGAGGTTTCGGTGGCGATGCCATAGACAATCATGGTGACGGAGGGCGGGATCAGGATGCCCAGCGTGCCACCCGCCGCGATGGAGCCCGCCGCCACCCCGTCAGGATAGCCCCGTTTGCGCATTTCGGGGATGCCCATTTTGCCGATGGCTGCACAGGTGGCGGGGCTTGATCCGGACATCGCCGCGAACAGCGCACAGGCCCCGAGGTTCGAAATGACAAGGCCGCCGGGGACGCGGGTGAGCCAACGTTCGAGCGCCTCATAGAGGTCTGCGCCTGCGCGCGTCGAGGCGATGGAGGAGCCCATGATAATGAACATCGGGATCGACAGAAGGGCGAAGTTATCGAGTTTGCCAAAGAGGATTTCGGGCATCAGCTCCAGGCTGCGCATGCCATCAAAAATGATCAGGAACCCGGCTGAGACAATCAGCAGACCCATCGCCACGGAGACGCCGGAGAAAAGCACGATGATGGTGGAAATGGCGACCAGAGCGCCGAGGAGGAGCGGGTCCATCAGTCGTTCTCCAAACCAAACGGGGCCTCGGTGCCGGTCAACACCCCCACCAGATCCGCGATAAGCTGCAAGAGCAGAAGACCAAAACCGACAGGCAGCGCCAGATAGGGAATCCACAACCGCACGCCCCAGACCGTGTCCGATTTCCAGCCGCGATCCCAGGCGAAGTGCCAGTAGTCAAACCCGTACCACAGCATCACCGCGATAATGGCGATGGAGAGCGACAACGTCAGCACGGCGAGCCCCTTGCGGGCGGGCGCAGGCAAGGCCAGCGGGATCAGATCGACGTTCACATGACCGCGCAGGCGTTGCACGTAAGGCAAGCCCACAAGCGTCGCACCAATCACCAGATAGATCACCATTTCCGTCTGCCAGACGGTCGAGCCGTTGAGCACGAAGCGCACAAAAATCATCTGACATGTGATCGCGACCGCGGCCACGATCATCGCCGCCGAACACCAGCCCGCAACCGTTGAAAGAGCCGCGACCGCGCGCAGAAACGGGTGGTCCCCGACCGCATTATTGGTCGCAGTATGTGAGCCGGCCATGATGTCGATCCTGATGAGGGGGGGTAAAAAAGGGCGGTGAATCAACACCGCCCCTTTTGGGTCACTCGACTGCAAAGGCCATATCAAGCAGCGCCTGCCCATCGGGAACTTCTTCGACGAAGGCCTTATAGGAGGTTTCGGTCGCAATCGCGCGCCAGGCTTCAAAATCCTCGGCACTCATCTGGGCGATTTCGACACCTGCGTTCTGGAACACCTTTACCGATGCGGCGTCCTGCTTCTTGGCCTCTTCGAGATAAAATGCTTCGGCCTTTGCAGAAGCGTCGCGCAAGGCCGTCTGCTGGGCTTGTGTCAGCCCCTCGAACGTGGATTTATTCATCAAAACCGGCTGATACATGAACCACAGAGCGACGTCCGAGGCTGGCGTATAACAGGCCACCTGTTCATAGATGCGATAAGACACGAATGAGGATGACGATGTGTTGGCCGCCGTCAGAACGCCGGTTTGCATGGCGTTATAGATCTCGGAAGAGGCCATGGAAGCAATCGAGGCCCCTGCCCCTGCGAGCATCTGCTCAAAGGCCTTGCCCGCCGCACGGGTCTGCTGGCCGACCACATCTTCGGGCTTGGTGATGCATTTATCCTTGCCCACAAATCCGCCCGCCAGATAGCCGTGTACCAACACCATGACGTCATCCTCCGCCATCTTGGCCTCAAGGGCTTCCATAAAGGGGCTATCGCTCAGACGCGCGGCGTGGTCGTGGTTTTTCACGAGGCCCGGCATCAGCGTCAAATTAAACGCGGGCTGCTGGCCCCCGGCGTAGCTGAGCGGCAGCACGGTCATGTCCAGCTGTCCCCGGCTGAGCGGTTTATATTGCTCGCGCGGCTTGAACAGCGATTTGGAGCCGAAAATCTTGATCTCAAGATCCACATCAGCCGCCGCAACCTCATCCGCTATGATTTGAGCGACATGATGGCGCACGTCCTTATTGGACCATTGATGCGACAGACGCAGTTCCGTCGCCTGCGCGGATACGGTAAAAGTGGCAATAGCAGCCGCAAAGGCTGCACAAAGCAGTTTGGTTTTCATATTATCCTCCCAGATCGCTGACCTTCGGTGCCCAGCTTATGCGCCAGCATTTAGCGCCTCGCATCCAGAGTCAATATTTTTGTATACAAGAACACCATTGTTGCGTGCGCAAACCAATCCTATATTTACCTGATGGAACTCAAGCACGCCGACCGGATTGCCGACGCTTTGGAAGAACTGGTCTTTACCGGGCAGTTCAACGATGGGGACCGGCTTGATGAAATCCGGCTGGCGAAACAATTTGGCGTCTCGCGCACCCCGATCCGTGAAGCGCTGCAGCGGCTGGTGGCATCGGGGATTGCCGAACAACTCCCCCGGCGCGGCGTTTTCGTGCGCCAGCCCGGTCCCGTCGAATTGATGGAGATGTTTGAGACCATGGCGGAGATCGAAGGGGTCTGCGGGCGGCTCGCAGCCTTGCGGATTTCAGAGGAGGCACTGGCAGAATTGGACTGCGCCAATGCGCTGTGCCGCGCGGCGATTGCCGAGAATGACACCGACGCCTATTACCGGGAGAACGAGAGGTTTCACCATATGATCTATGCCCAATCGGGCAATAGCTACCTCGCCGGACAAGCCCTGCGGCTGCATCGCAGGCTCAAACCGTTCCGTCGTTTGCAACTGCGGCTGCGCGGACGTATGGCACAATCCATGCGCGAACACGAAGAGATCGTCGCCGCACTTAAATCAGCGGATGAAATGCGCGCGGCAACTGCGCTGCGCGATCACGTTGGTATCCAGGGGGACAAGTTCCGACACCTTATGGTGGAACTCAGAACGGCCGCGCAGTAGGCTCAATCCAGCCGGACCGCCTGCCCGGTGTTTTGATCCGCCGAAGAAAACCCGATCTCCTTGAGGCCGAAGCTGGCGGCAACGGAAATCACGATCATGGCCAGACCGGCGAGCAATATCTCTCTCATGTCGAGCCCGCCTTTTTTTCTTTTTCTTCGACTTCGGCGGTCCAGATGCTGTGGTGTTCACGCGCCCATTGCAATTCGACCTCGCCCTTGCCCATCGCGTCATAAGCCCCTTCCATACCGACCGACCCGATATAGATATGCGCAATGACGATGACCATCAGCACAAAGCTGACGATGGCGTGCCAAAGCTGAGCGTATTGCATTTCCTCATGCGGCGCGAGATTGGTGTTCAATTCCCCCAGACCGACAAGCTGCGGTAAACCCAAGGCATTAAGGGTTTCAAAGGTCGCGGCGAACATCGGCAACTCGAAGGGAAAGAGCAGCGAAACACCCGACACCGCAATCGAACCGCCCAAGATGATCACCGACCAAAAGATGAGTTTCTGTCCGGCGTTGAACTTCTTGGCCGGCGGGTGGCCGCCGCCGAAGATGCCCCCGCCCTTGATGATCCAGTTGATATCCGTGCGATCCGGCAGATTGTGCACAACCCAGAAGACAAAGATCAGAACCAGCGCAAGGATGAACGCCCAGGACACATTGTTATGGACCCATTTGGAACCAATCGCGATAATGGAAAAGGCCTCGTGTCCGAAGGCCGGGATGATGATTTTGCGCCCCGCCAGCGAGATCAGCCCGGTGATCCCAAGCAGGATGAAGGACCCCGCCAGTAGCCAATGCGCAAAGCGTTCGGCGGATTTGAAGCGCAGGATGGTGCGCCCGGTCTTTTCGCCATCGATCTTGATACGGCCCCGGATCAGATAGAACAGCACCAATAAAAGCGTCATGCCCCCCATCAGCCAGGACCCGTAAGTGAGCAGCGGCCCTTCACGAAAGATAAGCCAGCGCATGCCACCGTCCTGGATCAACACCTCCGCTGCATGACCGCGCACCTGTGTTGTGATGTCGGCGGAATTAAAGCGATAGGCGCGCCATAGATCGGGATCGGATGCACCGCCAAGTGTTCCCAGTTGATCGGTTGTGGGCGCGGCGCGATCGGGACTGCCGGTCACGTCGCTGCGAAAGCTGTTGTCCAGTTTCAGACCCTGCTGACGCTTCATGATGTCTTCGAGTGTCTGCGCACCGCCGGTGGCGCTGCGGTCGGTGGGCGCGTTTTCCTGGGCGTGGACAGAGACCGACAAGGTCAGCGTAAACACCAAGAAACAAAGAAGACGGAGCATGGGCATATCCAACCTGGCTAAGACGGTGCGAGGCGACCCCGTAGAGCCGCCCCGCAGATTAACATGTCGTTCAAGCGGGCTTAGCCGCCCTTCTGATCGTAAGCTGTTCCCCAGCCCCAGGCACCGGACCCAAAGCCACGCGCCACCACGCGCTCGCGGTAGATATTGGCAACGATGTCACCATCCCCGGCCAGCAACGCCTTGGTCGCGCACATTTCCGCACAGATCGGCAATTTGCCCTCTGCGATGCGGTTGCGGCCATATTTGGCGAATTCAGCGGTGGAGTGGTTTTCTTCCGGTCCACCCTGGCAGAAGGTACATTTGTCCATCTTGCCGCGCGATCCGAAATTGCCCGCTTGCGGGAATTGCGGCGCACCAAAGGGGCATGCGTAAAAGCAATACCCACACCCGATGCAGAGGTCCTTGGAGTGCAGAACGACGCCTTCTTCGTTCTGATAGAAGCAATCCACCGGACAGACGGCCATGCAAGGCGCGTCCGAACAATGCATGCACGCCACGGAAATCGACCGCTCGCCCGGTGAGCCGTCATTGATGGTGACGACCTTGCGGCGGTTGATGCCCCATGGCACTTCATGCTCATTTTTACAGGCTGTAACGCAGGCGTTGCATTCGATGCAGCGTTCAGCGTCGACGAGAAATTTTGCTCTAGCGGCCATTTTTCATGTCCTCCCTTATGCTGCCCAGATTTTGCAAAGAGTGGCTTTTGTCTCTTGCATCTGGGTCACTGAATCATAGCCGTAGGTCTGTGCGGTGTTGGTGGATTCACCAAGAACATAGGGGTCCGCGCCATCGGGATATTTATCCCTCAGATCAACGCCTTCCATATGGCCGCCGAAGTGGAATGGCATGAAGGCCACACCGCTTTCGACGCGCTCGGTGACCATGGCCATAACCTTGACCTTGCCGCCCTCAGGCCCTTCGACCCAAACCTGCTCGCCATCCCGAATACCAAGGTTATTGGCGTCGCGGGTGTTCACTTCGACAAACATGTCCTGCTGGAGCTCCGCCAGCCAAGGGTTGGAGCGTGTCTCATCGCCCCCACCCTCGTATTCAACCAAACGCCCGGAGGTCAGGATGATCGGATAGTCCTGCGAGAAATCCTGATCCTGGATCGACTTATACATGGTTGGCAGGCGCCAGAACTTCTTGTCCTCATAGGTCGGATAATCGGCCACGAGATCACGGCGGTTGGTATAGAGCGGCTCGCGGTGCACCGGCACCGGATCGGGGAAGGTCCACACAACCGCGCGCGCCTTGGCGTTGCCAAAGGGTGAGCAGCCATGCTTGATCGCAACCCGCTGAATACCGCCCGACAGGTCGGTTTTCCAGTTTACACCGCCCACTTTGGACACGTAATCGGAAGGTAATTCGCCTTGTTGTGACGTTTCACCGACTTCCTCGGCACCGGGACGTACGTCGGAGAAACCCGATACCCATTCGATCATGCGCCGTTCGTAAGAAGTCAGATCCTTGTCCCATCCCAGATCGACCAGCATCTGCATGGTGAACTCAGGGTATCCGTCCTGAATTTCCGCGCCGGGGTTGGACACGCCCTCAGCCAGCAGGTTGTCCCCATCCCGCTCCACACCGAAACGCGCCCGGAAGGACAAACCACCTTCCGCGACAGGCATCGACATATCATAGAGGTTCGCCGTGCCCGGATGGTTCATCTCGGGCGTCCCCCAGCTTGGCCATGGCAGACCGTAGAAATCACCATCTGCCGGTCCCCCGATCGCCCGCAAGCTGGTGCGATCAAACGTATGCTGGTTCGCCATGTGCATTTTCAAACGCTCAGGGCTTTGACCGGTGTAACCGATGGTCCACATGCCGCGGTTGAATTCTCGGGTGATGTCCTCAACATTCGGCTCTTCACCATCCATGGCGATATTGCGGAAGATCTTGTCGTGGAAACCGAATTTTTCGGCCAAGAGCGAGATGATCACATGATCCGGTTTGGATTCAAACAGCGGATCAACCACCTTGTCGCGCCATTGCAGCGACCGGTTGGAGGCCGTCACGGAACCGCGCGTCTCGAATTGTGTCGAGCAGGGCAGCAGGTAAACGCCATCCTCGCGGTCCTGAAGCACCGCCGTGACCGTCGGGAATGGATCAACCACCACCAACATGTCCAGCTTCTCCATCGCCGTCTTCATCTCTTTCTGACGGGTTTGGGAGTTTGGTGCGTGGCCCCAAAGAACCATCGCTCGGGTATTGTCGGGCTGGTCGATGTTCTCTTTGTCTTCAAGAACCCCGTCAATCCAGCGGCTGACCGGAATACCGGTCAGGTTCATCATCGATTTGCCATCAAAGGACGCATCCGAGAACCGGCCTTTGAGGTAATCCAGATCTTCTTCCCAGACCCGCGCCCAATGCGCCCATGATCCCTCGGACAGGCCATAATACCCTGGCAATGTATCCGCCAGAACGCCAAGGTCTGTGGCCCCCTGCACGTTGTCATGGCCGCGGAAAATATTGGTGCCACCCCCCGCCGTACCCATGTTGCCAAGCGCAAGTTGCAGCACACAATACGCACGCGTATTATTGTTACCATTGGTGTGCTGCGTACCGCCCATGCACCAGATCACGGTGCCGGGACGGTTGTTGGCCAGCGTGCGCGCAACCCGCTTGAGCTGGCTGCCGGGTGCACCGGTGACGCGCTCAACCTCTTCGGGGTTCCATTTGGCGACTTCGGTCTTGATCTGATCCATCCCCCAGACACGGGTGCGGATGAACTCCTTATCCTCCCAGCTGTTCTCGAAGATGTGCCACAGGATACCCCAGACAAGCGCCACATCCGTGCCGGGACGGAAGCGCACGTATTCATCCGCATGGGCCGCCGTGCGGGTAAAGCGCGGATCACACACGATAAACGGCGCGTTATTCTGCTCCTTGGCTTTCAGCATGTGCAGCAGTGAAACAGGGTGCGCCTCTGCGGGATTGCCGCCGATCAGGAACATCGCTTTGGAATTGTGGATGTCATTATAGCTGTTGGTCATGGCACCGTAGCCCCATGTGTTCGCCACACCGGCCACGGTGGTGGAGTGACAAATCCGCGCCTGGTGATCGACGTTATTCGTGCCCCAGTAGGCTGCGAATTTACGGAACAGATAGGCCTGTTCGTTGTTTGATTTCGCCGATCCCAGCCAATAGACTGAATCCGGTCCGCTCTCTTCGCGGATTTTGTTCATGCCATCGCCGATTTCGTTGATCGCCTGCTCCCAGGAAATGCGAACCCATTCGCCGTTCTCTTTCTTCATGGGGTATTTCAGGCGGCGTTCACCATGGGCGTGCTCGCGCACCGCCGCCCCTTTGGCGCAATGCGCGCCAAGGTTGAACGGGCTGTCCCAGCCGGGCTCCTGGCCGGTCCACACGCCGTTGGAGACTTCCGCGATTACCGTGCAGCCGACCGAACAATGGGTACAGACGGTTTTGATGGTCTCAACCGCGCCGTTAACCGCTGTTGCGGCTGAGGCCTGCGTCACCGCGCCCCCGGTTGCGGAAATCGCGGCCAAGCCGCCAATGGCCAGACCCGATCCGCGCAAAAACGCGCGCCGGTCGACTGATTTATGTGTCACGTCAGACAGGATGTTGGTGCGTCCTGCGCGATGCGAGACCCGATTGGTCTTTTTCCTTAGCATGTAGTCCTCCCTTGCTGCCCCATTCAGGTGGCTAGGTTATTTTCTTGCGCCGAGGCGTTCACCCCAAGCGCGAATGGCTTAAAAGCGTGTGCTGTCGAGATAGGCTCTGGTGTGGGCGGTATCCTGCATGGTCTCGGACAGGGGGTCCACCGGGGATGCCTCTGCGGTGCTGGTGCCTGCTGCCACCACGGCCACAGCCGCCGGGGCCGCTGTGCCTGCCAGTTTCAGAAAATCGCGACGATTTGTGTCGCCCTGTGATGTCTTTGTCATCTGTCTCTCCCTTTCGTCTTTCCCGGCGGCGTCCCGCCCTCTCCTGGCAGGTCAGCCTGCCGTCAATCTGAATGCTTCTTTTTCGATGGCCATGAATTCACGCCCCACAGCCCCTACCGATCCATAGAAAACCGATGCTTTCGCGGCCTCCAGGTCCGTATAAAAATGCGTGGCCCAGGGCGCGATATGGTTGTTAAAAAACATGCGTTGTTGCTCAAGATCGGCGGGCCGTCCGAAACGCCCCACGATCATGCCACCCATCATTTCCATCAAAGCCGCCATGCTGTCTTCGGGCTCAAACACATTATCCGCCCGCGTCATTTGCAGCCTGGCCATGTCGCTGCGCAGTTTCGCCAGCGGCTTTTCGTTCAGAAACCCGGTCAGGTAATAGCTGGCATAAGGCAGCAATTCACCCCGCCCCAGACCAATGAACAACGCATTGAACTCGCGCTCCGCCGATTTGGGCTTTGTCGCCTTTGCCACCCGCGCCAGACCGTTGATCGCCTCGCCAATCGGCCCTGCATCCCCGCTCAACTCCGCAGTTTGATCCAGTAACATCTGCCCCGCTGGGCGCGCCAGCAACAGCCCAAGAAAATTGTAAAGATCCGCGCGCAGGCGGTCTTCGGGATCGATCTC
Source organism: Roseobacter fucihabitans (assembly GCF_014337925.2). Lineage (NCBI taxonomy): Bacteria > Pseudomonadati > Pseudomonadota > Alphaproteobacteria > Rhodobacterales > Roseobacteraceae > Roseobacter > Roseobacter fucihabitans. Next base: position 1,681,868 of record NZ_CP143423.1, on the reverse strand, counting down.
AAAACTCTGTTCGGCCAGTGTCATACCGATGCCTCCTCAAAACGAAAACGCATTCGACGTGGCGGGGCGTCGTGATCACTTTCGGGCTCTGCCTCTGCTTGCATCACGGGGTCTTCTGCGTCCTGCACAACGGGCTGCTGGGAAACGGTCTCCTGCGCGATCTCTTCTGCCGGGGCCTCTTCCGGCTCGGGCATCAGCGCAGACGCCTGTGCAGCTTCCTGCTGACGCGCCATTTCCTCGATATGCGCCATCATGCCCTTGCCAACCTGATAGGCTGTCTTGATCGGTTCCGCCGCAAGTGCCGCTGCGTGAAAGTCCTCGTCGTAATCATTGAGCCCATCCACACAGGCCAGCACGGGATTGCTGCGCCACAGAACACGTAACGCTTTGTTCTTCAGATGCTGGGGCACCTCTTTGGCCATGAATGCCGCAAAATCATCGCCCGCCGCCAATCCTTCGGGATCGGGCAATCCCATCTCGGCCAGCAAGGTTGCATCATCTTTCTCAGATTGCTCCAACGCCAGGGCTTCGGCGTCACGCAAGTCGCGCGCGCGTATTTCGGCGGCCTCTTCCGCTTGAACGGCTGCGCGACGTCGCGCCCAGAAGGTTGCTTGCACGCTCATTCCGGTGCTCCGCGTGGGGGAACGGTCGGTGCGCGGTACACATCGGAGACCTGCGAAATCCGCGCGTCCCCGATGCCATGATCCTTGCGATCCACATCCAACCGATCACGTCGGCGTTTCACGAATTCTTCTTCGACGTGGAACTGTTCCACGAACTCGGAAACCCAGGCCAAAACAGGTGCCGGCATTTCCACGCGCTCTACCGTTTCCTCACCGCTGTCACAATAATCCTGCGCCTCATATGGCGAGGCTGTGACGTGCAGGATATTCCACGGTGCTGCGTCTGCCTCCACCTCGATTGGGCGCAGGACCACATAGACCGACGGCTGTTCGGCCTGAAGCTCATGCGCATAGGCTTCGGTATCGGAAACATAAAGCGTCAGATCATGCGTCGACGCGTGATATTCGGTGACATCGCCTTCCTGTCGCAGGATTTTCCAGGACGCCTGCGGCGCGCCGGGCAAGACTGCGGTCGCCTTCCAGGCCCACCTCACCCAGGCGGTCACACCGGGTGAGCGGCGCAAAACGACACCAAGCTTCACAGATTGTGAATTTGGGTAGACGATCCCCAACAATTTTCTCCTCGCGCACTGTAAGTCCTGACACTGTACCAAAAGAATGACATTATCCTAGTGAAATTTGCATACTCCCGCACACAATCTTGCGTTTTAACCGGTCCGTTGAGGTTTTGCATTTTGCCAAGGCCATGAAATCCCGCGCCTTTGTCGATCCTGCATAAATGCACAGCGGCGGTCGCGCACGGGATGGCACGCGCTTTGCCTTGCGGTTTTCTGAATTGCAGGGGTCGAATCCAGTTTACGCGCCCCTAAATACCTGACTACCTAAGCACCGGCGCTGCGCGGGCTCGATGTCTGATCTGGCGTGCGCCGACGGGGGAGAGATGACGAAAACAATTATTTTATGCGATTGCCTTGGCAGCCAGTCGATTGATGCGCAGAAGGTCAGCGATGCCACCGGGCTCGCCTGTCCGATGATGTTCACCGAGGCTTGCGGCGCGCAGATCGAGCAGGCAGCAGCGCTGATCGCCAAGGGCGATGTATTGATCGCCTGCCAGCAGGAAGCGCCGCTATTTCGGGAATTGGCCGAAGAGATCGCAGCCCCCGAACCCGCTTTTGTCGACCTGCGCGACCGGGCCGGATGGGGCGATGAGGGCGCAAACCCAAGCGCAAAGATGGCGGCGCTGACCGCAGAGGCTCTCTTGGCGCGGCCCGCCGAGCGTACCTTGGATGTGGTCTCAAACGGGGCCTGCCTGATCCTCGGGTCGGGTGAGGCCGCGCTGCAGGCGGCGCAGGATCTTTCCGCCACGCTGGCCGTGACGCTCCTGATGCCCGCGCCCCAGGAGACAAGCCCCGGTTTGCCCTATGATATCGTGAGCGGCACCCTGGCGCGCGCCAGCGGTACATTGGGCCAGTTCAGCCTGCGCATCGACCAGTTCCAGCAGATCATCGCCGGGGGTCGCGCGGGCGCACAATGGACACCCCCAAAGGACGGGGCGCTGACAGAATGTGACGTCATCCTGGATTTGAGCGCTCAACCTGCCCTCTTTGCGGCGCCGGAAAAACGAGATGGTTACCTGCGCGCGGACCCCGGAAGCCAACCTGCCGTCGCAAAAGCCGTCCTTGGGGCCTCGATGATGGTGGGGACCTTCGAAAAACCACTCTATATACGGCTCGAGGAATCCCTCTGCGCACACTCGCGCGCCGAACAAGCGGCCTGCTCGAAGTGCCTCGACATCTGCCCCACGGGCGCGATCACATCCGCGGGCGAGCATGTGGCGATTGACCCGATGATCTGTGCCGGGTGCGGGGCCTGCTCGGCACTTTGCCCCTCCGGCGCGATCAGCTATGATGCGCCGCCGGTCTCGGATGTTTTTGCGCGGTTGAACACTCTGTCGGGGACCTACCGTAAGGCGGGCGGCGACACGCCCCGCCTGCTGGTGCATGATGACAGCTTCGGGTCGGAGATGATTTCGCTGGCCGCGCGCTTTGGGCGCGGGCTGCCGGCGGACGTGATCCCACTGTCGGTCCCGGCACCGGCGGGTTTTGGCCATGCCGAAATGCTGGCGGCACTGGCCTGTGGGTTTGGCGACGTCTCCATCCTGCTGGCCCCGCGCACCGAGCGTCCGGTCCTGCAAAGCGAAGCGGCACTGGCCATCGCAATCGCCGGGCGGGCGGCCGTCCAGTTGATCGATGTCAATGATCCCGATGCGCTGAGCGAAAACCTATACGGCGAGCATGACCTCGCGCGGGTCCAAACGCCGATCCTGCCGCTGGGGACAAGACGCCAGGTGACGCGGCTCGCCGCTCAGGCCTTGCAACCGGAAGCCGAGATGATCCCGCTGCCCGACGCTGCACCTTACGGCGCGATTTTGGTGGATCAGGACGCCTGCACGCTATGCCTGTCCTGCGTGTCACTTTGCCCCGCGGGGGCTTTGGGCGACAATCCCGATAAACCCCAGTTGCGCTTTGAAGAAAACGCCTGTCTGCAATGTGGCCTATGCGCCAACATCTGTCCCGAAGATGCGATTTCCCTGACCCCGCAACTCAACCTGAGCGATGAAGCCTTCACGCAGAAGGTCATGCATGAAGAAGAGCCGTTTGCCTGCGTGGAATGCGGCGTGTTATTCGGCTCCAAATCAACCGTGGAGCGCATCATGGAAAAGCTGGCTGGCAAGCACGCGATGTTTGCCAAGCCGGAAACCGCGCGCATGATCCAGATGTGCGACAATTGCCGCATTCAGGCGCAATATCATTCCGAAAACAATCCTTTCGCAGGCAAGGAACGCCCAGCGATCCGCACCACGGATGACTACCTCAGCAAGCGCAAGGATCACTGAGTTTGCAACGGAGCCCCAAGATCAGCAGGCGTCATCTCGCCGACATAGGTGAGGATTGCCGTCAAATCGGCCTGCGTCATTTCCATCGGCACGATGGGGGACGGCAGGCTGGGATCAAAGGGGTCGGTCACATCCGCGATCTGGGTAAAGCTGGGATGCGGGTTGCGCAGATGGAAGGTCTCAAACCGTTCCCCCCAATCCTTAAAGCCGCGCAACACGGCAAAGGACGGCGTCGAGCCCATGCCGTTCATGCGATTTTTGGCGTTGATGACGTGGCAGCGCCCGCACATTTGCAAGGACAGTTTTTCACCTTCATCCGCATCCCCGCCGTAGCGCACCACCGGCACGACCACGGCCTTTTCGACCGTGCTGGAAAACGTTGCACCATCCGGGGCGACATAGCTTTCGATGGTCCGCTTGCCGATGTCAGAGCGCAGCCAGGCCGCAAAGCGTTCCGCCTTCGGGCTGGCGTCATGCGTCAGCGACCATTGCGCCCCAAGCCCTTCAAACAGTACGGGTCCCTCGGTGACAAACCGCATTTGCGCGTCCTCATTTTCGCCGACACGCTCAATGCGCAGACCGGTTTTGAGACCGAAGCGCGGCACCACGAATTGCGCGAAACCCGATTGTGCCAAGGCCTCCGGAACAGCCAGCCTCAGCGGCTGTTCCGCCAGAGCGGGCGTGTGGATCATCAAACTCAAAACAATCGCCAAAAAGACCCGCACAGGCACTCCCATTTGTCACCAGTTGTTGCGTCACCCTAAAACCAGTCCCGCCAAACCGTCAAGTTTTCCCAGAACCCACCTTCCCCCTCGAAAAGGAACCCAGAATGAACGATGAATTCAACATGTCCATGCGCAAATTCCTCAAGCAAGTCGGTGTGACGTCACAGCAGGCGATCGAGGAAGCCATGCGCCATGCCGACGGGGCCGCCGGCAAGACCTATACCGCCAAGGTCGTTTTGAGCATCGAGGGTCTGGACCTTGAACACACAGTCACCGGTCAGATTACCGGCCCGCAGAACGGATAACTCCCCATGAGCCTGACGCGCGACGACGTACTCAACGTACTCAAAACAATCACCGATCCGGTGAGTGACACCGACATCATGGCCGCGGGGCTGGTCAAGGCGCTGACGGTCAGTGACACGCAGGATGTGCGCTTCGTGATCGAAGTCCCCCCGTCTCAAGCCACGCTTTACGGCGAGGTGCAGACCGCAGCCGAGGCGGCAGTCAAACAGCTCGCGGGTGTCGGCACCGTCTCGGTCGTCATGACCGCCCATAGCACGCCTGCCGCCCCTCCCGATCTGAAACCGCAGAAATCAGCCGCCCCGTCGGGTCCGCAGAAAATCCCCGGCATCGACCGGATCATCGCCATCGCCTCGGGCAAGGGCGGCGTGGGGAAATCCACCGTGGCCTCCAACATCGCCTGTGCGCTGGCCGCTGAAGGGCGGCGCGTGGGGCTGCTGGATGCGGATGTCTATGGCCCCTCGCAACCGCGCATGTTGGGCGTGTCCGGGCGCCCGTCCTCGCCGGATGGCAAAACGATCCTGCCGATGCGCAATTTCGGCGTGACCATGATGTCCATCGGCTTGATGACAAACGATGATCAGGCCGTGGTCTGGCGCGGTCCCATGCTGATGGGCGCGCTCCAGCAGATGATGAACCAGGTGCAATGGGGCGCATTGGATGTGCTGATCGTGGACCTGCCGCCGGGCACGGGCGACGTGCAAATGACGCTGGCGCAAAAGGCCCATGTGGACGGGGCGATCATCGTCTCCACGCCGCAAGATGTGGCCCTGCTGGATGCGCGCAAGGGCATTGATATGTTCAACCAGCTGAACACGCCAATTCTCGGGATGATCGAGAACATGTCCACGCATATCTGCTCCAATTGCGGGCATGAAGAACATGTGTTCGGCCATGGTGGCGTCGCGGCGGAGGCAAAGAAACTGGGTGTGCCGCTAATGGCGGAAATCCCACTGCATCTGGACATTCGTATGGCAGCGGATGGCGGCGCGCCGATCGTTGTGTCCAAACCCGACAGCCCGCAGGCCGAAGCGTTCCGTGTGGTGGCCCGTGCACTCATCGCTGACGACAAAGCATGAGCGGACCGGCTTTTCCACCGCTGTTTCAAGGGCTTGCAACCGCTGGAGCTGATCCATTTGCGGCGGCCTGCTCGGAAGCGCGTGCAGGATGTGATGCCGGGCTTGTGACCTATGACATCACGTTGGACAGACTGCAGGCCGCGATTGTGTTTGCGCCCGAAGTGCCTCTGCGCGATGCGATGGTCATGCTGCCGCTCTGCGGGATCGGCTTTCAGAACGCCCTTGGCGCGCTGGCCCCGCCGGAGGTGTCGGTGCATCTTGAGTGGCAGGGCAATATCCGCGTGAACGGTGCCGTTTGTGGCGCGATGCAGGTAGCCGCCTCCCCGCAGGAGCCGGAACAGGAGCCGGACTGGCTTGTGGTCGGATTGACGCTGGAGCTGTGGTCTGCGGGGCAAGACAAAGGCGATACCCCCGATAAAACAACGCTTTATGATGAGGGGTGCAGCGAAGTGGATGCCGTGCATCTTCTGGAGGCCTGGGTGCGCCACAGTCTGGTCTGGCTCAACCGCTGGGATGAAGATGGCGTGCGACCCATACATATTGAATGGACCGGCCTGGCGCATGGCAAGGGCGACACCCTATCGTTTGGCGCGCAATCCGGCACCTATATCGGTGTCGATGAAACCTTCGGATTGCTCTTGCAGCAGGACGCGCAGACAGTGATGATACCGATCACTCAAACCCTGACGGAGGCCCCATGAAACTCGCCCGCGCCATTCATTTCGACGAGAGCGACACCCGTGTCTTTGCCAGCCCCGCGCGTACCGGTGAGTGGTGCATTTCGGGCGGCTTTGAGTTTTCCAACTGGTCAGAAGGGGATCTGACGGGCAAGGCCAAGCAGGCCTTTACCACCGGCTGGATGGGTGCGGAAACCTTTGGGCGCAGCAGCTTCGTCGCCGTGACCCAGATCGAAGAAAACGAGCGCGACGCGATTGCCCAAACCCTGGCACAGCATTTTGTCGATATCTACGGCGCACCTTCGCTGGAGGCCGCGATGGGCGTGGCCATGGAAGAGATCAACCAGATGATCGACCTTTGTGAGGATCAGGCGTTCAATACCCTGCTCACGGTCACGCGCGAATTGACTCCCGCGGGCGTGAAGGAAAGTTACCGGATGATCGAACCGCAGGACGCGGGCATCGAGCAATTCGCCATCCATGGATCACTGGACGAAGAACCGCATCAACACTGAAGCCTTTCACGCGGTTTTCAAAAACTTTACCGTCCGTAACGCGTAGAAATCCGGGATCTCAAACAGCGCGGGGGAGGCAGGTTTTTTTCCGCAAAGCGCGATAGGGTCATTCCGGCTTGGCGTTGAAGGTAAAGAGCGTTTCGCCGTTGATCGTGTAGCTGTTGATCAGGTCGGCCGCGCGCGGGCTGACCAGCCAGTTTTCCAACTGCACCGCCAGATCATTGCGCACATGGGCGTGTTTTTCCGGGTTGACGGCCAAAAATGCATATTGATTGAACAATGAAGCATCCCCTGCGTAGAGCAGCGCCAGATTCGCCTTATTGCCAAAGTTCAGCCAGCTTGCCCGATCCGCCAAAATATAGGCATCCAGGCCTGCCGCTGTGTTGAGGCTCGCGCCCATGCCGGAACCGACGGCGCGATACCACGGCCCAAAGGTTTCCGGGGCCAGATCCGCCGCGCGCCAGAGCGCGATTTCCTTCTTATGCGTCCCGCTGTCATCGCCACGGCTGACGAAAGCGGGCTTGATCACGCCGATCCGCCTGAGAGCTTCGGCGGCGGATTGGGACTGCGCGATTGCCGCTGGATCATTTGATGGCCCGATGAAGACAAAATCATTATACATAATCTCGCGCCGGTAGGTGCCGTAGCCTTTTGCAACGAACGCCTCTTCGGCCGCGCGTGAATGGACCAGGATCGCATCCACATCCCCCGCCTGCCCCAAGCGCAGCGCCTGACCCGTCCCAACAACCAGCAATTGCACGTCCAGATCAATATCCTGCTTGATCGCGGGCAGCAGCACATCCGCAAGGCCAGAATTTTCAAATGAGGTCGTGACGGCCAATTTGATCTCTTGTGCCATGGCGGCGGTTCCGAGAACAAATGCGATCATAAGGGCGACGATACGTGCGATCATGTGATGATGTCTCCTCGGAAGAATGCCTGTAATTCGACAGTTTGCGGCGCGCTGAAAAGCGACTCGGCAGCACCGGTTTCATGCACGCACCCATGCAGCATAAAGACCGCATCACTCGCAAGTCTTTTTGCCTGCCCAAGGTCATGGGTGGTCATGATGATACGCGTGCCCTCCGTCAACGCACCTTGCAGGATGCTTTCGATATCCCGCGTCGAGGCCCCGTCCAGATTGGCGCAGGGCTCATCCAGAAACAGAACATCCGGCCTGCGGATCAGCGCCCGTGCGAGCGCGAGCCGTTGTTTTTCACCCCCCGAAAGCCGTGTCGCCGAGAGGCTCATGCGATCCTTCAGATTAACGCGCGCGCTCCATTGGGCCACACGGTCTTCGATGTCACCGCGCGCCATGCCCTGCAACTGCAGCGGATAGCGCAGATTATCGGCCACGCTGCGCCTGAG